>NZ_CP016538.2:711666-1020000 GCF_001687625.2 Planococcus maritimus
TATTGGCCAATCTTATCAATACGAGGGAAATCATGCTCATCAGTCTCGGTATTGTGTTGTTGGCGGTCATTGTCGTATTCATCATTTCTCGGCGCATGACCAACTCGATCAGTCGCTTAGTCAAGCAAATTTCGACCATGGCAAAGCACGATTTCAACGTGCCGGTCGCTGAAACTGGCGGCTACGAAGCGAAGAAAATCGCGAATGCGTTTAACTCCATGTTGAATGAATTACAAGAATACGTCGATTTGGCGATACAGGCGCAGCAAAAACAGCGTAGTGCCGAATTGATGGCGCTGCAGCATCAGATCAACCCACATTTTATCTACAATACTTTGGCGTCAATTAAGTTTATGATCCAACAAGGTAAAAAAGAGCAAGCGACCGACATGATCCATGCCCTGATCGCGCTGTTGCAAAATGCCCTCAGCAATGTTGAGCAGACGATCACCGTTGAGCAGGAAATAGCGGATTTGAAAAACTATGTACTAATCAATCAGTCGCGTTATGGCGATGGCATCAAAGTTAATTTCTTTATTTCGCCGGACTGCCTGGATGGCCAATTGCCGAAACTGATTTTGCAGCCGTTTATCGAAAATGCATTTTTCCATGCATTCAATGAGAAAAAACAAGGCTTCGTGCAAATCTTGGTGTCCCAAAAAGGTGATCATTTATTGTGCGAAATCGTCGATAACGGCGATGGCATGGAAATTAAAGGTGACCATACGAAAGAAGATATCAAAGAAAAACGCCATCTGTTCAGCGGAATTGGCATCCGCAATGTCCACGAACGCATCCAGATGCTTTACGGTGAACAATACGGCGTAGACATCTCAAGCGTGAAAGGCGAAGGCACCAAAGTCAAAGTGGAATTGCCGCTTCAGAAAGTCATGGTGTAAGTTGAATGGATTTTTTAGATTTCTTTATAAGCGATATTCCACAAAACAGCTGAAAAGCTTTGCTCAACTCTCTCTGCGATCGAGCATCGCAAACGAATTGGCTCAGCTCCGCTTCACTAATTCGCTTCCTGGGGGCTTGCGCTGAACTAATTCGGGCTAAACGCCCGAATGGATTTCAGCACTTCGTCGAAACGGAGTTGGAAAGCCACCTCCGTTTCTGCTCCCCAAGGAGTCTGCGCTATTTTGCTACATATCTATTCAATAGTTCATCCGAAAGAGCGGAAGGTGGCGAAGAGCAAAGAGGTGCTCCTACATCGCTGCGCTGCTGCGTCGCAAACGAATCCTGCCAAGCACGATTCGCTTCCTGCGGAAATAGCACGAGCTGAAGACCCTGGACTGAGCGTAAGCGAGGGAAGCGGCTGAAGCCGTGTCCGCGGAAAGCGCCCACCTGAAGCGATTTTAAAATTCTATTTTTCTATCTCTGATTTATTTGTTCACCAAATGCCAACGAAATTCCAAGAACCTAATCATATTACAAGGAATCAGAGAGAAAATTGAAATATCTAAAAATTTTCGGATAGAATACCTAAAGATTGTGCTAACAATCTTTTTTTTTTGGCCGTTATACTGGCTACAAGGCGAAAAAGTTAAGCGCTTACAAAAAGGGGGATTTCATAATGAAGAAGTTTAATCTGATGTTTGTAGCGGCAGCCAGCATGGTCGCTTTGGCAGCTTGTTCTTCCGGAGATGAAGAGGCAAGTGGGGGAAGCGGTTCAGAGGGATCAACAGAAGTAGATGAAATTACAGCTTGGGCATGGGACCCAGCCTTCAATATTGCGGCTCTTGAAAACGCCAAAGAAGCATACAATGGCGACGGCGATTACGAAGTCAACGTCATTGAAAACGCACAAGATGATATTATTCAAAAACTCAACACGGGGCTTAGTTCAGGGACAACAAATGGCATGCCAAATATTGTCTTGATCGAAGATTACCGTGCGCAAAGTTTCTTGCAAGCATACCCGGATGCCTTCCATCCATTGACGGATGTTATTAATGCGGACGACTTTGCAGATTATAAAACGGCGACGACGAGCTATGACGGGGAGCAATACGGATTGCCGTTTGACTCAGGCGTAGCAGCACTATATGTACGAACGGATTATTTGGAAGAAGCCGGCTACTCGGTTGAAGACGTAACGGATATCACTTGGCAGGAATACATCGAAATCGGCAAAGATGTTAAAGAAGCAACAGGCAAAAATATGCTGACTTTGGATCCAAACGATTTGGCACAAGTGCGCATGATGATCCAGACGAATGGCTCTTGGTACGTGGAAGAAGATGGTTCGACACCGAACATTGCCGGAAACGAAACGCTTGAAGCTGGTTTTGAAACATATAAAGAAATGATGGATGCGGACATCGCAAAAATCGTCTCAGACTGGAGCCAATTTGTAGGCGCTTTCAACAGTGGCGATGTCGCTAGTGTGCCAACAGGCAACTGGATCACGCCAAGCGTTAAACAAGCCGCTGATCAATCCGGCAACTGGGCAGTCGTTCCAATGCCACGCCTGGATATGGATGGCGCAGTGAATGCCTCGAACCTAGGCGGCAGCTCGTGGTACGTACTGAACGTAGACGGCAAGGAGCAAGCAGCCGATTTCCTCTTGAATACATTCGGGTCTAATCCTGATTTGTATCAAACACTTGTAAAAGACATTGGCGCACTTGGAACGTATTCACCAGCAGCTGAAGGAGATGCATACGCAGTAGAAGATGAATTCTTCGGCGGGCAGCAGCTCATCACCGATCTTTCTGCATGGACAGACGAAATTCCAGCTGTTAATTACGGTCTTCACACCTATGCGATCGAAGACATCCTGGTCACTGGCATGCAAGATTATTTGAACGGCGCAGAACTGGATACGGTACTTGAAAATGTCCAAGGACAAGCTGAAGCACAACTCAAATAATTGATTGGAAATTCATGAAGCCTTGAGTTGACGCCGACGAACTGGTAGAAGTGCTTTATCACTTACCAGTTGGGCACAACTCAAGGTTTTTCTATAGGAGGGATGAGGAACATGAGCCAGCTAGGAACAAAAAAAGCCGAGGTGGATCTCCCGGTTCGGACTAAATACGAAGAAAGCAGGCGCCAGAAAACCGGTGTCTTTTTCAAGAAAAAAGTAGGTTGGCTGTTTATCATTGTCTCGATACTCGCCATCACCATCTTCAACTTTTACCCAATGGTTCAAGCGTTCCTGCTCTCTTTTCAGTCCGGGATGGGCGCGAACCTGGAATATGTCGGACTCGATAACTGGCGGCGATTGTTCGGCGACCCGACCTTTATCGCCGCGCTGACCAACACAACGATTTACTTGCTGATTCAAGTGCCGTTGATGATCGTCTTGGCGTTGTTCTTTTCCGTGTTATTGAATGACCCGAAATTGAAATTCAAAAGCTTTTTCAGAATTGCGATCTTCTTGCCTTGTGTGACGTCGCTCGTTGCCTATTCGGTCGTTTTTAAATACTTATTCGGCATCGATGGCATCATCAACCAATTCCTGCTCAATGTTGGTTTGATTCCGCAAACGATTAATTTCTTGGCCGATCCGCTTTGGGCGAAAGTGGTTATCATTTTGGCCATTACGTGGAGATGGACGGGGTATAACATGATTTTCTATTTGGCGGCATTGCAAAATGTCGACAAATCGATTTACGAAGCTGCCCGAATCGACGGAGCCAGCTCGTTCCAGCAGTTTTTCCAAATCACGGTCCCGATGCTCAAGCCAATCATTTTGTTCACCTCGATTACTTCAACGATTGGTACGTTGCAGATCTTTGATGAAATCGTCAATATCACGAACGGCGGCCCGGGGAACGCGACCATTTCAATTTCGCAGTATATTTACAATTTGTCTTTTGAATACACGCCTGACTTCGGTTACGCGTCAACCGTTTCCTACGTCATCGTAATTTTAGTAGTAATTCTTTCAATTATTCAATTCAGAGTGGCGGGTGAGAAAAAATGAACAGTTTCAAACGAATTTTCATCTATACATTTCTCAGTGTCGCAGCGATTGTTTCGATTTTTCCGTTCCTGTGGATGCTCGTCAGCATCACCAATAAATCGGTTGATGTCACCCAAGGGCGCTTGCTTCCCGGAACGCATTTGATTGAAAACTTTAAAACCCTTTTCGCAACAGTGGATATTGTGCCAGCTTTGATCAATTCATCCATCATCGCAATCATCACGACGTTCTTGACGCTGTTATTGGCGTCACTTGCCGGTTACGGCTTTGAAATTCACCGCAGCAAAGGAAAAGACATTGTCTTCACTATTTTGTTGTTATCGATGATGATTCCGTTTGCAGCGATCATGATTCCGCTGTACCGCATGTTTGGCAGCATCAGTGAAACGGCACCGCTCATCGGGATTGACTCACTTGGAGCGGTCATTTTGCCAACAGCGACGACGGCGTTCTTCATTTTCTTCTTCCGCCAGAACACGAAGATGTTTCCGAAAGATTTGGTGGAAGCGGGACGCATCGACGGCTTAAGTGAAATCGGCGTGTTTTTCCGCATCTATATGCCGACAATGAAAACGACATACGCAGCTGCAGCAATTATTGCCTTCATGAATAGCTGGAATAACTATCTCTGGCCATTGGTCATTTTGCAGTCACCGGAAAAACGGACGATTCCGCTGTTGATTTCGAATCTCGGCTCGAGCTATTCGCCGGATTACGGAGTCATCATGTCAGCGATCGTCATCGCCACATTGCCGACAGCGCTTGTGTTCTTCCTCATGCAGAAGCACTTTGTTGCGGGAATGATGGGCTCGGTTAAGGGTTGAATGAAATTCAGCTTTACGTGTTGTCAATAAGTTCCAGAAAATCGTATTCTCCGAAGCTTATCGCTCGCTTTCCGTGGGCTCGCGCCCAAGCCTCCTCAGCCGCTGTGCGCCTTGCGGGGTCTCGGTCGTCTCGCTGATCCACTGGAGTCGAGCGAACGCTTCTCCAAATACTCAGCTAGCACATTGATCTTTGAATGCTCAAATAGGAATTATATTTTTCATTCATAGAGGATTGTGGACTTTTTCAATACTCTAAAAAGTCAATGTCACTAGTTAATGACGTGTTTCCTTAAACGCCGCTTCGGCCGCTTGGGGCATGGCTCCCGCAAGAAGCCAGGAAAACCACCTGTCTTCTTGCTTCGCCTAGCCCGTGGACGCGTCGGCGCTAATGAATGCATAAAAAAAACTCTACTTTTCAACTACTGCTAATTCGAATATGGAGTAAAACAACGTAGACGCCCGCGGCATGCGAAGCTAGGTTGCGGAATATCGTCACTGCAAAACTATTAACTTAGCTGATACGGGAGGTAAATTGTGCCGATTTTATATAACGACGCCACACGTGAGTTTCATCTGCAAACAGACAAGACTAGCTATATTTTCAATATCTTGAAAAATGAACAGCTCGGCCAGTTGTATTACGGCAAAAAACTGCGCCACCGGGACTCGTTTGAGCGCTTATTCCATATCGAGGAAATGCCGAATACCGCTTGCGTTTACGAAGGAGATTTGGAGTTTTCGCTCGATATTCTCAAGCAGGAATACCCGGCGTATGGGACGACGGATTTCCGTGAGCCGGCATATCAGATTTTGCAACAAAGCGGCAGCCGCATCACGAACTTCGTCTATCAACATCACACCATCCATCAAGGGAAAAACAAGCTCGCCGGCTTGCCCGCGACGTATGTCGAGCATGACGAAGAAGCGACGACCTTGGAGATTTCGTTATACGACGAAGCGATCGATGTGGAAATCCAGCTGTCTTATAGCGTTTTTGAACAACTGAACGCCATCACACGCTCTGCCCGCTTTATCAATCACGGTCGAGAAGACATCGATTTGACGAGAGCGATGAGTGCCAGCATCGATTTGCCAGATTCGGATTTCGAAATGGTCCAGTTGTCCGGTGCATGGGTCAGAGAGCGTCATATCCACAACCGCAAATTGGTGCCAGGCCTTCAAAGCATCAGCAGCACAAGAGGCACGAGCAGTGCCCAGCAAAATCCGTTCCTTGCGCTGAAACGCCCGTCGACGACCGAACATCACGGCGACGTGTACGGCGTGAGTTTGGTCTACAGCGGCAATTTCCTGGCGCAAGTGGAAGTCGACCATTACGACGTGACCCGTTTGATGGTCGGCATTAACCCATTTGATTTCAATTGGCTATTGGAAAGCGGCGAAAGTTTCCAGACGCCGGAAGCGGTGATGGTGTATTCGGCGGATGGCTTGAACGAGATGAGCCAGACCTATCACAAGCTGTACCGTAGCCGTTTGGCGCGCGGAACGTGGCGCGACCGGGAACGCCCGGTGTTGATCAACAACTGGGAAGCGACGTATTTTGATTTCGACGAAACGAAAATCTTGGGGCTCGCGAAGTCTTCCAAGGAATTGGGCGTGGAGCTGTTCGTCTTAGATGACGGCTGGTTCGGCAAGCGCGATGCGGATACGACGTCTCTTGGCGATTGGTTTGAAGACAAGCGCAAATTGCCGAACGGTATCAGCCAATTGGCGAAAAACATTGTCGATTTGGGAATGAAATTCGGTTTGTGGTTCGAACCGGAAATGGTGTCGAAAGTAAGTGAATTGTACAAAGCGCATCCGGACTGGATCATCCATGTGCCGAATCGCAAAAGCTCGCACGGCCGCAATCAACTCGTATTGGATTTCTCGCGTCAGGAAGTGGTGGACTATATCCACGGCCTAGTAGCCGGGATACTGCGCGATGCGCCGATTTCTTATGTGAAATGGGACATGAACCGCTATATGACTGAAATCGGCTCATTGGAATTGCCGTCGAACCGCCAGCGGGAAGTCGTACATCGCTATATCCTCGGCGTCTATTCCTTGTACGAACGATTGACGTCGGAATTTCCTGATGTTTTGTTCGAATCTTGTGCAGGTGGCGGAAGCCGTTTCGACCCAGGCATGCTCTATTACGCGCCGCAAGGGTGGACGAGTGATGACACCGATGCCGTCGAACGTTTGAAGATCCAATACGGAACGTCAATGGTCTACCCAATCAGCTCGATTGGCGCGCACGTGTCAGCTGTGCCGAATCATCAAGTAGGACGCATCACGAGCTTGAAGACGCGGGCAGAAGTCGCGTATTTCGGCGCATTCGGCTACGAGCTTGATGTAACGAAAATGGACGATGAAGAAAAAGCCATCGTTACCGCGCAAATCGCTTTCTACAAAGAGAACCGTTCGCTCATTCAACAAGGGCAATTTTACCGGCTGGCCAGCCCGTTCGCAGATGACGGCAACGTGACCAGTTGGATGGTCGTGTCAGAAGACCAGAGCGAAGCGATATTCGGCTATTACCAAGTTCTGGCCAAACCGAACCCAGGATATGCACGCGCATTCTTCAAAGGGCTCCACCCCGAATTCGAATACGCCATCGACGGGATCGACGATACGTTTTACGGGGATGAATTGATGGGAGCAGGCGTGCAGCTCAATCGCTACCGCCATGAGAAACATCCGAGTGATTTCTCTTCTATTATTTATAAATTAACGCGAATTTAAGTAAGGTGTTTTAGTAATTAAGTGCTTGGCATTTCGTCGCGCAACTCCTTGACGTGTCATGAACGGATAATTTTAACGAAAAATGACTTTACTTAAATTGTTTTCATCTTAGGCATGGAGCAAAAAAGCGAAGACTCCCGCCGGAAAGCGTAGCTTTTTTGCGTAATGCCGGCCACACAATAATATTTTCACCATACATAGGAGGCGTCGATGTGCTGACTGCTAAAAATGGATCGTTTTATTTTGAAGGAGAGCCGTTCCAAATATTGTCAGGCGGCATGCATTATTTTCGCACCGTGCCGGAACAATGGGAAGATCGCTTGCAGAAATTAAAAGCGCTCGGGCTGAATACAGTTGAAACCTATATTCCGTGGAATTTCCATGAACCGAAAAAAGGTCACTTCGACTTTTCCGGAATGGCGGATATCGAAGGGTTTATCGAGCTGGCACATCGCTTGGGGCTGTATGTCATCTTGCGCCCGGCGCCGTATATTTGCGCAGAGTGGGAAATGGGCGGCTTGCCGTCTTGGCTAATGAAAGACAAAAACTTGGTTCTGCGAAGCAGCGATCCGGCTTTTCTTGGCCATGTGGAAGATTATTTTGCGGAGTTGCTGCCGAAATTCAAGAAGCACCTCTACCAAAACGGCGGACCGGTCATCGCCATGCAGATCGAAAACGAATACGGCGCATACGGCAACGATTTGGCATACCTTGATTTCTTTAAAGCACAATACGAACAGCATGGGCTCGATACCTTCTTGTTCACCTCAGATGGCCCGGACTTTATCACACAAGGCTCGATGCCGGATGTCACAACGACCTTGAACTTCGGGTCACGCGTGGATGAATCGTTCGATGCGCTTGAAGCTTTCAAATCGGATTCGCCGAAAATGGTGGCCGAGTTTTGGATCGGTTGGTTTGATTATTGGTCAGGAGAGCATACCGTACGGAGTGGGGAAGACGTCGCTTCCGTGTTCAAGGAAATCATGGAAAAGAATATTTCCGTTAATTTCTATATGTTCCATGGCGGCACGAACTTTGGCTTCATGAACGGCGCCAATCATTACGATATCTACTACCCGACGATCACCAGCTACGATTACGACAGCTTGCTGACAGAGGGCGGAGCGATCACCGAGAAATACAAGGCGGTCAAAAAAGTCTTGAGCGAGTATCGGGAAGTACCAGCCGATTTCGAGGAGAGCGTCTCTACGAAAGCGTATGGAACGGTCACGCTGACCGAAACGGCTAGCTTGTTCGATGTGTTGGAAACGATCAGCGACAAGGTCGAGCATATTGTGCCACTGTCAATGGAAGAAATCGGCCAGGCTTACGGCTACACGCTGTACCGCACGACCGTTAACCGGCGGGGCGAGTTGAAAGTCAGTTCCAAAGACATCCGCGATCGTGGCTATATTTACATCAACGGTTGCCATGTGGCAACGACTTATATCAACGACGATGAAAAAATGCTGACACTCGATTTCCCTGAAGCGGTGAACACGCTCGAGATTCTCGTGGAAAACATGGGGCGCGCTAATTACGGAGAGCATTTGACCGACCCGAAAGGCTTGGTTAACAATTTATGGCTCGGCGAACAGTATTTCTTCCATTGGGAGATGTTTAAAGTGGAACTCGAACACTTGCCAAAAAACTATGGCACAGAGCAGGACGTACGCTTCCCAAAATTCTTCCGTGGCTCGTTTGATGCCGAAGAAGGCTTGGATACGTATGTCGACACGCACGGATTCACAAAAGGCAATGTCTTCATCAACGGCTTTAACCTCGGCCGCTACTGGAATACCGCCGGTCCGCAGCAACGCCTATACTTGCCGGGCCCATTATTGAAAAAACAACACAACGAAATCGTCGTACTGGAACTGGAACATACAACGACGGATCAAATCCAATTGCTGGATCAGCCGAAGCTTGACTGAAAACTAATGCTAAGAAGATGTTGTCCGTTTTTCGCTAATTTAAAAGATATGGAGCGAAACAGCGTAGAAAACCGTACTGCTCAATAATGCTGCGCATTACATCGCAAAAGAAACTGCTCCCACAGTGCTGTGCACTGCGTCGCAAAGGATTGACCTTGCAAGCTTCGGTCAACACCTTTCCCGCGGGAAAGCGAAGTGCCGAAATCCACTTGGGCATCTAAGCCCAAGTTAGTTCGGCGCAAGCCCGCAGGAAATGAATAAGCGAAGGGAAGCTGAGTTTATTCATTTGCGATGCTCGAACATAGTGAGAGTTGAGCAAAGTGTTTTAAGAAGCTGTTTTGCGGAATATCGATGGTGAAAATTCTCGATTCAACATACATAGAAGGGATGGAATCAAATGATCAACGATAAATTGCCGAAGATTTGGCACGGCGGGGACTATAACCCGGAACAATGGGATTCACAAGAAATCTGGGACGAAGATGTGCGCATGTTCAAACTGGCGGGCATCGACGTCGCAACCTTGAACGTCTTTTCATGGGCGCTCAACCAGCCGAACGAAGACACGTACAATTTCGACTGGCTTGACGACAAAATCAACCGTTTGTACGAGAACGGCATTTACACATGCCTTGCGACCAGCACCGCCGCACATCCTGCGTGGATGGCGAAAAAATACCCGGACGTCTTGCGCGTCGATTTTTACGGCAGAAAACGCAAATTCGGCAGCCGCCACAACTCCTGTCCGAACAGCCCGACCTACCGTGAGTATTCTGAGAAAATCGCCGACAAACTGGCCGAGCGCTATAAAGACCATCCGGCAGTCTTAATTTGGCATGTGGCCAATGAATACGGCGGCTATTGCTATTGTGACAATTGCCAAGACGCTTTCCGCGTGTGGCTGAGCGATAAATACGGCACGCTTGAAAAGCTCAACAAAGCGTGGAACACCGGCTTCTGGGGCCACACATTCTATGAATGGGACGAAATCGTCGCGCCAAATATGCTCAGCGAAGAGCGCGAAGACAATGTCTCAGATTTCCAAGGAATCTCCCTTGATTACCGCCGCTTCCAGTCGGACAGCCTGCTCGATTGCTATAAGCTTGAGTACAACGCGATCCGCAAGCATACGCCGAATATCCCAATTACGACGAACTTGATGGGCACTTACCCGATGCTCGATTATTTCAAATGGGCGAAAGAAATGGACGTCGTGTCGTGGGATAATTACCCGGCGATCGATACGCCGTTCAGCTACACGGCGATGACGCACGATTTGATGCGCGGCTTGAAGAGCGGCCAGCCGTTCATGCTGATGGAGCAGACGCCGAGCCAGCAAAACTGGCAGCCGTACAACTCCTTGAAACGCCCGGGCGTCATGCGCTTGTGGAGCTATCAGGCAATCGGCCGCGGTGCAGATACCATCCTGTATTTCCAGCTGCGCCGTTCGGTCGGGGCTTGCGAGAAATACCATGGAGCGGTCATTGAACACGTCGGGCACGAACATACGCGTGTCTTCAACGAAGTGGCGCAAATCGGCAGTGAGTTCAATCAGTTGGGCGATACTTTGCTCGATGCGCGCGTCAATGCTAGAGTCGCGATCGTCTTTGACTGGGAAAACCGCTGGGCGATAGAGCTGTCGAGCGGGCCGTCCGTGTCACTCGACTATGTTAATGAAGTCCATAAATACTACGACGCCCTGTATAAATTGAATGTCCAAGTCGACATGGTCGGCGTTGAAGAAGACTTGAGCCAATACGATATCGTCATCGCACCCGTCTTGTATATGGTGAAAGAAGGCTACGCAGCGAAAGTTGAGCGCTTCGTCGAAAACGGCGGTACGTTCATCACAACTTTCTTTAGCGGCATTGTCAACGAAACAGATATCGTCACACTCGGCGGCTACCCAGGCGAGTTGCGCAACGTGCTTGGCATTTGGGCTGAGGAAATCGACGCGTTGCACCCGGACGAAACAAACGAAATCGTCGTGAGTGGATCTCGCGGAAACTTGAGCGGCAGCTATTCCTGCAATTTGCTGTTTGACTTGATCCACACAGAAGGCGCACAAGCAGTGGCAGAATACGGCTCTGATTTCTACAAAGGCATGCCCGTGCTCACCGTCAACGAATTCGGCAAAGGAAAAGCCTGGTACGTGGCGTCGAGCCCGGACGCGGAATTCCTCGTCGATTTCCTGCAAACCGTATGCGAAGAAGCGGGCATCGAGCCTTTGCTTTCCGTACCGGAAGGCGTCGAAACGACCGAACGCGTCAAAGACGGACAGACCTATTTGTTCGTGTTGAACCACAATAATAAGTCAGCATCGATCGACTTGAACAACAGCCAGTACAAAGAACTGCTGACTGCCCAGCAATTAAGCGGCACAGTCGAACTCGAAGCCAAAGGCGTCTTCATCTTAGCGAAAGTTTAAGATCATATAATAGGAACAAACAGAAAACCCATGCACAGCGCCCGGCTATTGGAAATCAATCCAACAGTGGGGGCGGGTGTATGGGTTTTTATTGGTGGGAATTTTTGTGGAGTCTTGAATAGAATAAATAAAGCTTTTTAAACTGCGTGAAGTAGATAGTTTACTCAATCTAAATCTGAGTAAGATATTCAAGTGGTAAACTTCGGAAAATACGGCTTCCTGAGTTTCTCTACATACAGAAAAACCCGGCCAGAACTCTGGCCGGGTTTCTTTTATTTAATACGCAATTCCGATTCGCTGTCGAAGAAATGAGCTTTATTCATATCGAAGGCCATGTCGATCGTTTGGCCAGATTCTACATTGAAGCGGGCATCGACGCGTGCAACGAAATCCTGTTCGTTGACGTTCGAGTACAGGATGATCTCCGAGCCCATCAATTCCGCTACTTCGACATACGCTTTCACTTTCGTATGCGGGGAATGGTCAAGGAACAAAGGCTCATCGTGGATATCTTCCGGGCGGATACCGAGGACGATTTCCTTGTCTTTATAGCCTTGTTCGCGTAGTGTCGCGAGCTTGCCTTCAGGGACGAGCACTTTGACATCGCCCATGACAAACGAATCGTCAACGATTTTCCCGCGCAGGAAGTTCATGGACGGCGAGCCGATAAATCCGCCGACGAACATATTGTCCGGCTTATCGTAGACTTCTTTCGGCGAGCCGACTTGTTGGATAAAGCCATCTTTCATGACGACGAGGCGCGTCGCCATCGTCATGGCTTCGGTTTGGTCATGCGTAACATAGATGGTCGTCGTCTGCAGGCGGCGATGCAGCTTTTGAATCTCGGTGCGCATCTGTACCCGTAGTTTGGCGTCCAAATTGGACAAAGGCTCATCCATCAAGAAAACTTCGGCGTCGCGAACGATGGCACGCCCAAGAGCGACACGCTGGCGCTGTCCGCCTGAGAGCGCTTTCGGTTTGCGATCTAGGTAATCATCGAGCCCTAGAATACTCGACGCATTTGAAACGCGTGTTTTGATTTCGTCTTTTTTCATTTTGCGCAACTTCAAGCTGAACGCCATATTGTCGTAAACGCTCATATGCGGATATAGTGCGTAGTTCTGGAACACCATCGCGATGTCGCGGTCTTTTGGTGACACATCATTGACGCGTTTATCGCCGATGAAAAGGTCGCCATCTGTGATTTCTTCTAAGCCGGCGATCATCCGCAAGGTAGTCGACTTGCCACAGCCTGAAGGGCCTACGAGTACGAGAAACTCTTTATCTCGAATCTCCAAATTGAAATCCTGAACGGAAACGACCCCTTTTTCGTATTCTTTTCGTATATTCGTCAAAGTTAAACCTGCCATCTAAATCCCTCCCAAGTATGTAAGTGCATTGGTTCCATCGTACTTAAACAGTTTTTGCGGGTTGCTCATTAATTGCGTGGATAAATCGTTCGAATGCTTGTTGTTCTTTTAACACACCGGCATCTTCCAAAATTCGGACGAATTTCTTGCCCAATTCTTCCCTCAGGAGCGTCTCGGCTTCCTGGTGATTTGCGAGCGTGCCGTGCTGCGCTTTTAACTGCTCTGCCCAGTCTTGATGGGTAGGTTCTACGCGGCTAGCCTGGCCTAGCAGAAATTCCTGGATTTCTGCCAGTTCCTGCTTCAAGCGCGGTGGCAAGACAGCAAGCCCCATCACTTCGATCAAGCCAATATTCTCTTTTTTGATATGGTGGACATCGGCATGGGGGTGGAAGATCCCGGCAGGATGTTCTTCAGTCGTCCGGTTGTTTCTCAACACGAGATCGATTTCGAATCGCCCGTCGCGTTTTCTGGCAATCGGTGTAATCGTATTATGCGGCGTATTTCCAGTAAAGGCAATCACATTTTTAGATTCATCCGAATACTGTTTCCACGTCTGCAAAATCTCATCGGCGGCATCCACCAGCTCGTCGATGTTTTCACTTTTCAAGCGAATGACCGACATCGGCCAGTCGACGATGGATGCCCCGATGTTCGGGAATGAATTCAAGCGGAACGTGAACGCATCTTGTGCACGGGTCATCGCGAACTCATAACGTCCCGCTTGATAATGGTCATGGCTCAGGATAGAGCCGCCGACAATCGGCAAATCAGCATTCGATCCGATGAAGTAATGAGGGAATAGCACCACAAACTTCAGCAATCGTTCAAAGCCGCCCCGGTCGATTTTCATGTCGCGATGTTCTTCTGAAAGCAGGATGCTGTGCTCATTGTAATAGACGTAAGGCGAGTATTGGAAATACCAATTTTCCTCCGTCAGCGGAATCTTGACGACGCGGTGGTTGGCGCGTGCTGGGTAGCCAATCCGCCCAGCGTAACCTTCGTTTTCCTTGCACAATAAACATTTCGGGTAACTTGCCGCCTGCTTGATTTCCCGCTCACGTTTGATCTGTTCGGGATCTTTTTCTGGTTTCGACAAATTGATCGTAATGTCCATCTCGCCATAAGGACTGTCGTGTTTATAGGAAATGTTTTTTCGAATCCGGTTCATCTGGATGTAATTGCTGTGTTGGCTAAGGCTGTAAAAATAATCGGTCGCAGCTATTGGCGATTCCGCGTATTTTTTGTCGAACGCAGCATTGATCGCAGAGGGCCGGGCGACAAAGCAGTTCATAATGTTCGCCGACAGCATTTCCTTATCGTCAAAAACATCTTCGATGACGCCGCGGTCGATTGCGAAACGGATGAGTTCTTCGACTAAATTCGGAATGGTATCTTTTTTGGCTTCAGTTTGTTCCGGAAATGAATCCATTCCAAGTAAATGCATCACTTGGTTGCGGGCATAATCAATATCGTCCGCTTCGATCAAGCCGGTGGCCAAAGCGTTTTGAACGAGGCCAGCAAGTGTTTGATGGATCATAGCTTAACCTCTTCGCTATAGCCTGCAGGGTGAGTAGAATGCCAATTCCATGCATCTTCAATGATTTTTGTGATGGAAGTATTCACCGGGTTCCAACCCAGAATACGCGTGGCTTTTTCTGTGCTGGCGACAAGAATGCTCGGGTCACCTGAGCGGCGTGGTCCAATTTTTACCGGAATGTCCTTGCCAGTGACAGAACGCGCGGTGGAAATCATTTCATTGACCGAGAAGCCTTGGCTGCTGCCGAGATTGAAGACATCGTTTTCTCCGCCGTTTCGCAAGTAATCGAGTGCCAACAAATGGGCGTTGACGAGGTCTTCGATATGGACATAGTCGCGGATACAGGTGCCGTCCGGCGTATCGTAATCATCGCCAAAGACGGTGATTTCCTCGCGCTGTCCGAGGGCTGCCTGCAGAATGATCGGAACAAGGTGGGATTCTGGGCGGTGGTCTTCTCCGATTTCACCTGTCGCCCTTGCACCCGCAACGTTGAAATAGCGCAAGGAAACAAAGTTCAAATCGTGTGCCAAGGAAGTCCACTTCATCATTTTTTCCATCGTTAGCTTGGTTTCGCCGTAAGTATTGGTTGGATGGGTTGGCATGGTTTCGGTGATCGGAACGGCTTCGGGCTCTCCGTAAGTCGCGGCTGTCGAAGAAAAGACAATGTTCTTAACGCCGTGTTTTGTCATGGCCTTTAGCAGAACTTGTGTGCCGTATACATTGTTGTCGAAATACTTTAAGGGATTTTCCATCGATTCGCCGACCAACGAATTGGCCGCAAAGTGTAGAACTTCGTCGATGGATTCGTTTTCAAATACGCTATCCAGGAAATTCGCGTCCCGAATATCGCCTTCGTAAAATGCAGCGTTTGGGTGGACCGCTTGCCGGTGGCCGTTCTCTAAATTATCGACAACCACGACGTCCATCCCTTGATCGATCAATTGATAAACTGCATGAGAGCCAATATAACCCGCTCCGCCTAATACCAATACGCTCATAATTGCCACTCCTTTACTAACTCTTTTGCCCCGTCAGAAATTTTTGTTTCGTAAAATGAAGGGGGATAGCCAAATTCTTCGCTATAGGCTGATGACAGTGTGTGTTTGAAACTGTCAATTTGCTCCTGCTGGACAATGGCAATTGCACATCCGCCAAATCCGGCCCCAGTCATTCGTGCACCAATAACACCAGGGTGATTCCAGGCTGTTTCTGCGATTTTATCGAGTTCTGGACCCGTCACTTCGTAATCGTCACGAAGAGAGACGTGGGAAGCATTCATCAACTTTCCGAATGCTTCGATATGGCCTTGCTCCAGTTCACTGAGTGCACGCACGGTCCGTTCATTTTCATAGACGGCGTGCTTGGCGCGTTTCCGGCTGATGTCGTTTGCAATCAATTGCTTATGCTGCTCGAATTGTTCACCCGTCAACTCGCCCAGGCTATCAATTGGCAATTCGGTTCGCAAATCCATCAACGCCTGTTCGCATTCGGCGCGGCGTTCGTTGTATTTGGAACCGGCGAGCGTCCGTTGTTTATTAGAGTTGATGATGACGATCTCATAGCCGTTCAATTCGACCGGTGCGTAACTAAACTCCAGTGTCTGGCAATCCAGCAGCATGGCATGGTCTTGTTTTCCTTTGCCGATAGCGAATTGGTCCATGATGCCGCTGTTGACGCCAATGTAATCGTTTTCAACTTTCTGCCCTAAAAGGATCATCTGCAAACGGTCAATAGTCAAATTGAATAGTTCTTCCAGCACAACGCCTGTTGCCATTTCAATGGAGGCGGAAGAAGACAGGCCAGCGCCATTCGGAATGTTGCCATAAAATAAGACGTCCATCCCAGCATCAATTGTAAAACCATTTGCGATGAACAACTGGATCATGCCTTTCGGGAAGTTCGCCCAGTCGTGATCGGCATGGTAGGACAAATCGCTGAGTGTGCATTCGATGATTCCGGCATCGGGAAAATTCATCGAATAAAAACGCAATGTATGATCTGTGCGTTTGCTGGCGATTGCGTAAGTGCCGAGTGAGATGGCTGCCGGAAACACATGACCGCCGTTGTAGTCGGTATGTTCACCGATCAGGTTAATGCGGCCGGGTGCGAAAAAAGACCGTGGTGTGTCAGCTGTTTGAAAGATGTCCTGATAAGCTTGCAACAAATCTGGCTGTGTCATCATGTTCCTCCAATTCTTTGTAAATTAATTTAATTAACATAAGTATATGGTATTTTGTTAAACTATTCAATAAAGAAACTGAAAACTTTAAAAATGGGGGAATCAGCATGCGCCAAGGCAGCTTTCAATGGATGAAATCGATGAACAAATCGCTCATTCTCAATAAAATCAGAACGCAAGGGCCAATCTCCAGAGCACAAATTGCGCGCGAGACCAATCTGACTCGTCCGACCGTAAGCAGCAATGTAAAAGAATTGATCGACCAGAACATCGTCGAAGAAAGTGATATTGGCCAGTCGCAAGGTGGGCGCAAGCCGACGATGCTCATCATCAATGACGGCGCCTTTTGCATTCTCGGGGTGGACGCCGGGCCGGATTCCGTAAAGTGTGTTGTAACGGATCTCTCCGGAAAAGTGTCCGACAGATCGGAAGCTCGATTGCCTTTGCCAGTCGATAATGAAAAATTCCTGGATGCCTTGAAAAGCTGTATTCAAGAATGCCTGGTAAAAACTGCAGGCAAAGACGTCATCGGGATCGGTGTTGCCATGCACGGCGTAGTGGATATTGAGACGGGCGTATTATTGTTCGCGCCAAATTTAGGGCTGACGGACATCCCTGTTAAAGAAGTGCTCGAGAACACGTTTGGGCTGGAAGTCAAAGTGGAAAACGATGCACGTGCTATGGCACTTGGGGAATTTTGGTTTGGCGAGCATGGAGAGTTGGAGAGTATGCTGGCGGTCAACATCGGTCGAGGTGTAGGTGCAGGACTGATCATTGGCGGAAAGCTGTATCATGGCTCCTCTGATATCGCAGGGGAAATCGGCCATATGACAATCGATTTGCATGGGCAAGTATGCGAATGCGGCAACCGTGGCTGCTTGCAGACTTTTACTGCCGGCCCGGCTATTTCACGGAAAATCTTTGAAAAAACAGCCGAATCGTTAACTGCTGAACAAGTCTTCGAACGGGCGTTGGACGGAGATCCATCATGTCACGAGGTTCTTACCGAAGCCGGAAGGGCCATGGGCGTCGGGCTGACCAATTTGATCCATATCGTCAATCCGGAAAAAATCATTCTCGGAGGCGGTGTTTCGAAAGCGCATCAATTTCTCCTGCCGGCCATCCGTGAAACGATTGCAACGGCGTCGCTGACACGCTCAGCAAGCCAGACGAAAGTGGAAACGACCAAGCTTGGCGACGATGCGACGCTCATTGGTGCGGTGACACTGTTGCTAGTGGACGTTTTTGAACTAACCTAAAGCAAAAGGGTTGTGCGAGGCGATTTGAAAATTGAAAGGGTGACGAACAACATGGCAATTACTGAAAAAGCATTTGGCCAGATCAATGGCCAAGATATCACGCGCTATACATTGATGAACGACAAGGGCTTTCAAGTTTCGTGTCTCGACTACGGCTGTATCATCACGGAAATCCTGGCGCCAGACCGAGACGGTTTGCTGGAGAATGTTGTACTCGGTTTCGACACATGGGAGGAGTACGGAAGCAATCCGCATTATTTCGGTGCCGTCGTCGGGCGTTTTGCCGGTCGTATCCAAGAAGGCGCTTTTACAATAGAAGGAACGGATTATCAGCTTGCCCGAAATTCCAATGGCCAGCATTTACACGGGGGTCCTGGTGGTTTTCACTCAGTCGTTTGGAAAGCGGAAGCAATCGAAACTGAAAACGAATCGATCATAGAGTTTACCCATTTCAGCCCGGACGGGGAAGAAGGGTTTCCGGGGAATTTAACCATGACGGTCCGCTACATAGTGAAGCACGATGAAAATCAATTGGCGATTTCCTATTTTGCCGAATCCGACAAAACGACTTTGCTGAATGTCACCAATCATTCCTATTTCAATTTGAGCGGCGATTTCAAGCGGACGATTGTGGATCATCAACTGACTATTCCAAGCAATCATTACGCGGAGCTAAATGAAGACATGCTGCCAACCGGTAAGCTTGTGCCAGCAGACGAAGATTCACTGTTTGATTTCCGCAAGGGCAGAGTCATGCGCGAAGGTTTAGTTTCTGAGCACCCGCAAATCGAACTCGTTGGCGGAGGCTACGACCACCCCTTCCGATTGGATATAGAAGTTCAGCCGGTGATCGAGCTCAAAGACGTGGAAAGCGGGCGCAGTTTGCAGGTTGAAACGACGGAACCGGCAGTTGTCTTGTACACTGCCAATCATATCGGCGGCCCGTATTCATTGAAAGGGGTCAATGCAGAGAATCATCTCGGGCTGTGTCTCGAAACGCAAGGCATGCCAGATTCTGTTCACCATCCGCATTTTCCATCTGCAATTTTAAAAGCGCAAGAGACTTTTGAATCCCGCACGGTCTATAGGTTTACGTAGTCGCGAGGTTTAGCTGTCCCTGTGCATCACACAATTCAAACGACACAAACCGCTCCAGCAGTATACATGCCCTAAAGAATGTCCCTGTGCACCACACAATTGCACCACATAACTGATTTTTTAGGTCTAGCTGAGATTGATGATTGTCTCCATAGCCTATTAAATATGATTGTCAAAAAATCCCGTAATTTTCAATAAAATGAGTCCTATTAGCATGTATATTTCGAAAGAATCATGATAAAATAACTACGATAAGCTTTAACGTCCTAAGGGTTATTCAAGGTTATATGATGTTTTCGGAAATCGACAGGCTAAAAGGGGGAGAATGTTAATGAATCGTGTTAAAAAATGATGATTTATACTTTGATGACCATCATGGCATTGACGGGTGCAAGCAGTGGCGTTCTAGCAAATGGGACCGCAGCGGTAGAGCATTCACAAGTTTACGAAGTCCAAACTCTGCAGGAAGCTAACTATTCGGAAAAAGTGATGAGAGCGGTTAGCGAAACCATGGGGATGGATGCAGATTCCTATGATGCAATATCGATTATTAACCAGTTGCCAAAAATCAAAGTGTGGGAATATTACCTGGCTTCGTTTGGCCAAAAGGTAAAAGGCAATGAAGTTCGGTGCGCAGTGAAGGACATTTTTGATATTGATTTAGACCTTGTATCAAAAAATGACTATGGCAGCAAACTGGTGATTTATCCGGCACCTGTCATGGAAACTTTGCGCGTATCTTTGAAGCAAGAGCCTACTTCAACCAAAAAAGACGAGCTCATCATGAGCATGTCAAAAAACGAAGTGATGGACCGCTATATCAAACAATCGAACTATGCTCTAACGGGAGCGCAATTGAGTTTATTGGTCAATCAAATCTTCGGCGTTAATTTAATGGGAATTTCAAGCTTGGAAGGCAAACAGCTTGCCATCAATTCCAAAGGACAATGGATCGTTAAGGGTGAACAAGATTTGGTTCTTTTGGAATCAAGTCTTGATGATGTGGATG
The DNA here is from genome assembly GCF_001687625.2 of Planococcus maritimus. NCBI lineage: Bacteria > Bacillati > Bacillota > Bacilli > Caryophanales > Caryophanaceae > Planococcus > Planococcus maritimus. Next base: position 731,987 of record NZ_CP016538.2, read on the forward strand.
TGTTCGTCTATGCAGGCCCTTATCTTGAGGAATTGACCGGCACAAAAGCCTTGCCTGAAGCATTGATTGTCAAGTTGACTGCAATCGGTTTTGTCTATCAAGAGGAAAATGATCGACTGTATTATCGAAATCCAACAGGTGAGTCTGTACCAGATGCATTTAAAGGACAAGTTATCGGCATTTTGCTAGGCTTTATTGCGGAAGTAGCATCTCGTTAATGACTTTTAACCTATGTAAGCCCTTTGCGATTGCCATACAGGCAAATGCAGAGGGCTTATTTTTTTCGCTCATTGCATACATGAATATGATATTTTTGGAATATTTGCAATTAATTTTACGTAGTTTATGGGTTAAAGTTGTTAAAAAATAAAAACACGAGGGATATAAAAGTGCTTTTGTTAGTGAATGGTGAAATAAAAGGTAAAAATAACTATTTTAGCTTGCGGTTTTTGAGGTAATATAGTAGTAATCTATGCCAGCTTAAATGAAATGGCACAAATACAGTGTGAAAAAAGCTCTTGTTTGTTTTAAGTGCTGGAGCAATGAGCCAGTTATTGGAGGTCGGTATGATGGAACAAAATCAAACGAGGTATTCGCGCTTAGCCCATATCACAAAATTGATCAACACCAACTTGGAGTTGCGTCCCTTGCTGGAGCAAGTGGTGACGGCCATTTCCGAGGAAGTGATGCGCTGCGATTCTGTCGGCATTTATTTGCCGCAAGAAGATGGCAAATTTCGGGGATATGTAGGGAAGCCGGAAGTCATCAATGGCATGACGCTCGATATGCATGTCGTGGATACAGATTATGATTTATTGGCAAAAGAGGTAATTGAAACGCAACAAACGATCTATATCCCAGATACCGCAACTGATGGGCGCCCGGATCCGCGGGCTGTCGCGGGATTTGGCATCAAGTCTTTGCTGGCGCTCCCGATTTCTTACGAGGGCGAATTGTTTGGGTTGGTGTTCTTGTTTGACTACGGGATTCCGATGGATTTATCCGCAGATGAAATCCAGACTGTGGAAGCGTATGTCAATATGGCTGGGGTAGCCATTCGAAATGTTAAAAACTTGCAGCGAAAAGAAAGTCTGTTATCTGAAAAGCAGATGCTGTTGGATTTGACGCGGGACTTATCGATGAGCTCAACCTTGCCCGAGGTATTGGACATTTGTCTCCACTATACAGGCCAAGTTTTGAACATCGACAATATTGGCGTCCACTTGCTCGATCCGGTCGCCGGTGCGAAGTTAAAACCCTCCTATTTAAGTGATAAAAGCAAATGGACGGAAGAAGATTGGCTGAAAAAGCATGAGGAGATGGAGTTTGACCCTTCGGTAGATCCTGCTTTTGCAGCGGTCATGAAGACCAAGAAGCCTCTATATATTCTGGATGTGGAAAAAGACAGCCGGGTAAACCAAGACGTTTGCGAAATGTTTGGCATTAAACGAATGCTGTTCCTGCCTTTTGTCACGATGGGGGAAATGCTCGGGGCGATGGTGCTCGTGAATTTCGATACATCAGATCCAGTCTTCAACGAATCCCATATTCATCTGGCCCAATCAATTGCGGAAGCGACCTCTTCGCTCCTGTCCAATTTATTGTTTATGGAGAAACAGGAAATGATCATTCACGAGAGGACTTCAGAAATCCGTGTGAAAAACGACGAATTGCAAAAGGCGATCAGTCAGTTGGAGAATTTGGGACGTCAAAATGAACTTGTCTTGAGTTCCGTAGAAGACGGGATTTTTGGCCTTGATCTGGAGGGGAAAATCACTTTTTGCAATCGTGCGGCAGAAGCAGCATTAGGTTATGCAAAAGGTGAACTAATCGGACAATGCTATAGCGTCATATTAAATAAAGAGAATGTGTTGTCGACGGCATCGTTGTCATTGAAACAGGATCTGAAGTTCCGAAAAAAGAACGGCGTCGATTTTTCGGTAGAGTATGTGGTATCTGCTGTAAAAGAAGACGGCAAGATGATCGGGGAAGTCGTTACCTTCCGCGACATTACGAAAAGAAAGCAATTGGAGAAGGAAATTACCCATCTCGCCTATTACGATCATTTAACGGATTTGCCGAACCGGGTGTTATTGGATTATTTTTTGAACCAGGAAATCGAAAAAGCGAAATTGACTGGACAGCAGTTAGCGGTGCTGTACCTGGATTTGGATCGGTTTAAAATCATCAACGATAGCCTCGGCCATAGCTATGGGGATATTTTATTGAAGAAAGTCGCTGACCGCATCAGCCAATATATGCCGGATCATGCGTTTGTCTCGAGACAAGGCGGGGATGAATTCACTGTCGTGCTGCCAGGATTCGACAGCCTGGCAGAGTTGATGGATTTGGTAGATTGCTTAGTGGATTCATTTACAGATCCCTTCGTTTTGAAAGGAAATGAAGTTCATATTAAAGCGAGCATCGGCATCAGCGCGTTCCCTGAAGACGGAGAAACGGCAGAAGTACTGATCAAAAATGCGGATGCTGCGATGTATAAATCCAAAGAAAAATCAGGTACGTTTTATCATTTCTTTAGAAGCGACATGAACACGCGCAACCTGGAAAGCATCTTTTTGGAAAATGCCTTGTATAAAGCCTTGGAAAACAACGAGTTGCTCTTGCATTTCCAGCCGCAAATCGACTGCCGCACCGAGCGCATGATTGGCGCCGAGGCATTGATCCGTTGGAATCATCCAACGAAAGGCATGATTTCCCCGGTGGAGTTCATCCCGACCGCAGAAGCTACAGGATTAATCGTTCCTATCGGCAAATGGGTGTTGGAATGTGCGTGTGCTCAATTAAAAAAATGGCATGACGAAGGCCGAACAGAGCTTTCGGTGTCGGTCAATTTGTCCGGCCGACAATTTGAAGAAGATGATTTGGTTTCCATGATTGAATTGGTACTGAAGCAAACAGGGATAAATCCAGAATCTCTGCACATCGAATTGACCGAGAACCAGATTTTCCGGAATACCCATATGACGCTCGATAAAATGAGGGAACTCAAGATGCTGGGCATTAAAATCGCCTTGGATGATTTCGGCACGGGGTATTCATCACTCGGGTATTTGAAAAACTTTCCAATCGACACCTTGAAAATAGACAGATCCTTTATGGTCGATATTTTAACCGACAAAAACAATGCGGCCATTACGAGCACAATCATCACGCTCGCGCAAAACTTGGGCTTGGATGTTATTGCAGAAGGAGTGGAGACAAAAGCGCAATTGGCGTTTTTGTCAGCTAAAGACTGCTTTTACATTCAAGGGTATTATTACAGCAAACCTTTAGGGGTTGAAGAGTTGGCTGCATATATCGACCGTGCTGCGCCTATTTCAAGCAGCGATTCCAGGCATTTGTAAACCATCTCGAATAGACCATGTCTCCATTCAGCGCTCCGCCAGTCCAAACTGGCGGAGCTTTTTTGTGCAACGAAATCCGGAGCTTCAAAATTGACGGGCCGCTGCAATCGGAGTAGCTTTAAGTCAATACAATAGATAGTTCCATTTGGAACGATTAAAAAAGGCGGGGCACGATATGAAAGAGGAAAACGAAATAACGACTTATATGCAATTGATGCTGTCTTTTGCCGAAGTGCAAAAAAACATGCTGCGGATCATCCAACAGTCGGCGGCAGAAAAAGAACTGTCCATTCCTCAATACTCGATTGTGATGACGCTCTTCCGCTGCAGCAACATAACGCAAAAATCGATAGGGGACCAGACTTTCCTGCCGAAAAGCACATTGAGCCAGGCAGTGGACGGCTTGGCCAAGGAAGGCTATGTCATTCGGAAGTCGATGGAAAAAGACCGCCGCGAGATGTGCCTCGAACTAAGCAATTCAGGACTTGCGCTAGCTGAGAAGCTTCATCTGCAAGAAAACGGCTTGCATCAATTGTTCAAGACAGCGAGCAGCCAGTTTACCGAGTATCAAATCAAGGAACTGATTGCAGCGCATAGAAACATTTCAGCCAGTTTGACTAAGACGAAACGACAGGGGGCAACGACATGCTCAAAATCCTAAAAAACCTGAGTCCGTATAAATGGGTGGTTGTCGGTGTCATTGCTTTGGTGTTTGGCCAGTCGATGGCAGAACTGTTTTTGCCGACTTTGATGGCTGACATCATCGACAATGGGGTAGTGCAAGGAAATATTCCTTATATTTGGAGAATCGGCGGCTGGATGCTATTGGTTTCTGCAGTCGGTGCCGCAGCAGCCATTTTCGCCAGTTATTATTCGGCTAAAGCAGCGATGGGACTCGGGCGGGATTTGCGCCAGAAAGTCTTTAAGCATGTCGGACAGTTCTCGCTTCAAGAGTTTGATGAAGTGGGGACTGCCTCGCTCATTACCCGGACGACAAATGACATTACACAAGTCCAGCAAGTCGTCATCATGATGCTGCGCATGGTCATCAGTGCGCCTATCATGTTGGTGGGGGGCTTAATCCTGGCGATTTCAAAAGATGCGCAGCTATCCTTAGTCATCATCGGCGCGATGCCAGTCTTAGCGGTATCGATTTTGTTAATCCTGAAATATGGCATGCCGCTGTTCCAGCAGGTGCAGAAACAGCTGGACGGCTTGAACTTGGTGGTGCGTGAAAACTTGACAGGCATACGGGTCATCCGCGCGTTCAACCGCGAAACAGAAGAAAAGGCCCGCATGCAAAAAGCCAACCGGGAGCTTGCGGATGTCTCCATCAAAGTCAATAAAGTCATGGCGTTTTTGATGCCGGTCATGATGCTGGTCATGAACATGACTGTTGTTGCCGTCATTTGGTTTGGCGGCATTCGCATTAATAACGGAGCTATGCAAATCGGGGATTTAATGGCGTTTATTCAATACGTCATGATGATTATGTTTGCACTTGTCATGGCATCCTTTATGTTCGTCATGATTCCGCGAGCTGCAGTGTCAGCGAAACGCATCAATGAGGTCCTGGAGATGCAGCCAGCATTCCAAGATGACGGCATGAAAAAAGCTGACCGGGAACGCGGCACCTTAGAGTTCGACGATGTGTCGTTTTATTACCCAGGGGCATCGGAGCCGGCATTATCGAACATCAGCTTTACCGCAAAGCCTGGTGAAATTACTGCCTTGATCGGCGGGACTGGTTCCGGCAAGTCGACGCTGGTCAATTTGGTGCCACGTTTTTATGAAGCTACGAGTGGTACAATCCGCGTGAACGGAGTCGATATCCGGCAAGCGCCACAGCAGGAAATCCGCTCAAAAATTGGCTTCGTGCCGCAAAAGTCCATTCTATTCACGGGAACGATTGCTGATAACATCCGATTTGGCAAGCAAGATGCGAGTCAAGTTGAATTGGATCAAGCGGCGAGCACCGCGCAAGCTGAAGAATTTATCCACAGAATGGACGGCGGTTACGAAGCGGAAATCGAACAAGGGGGTTCGAATTTGTCAGGCGGACAGAAACAGCGTTTGTCGATTGCCCGCGCCTTGATTCGCAAACCCGATTTATACATTTTCGACGACAGCTTTTCAGCGCTTGATTATAAAACCGACGCCAAGCTGCGCAAAGCGTTGAAAGACGAGACGAAAAACGCCACGGTGCTATTGGTGGCACAGCGCGTCAGCACGGTTGTCGACGCGGACCGCATCCTGGTTTTAGAAAACGGGCAAGTGGTCGGCATGGGGACCCATGATGAACTTTTAGAATCAAACGAAGTCTACCGTGAAATTGCCCTATCCCAATTGTCAGAGGAGGAGATCGCATGAGCCAGATGGGACCTCCACGCCCCGGAGCCAGTATGCCAGCGGAAAAAGCGAAAGATTTTAAAGGCACATTCCGCCGTCTTGTCTCTTATTTAAAGCCGCGCCGTAAAAAACTCGCGGCCGTCTTTTTCGTCGCAATTCTCAGTACCGTCTTCGCCATCGTCGGGCCGAAAATTATGGGGATGGCCATCACTGAATTATTCGAAGGTGCCTATGGCCAATTGCAAGGCGTGCCGGGTGGCGGCATCGACTTCGGCGTGATCGGCCAAATCCTTAGCGTGCTCGCAGGTCTTTATGTATTCAGCAGCCTGTTCAGTTACCTCCAGCAATACATGATGTCGACAGTGGCACAAGATACCGTCTATGATTTGCGCCAAGACGTCAATAAAAAGCTCGAAAAATTGCCGCTCGAGTATTTTGACGGCCGGCCGAATGGTGAAACCTTGAGCCGCATGACCAATGACATCGATACGATCGGCAGCACCTTGCAGCAAAGCCTGACGCAGTTTATCACTTCGATCGTGACGCTTGTCGGGATTCTGATTATGATGCTGACGATCAGCCCGTTATTGACCTTGATCGCAGTCGTGTCTTTGCCCTTATCGTTGTTTGTCATTGGGCCGATTTTGAAACGATCGCAGAAATACTTCAGCAGCCAGCAAAAAAATCTTGGCCGACTCAATGGCCATGTCGAGGAAATGTACACCGGCCACCAAGTCGTCAAAGCGTTCGGCCATGAAGCCAAATCGAACGAGCAATTCGATGCGGTCAACGCCGAACTCTATGACGCCGGGCGCAAAGCACAATTCATCTCCGGTATCATCATGCCGATGATGAGCTTGATTGGAAATTTGAGCTATGTGTTAATCAGCATCGTCGGCGGTGTGCTGGTCATCCAGCGCGCTATTTCGATCGGGGATATCCAGGCATTCATCACCTATTCCAAACAATTCACTCAGCCGATTACCCAAACGGCGAATATCGCCAATATTATCCAGTCTACGGTAGCCGCAGCGGAACGCGTGTTTGAATTATTGGATGAGACAGAAGAAAGAGAAGAAGTGTCAACATCTGTACTTGCGCGCGCGAAAGGTGCAGTGGCGTTTGAAGAAGTCGATTTCGGCTATGGCGAAAATTTGCTGATTGAAAACATGAACATCGATGTTCAACCAGGTCAAACCGTGGCGATTGTCGGTCCGACGGGTGCCGGCAAGACGACATTGATCAATTTATTAATGCGTTTCTACGAATTAAAAGGCGGCCGCATCACCATCGATAGCCTGGACTCGCGGGAGATGTCGCGCCGTGAGTTGCGCCATAATTTCGGCATGGTATTGCAAGATACATGGCTTTTTAACGGTACAATTCGCGACAATATCAGCTATGGCAAGACCGGGGCTTCTGAAGAGGAAATCCAGGCAGCGGCTAAAGCGGCGCACGCCGATCATTTTATCCGAACTTTGCCGGACGGCTACGATACGGTGCTGAATCAGGAAGTATCGAATATTTCACAAGGGCAAAAGCAATTATTGACCATTGCCCGCGCAATTCTCGCGGATCCACCGATCATGATTTTGGACGAAGCAACATCCAGTGTCGATACCCGGACAGAGATTTTGATCCAGCAGGCGATGAACCGTTTGATGGCTGGGCGCACGAGTTTTGTCATCGCGCACCGGTTGTCGACGATCAAGCATGCTGACTTGATCCTCGTGATGGATCAAGGGAAAGTTATTGAACAAGGTACGCATCAACAGCTGCTCGATGAAGACGGGTTTTATGCGGATTTGTACCGCAGCCAGTTTTCCGCAAAAGTGGCCATCTAATACTGAAAAAAGCCCCTGTGCATGATGCGCAGGGGCTTTTGTGGATTAATGCGGCTTCTGGCTTTCGATGGTCAAAAACAACCCGCCATAATAAGAATCGACTTTGAGAATCTCGAGCGGCGACCGGTTCACCAAATCGAGTGTATCGCGGTCTAGGTGGCAGCCGTCGCAGATCTTTTTCCAGACAGGCGTCAAGGATTGCTGGGTTTTGCCCATGAGCGGCTGGTCCATTTTGACATGCTCGAACATCAGGATCTTGGCACCGGGTTTACTGACGCGATAGATTTCCTCGAGTGCTTTTACCGGGTCTGGTATCGTGCAGAATACCAAAGTCGCAACGACCGTATCAAAGCAATTATCAGCAAAGGGCAGTTTTTCGGCGACGGCCTCGTAAGTGTGGATTGGCGTCTTTGATTTTCGGATGCGCTTGTAGGCTTGTTTGCTCATGTCGGGATTCGGCTCAATGGCGTCGACTCGGTCGGCCCCTTGATAATAGCGGAAGTTCGCGCCGGTACCGAAGCCGATCTCGAGCACATGGCCTTGTGCTTGCTGGACGAGATTTTTGCGTATCTTCTCAAAGCGGGTTTTTTCCAAGGGTTTCATGGCGGTGTCGTATATATGGGGCAAAAATCCAGCCATTGTGATCATCTCCTCTTTTACTGGATGGCGTCTTTCTATACCATTCCCTTTTCCCCTTCGATCTCCTGTTTATTCTCGGAATGAACAATTATACAAAAACTATACAATAAGCGTTTTTAAGCTTATTATGAAGGGAATAACAAGGACAATGGCGGGAGAGCGAAGAAAGCTCTATAGAACCATTTTCGTGTGGATCAGGATACATATCTAAGAAAAAAGGGGCGGTACATATATGGGGAAGGCGAAAAAATCCGTGATCGTGATCGGTGGCGGCCTGGGTGGCTTGTCGGCAGCAATTTCATTGCAGCAACAAGGCTATGAGGTAGCATTGTATGAAAAGAACGACCATATCGGCGGAAAAGTGAACCGTCTGGAACGTGATGGGTTTGGCTTTGACCTCGGCCCGTCCATTTTGACGATGCCGCATATTTTTGACCGTTTATTCAAAGGCAGTGGCAAGAACATGGCAGATTACGTGCCAATGCAGCGCTTAGAACGCGAATGGCGCTCGTTTTTCCCAGACAGCACGGTTATCGATTTGTACCACGACCTTCATTTGATGGAGCGGGCAAATCCGGCTTTGTCGAAAAAGGATATGAAAGAATATTACGCATTGCTCAAGTACGCGAAGAAAATTTATGAGACGACTGAGCGCAGCTATTTGAAGGAAGGTTTCGAGTCGCCGAAAGAAGCTGTCGCACAAAACGGCATCCTCGCAACTTTGACCGGCTTCGATTTGACCTCAACGATGTACAGCGCGATCTCCAAACGCATCAGCAATCCTCATTTGCGCGATATGCTGTCGTACTACGTGAAATACGTCGGGTCTTCGCCTTATAGCGCACCCGCTGTTCTCAATATGATGATTTACATGCAGCATGCGCAAGGCTGCTGGTACGTACCAGGCGGCATGCACAACTTGGCAGGTGGAATGGAAAAGCTCGCCCGTGAAATCGGCGTCGACATTCATACCGGCATGGGCGTCATCCGTGCTTTAACAAGTGCTGAAGGCCGAATTACAGGAGTCGAACTTGAAGACGGCTCTTTCCAAAAAGCGGATTATTACGTATCGAATATGGAAGTTATCCCGTTCTACCGGAAAATGGTCAAGGCAGAGCATGAGTTTGTCGAGGGGCTCGAGAAGAAATACGAACCTGCAAGTTCTGGACTCGTCTTGCATCTTGGCGTCAAGAAGACCTATCCGCAGTTGAATCATCATAATTTCTTTTTCTCGGACAATTTGAAAGAGCAAATGGACAAAGTGTTCGAGCGCCACGAGCTGCCGGACGACCCGACGATCTACCTCGTCAACGTCAATAAAACCGACCCGACGCAAGCACCGGAAGGACATGAGAATATCAAAATCCTGCCGCATATTCCGTATATCCAAGATAATCCGTTCACCCCGGAACAGTACAAGGAATTCGAAGACCGCGTCATCGATAAGCTTGAACGTATGGGGCTTGAGGGTTTGCGTGAAAACATCGTGGTGCGCGATGTCTGGACGCCGCATGATATTGAGCGAATCTATGGCTCGGACCGCGGCGCGATTTATGGCACAGTTTCCGATAAGAATCAAAACGGCGGATTCAAACACAAAAAGCAAAGCGAACTCTACGACAATCTGTATTTTGTTGGCGGTACCGTCAATCCAGGCGGCGGCATGCCGATGGTGACATTGAGCGGCCAGCAAGTAAGCGACAAGATTGTTAAACGTGATAAAGAGGAAGAACGCTTATAAGCGACATTATAATCCTATCGAATGAACCCGGCACAGTGCCGGGTTTTTTTGTCGTCCTATCGCGATCCACTAAGCGGTTATGAAGGAGAGAATTCCTCTTACAGGCTAACTGTCTCTCGCTTGCTCACGAAAATACAGGTGATATTGAATCAACAATCGTGTATAATTGATAGCCGGTCCGAAAAAACCGACGGAATAGTCTGGGAAGTCTGCAGCTTCCTTTTGTGAATGTGCTTATTGCCCAAAAGGCTATTGCGAAAAAAAGCGATGGAGCGGGTGTTTACATTAATGGAATGACAGGCGAAGAATCTCGGCACGAAAATCGGCCGCTATTTGTTTTAGGTATGACTTTGTTTGTTCACTAAGACAAGGAATGGCTTGGATTGGGTTTATGCGAGCCTGCCCAGTTAAAGTAGACCCGCCGCTAAAACAATGAGACGGGAGTTATTTGTTAGATGAAAAAGGTTTCAGGCGTATTTTTTAGTTCTCTTGCGATTATGATCGTGCTTGTGCTATTCGGCATGACCATGCCTTCAGTATTAGAGCAAGTGACCGGCAACATGCAAGCGTTCATCACCACGAAGTTTGGGTGGTATTATTTATTGGTTGTGACATTTTTTGTGGGTGTATGCTTCTATTTCCTTTTCAGCCCAGTGGGCCGCATTAAACTGGGGAAACAGGACGAGAAGCCTGAATTTTCTCGCCCAACTTGGGTAGCCATGATTTTTAGTGCCGGTATCGGCATTGGTTTGATTTTCTACGGAACAGCTGAACCCATCAGCCATTTCGCGATTAGTTCACCAACCGGGGTCACAGGGACCGATCAAGCAGTGAAAGACGCCATGCTCTATACGTTTTTCCACTGGGGCATTCATGCTTGGGCCATCTATGGCATTGTCGGCTTGAGTGTCGCTTACTTTACCTTCCGCAAAGGTGAAGTGGGCTTGATCAGTAAAACCTTGCGGCCGCTCCTTGGCGATCGGGTCGACGGTTGGCTGGGGAAAGTAATCGATGTTGTGGCCGTCGTTTCGACGATTATTGGGGTAGCAACAACTCTTGGATTCGGAACAGCCCAGATTAACGGGGGCTTATCTTATCTATTCGATATTCCAAACAGCTTCGGTATGCAAGTGTTGATTGTCTTTATTTTGACGGTTTTGTTTTTGCTGTCAGCGTCAACGGGATTACGGAAAGGCATCAAGATTTTAAGTAATTTCAATATGGGCTTAACGGCCGTGCTATTTATTTGTGTGCTGGTCTTCGGGCCAACCATGTTTATTATGAACTTATTTACCGATACGCTCGGCAGCTATGCTCAGAATTTCATCAAGATGAGCTTCCGTCTGGCGCCAATGAATGAAGCTGGCCGCGAATGGATCAATGGCTGGACGATCTTTTACTGGTCATGGTGGATCGCCTGGTCGCCATTCGTCGGTATTTTCATCGCCCGTGTGTCCAAGGGCCGAACCATTCGTGAATTTATCGTTTACGTCCTACTGGTTCCTTCGGTGATAGGGTTTATCTGGTTCTCGACGTTCGGCAGTGCCGCGATTACAGCAGAGAACTCAGGGGCTATGGCCATTTCGGAATTGCCGATTGAGGCTTCATTGTTTGGATTGCTCGAGCAATACCCGCTGACATTCGCCTTATCGATGTTGACTATCGCCATTATCATCACTTTCTTTGTAACGTCCGCTGATTCGGGGACTTATGTACTTGGCATGATGACATCGAACGGTTCACTCATTCCAAGTGTTCGGGTCAAAATGATTTGGGGTGTCTTCCTATCGGTGACCGCGCTGGTCCTTCTGTATTCTGGAGGCTTGCAAGCGTTACAGAACACCATGATCATCGTAGCTTTCCCGTTTTCGGCAGTCATTGCATTAATGACGCTAAGCTTGATCAAAGCCGTCAATGCCGAAGCGAGAGAGCTTGGCATTGGCCAGGTAAAATTGAAAGAGAAGAAGACCGAAACGAAACAAGCGCTATAAGCCCTAACCGGTTTTAGGCGTAACCGATATTGATGGGCAGGCAGGACTTGGCTTGGCTCATCCCCTATTGCACGCTAAAAAGCGGCGGCCGTGACCTGTTGGAGGTCATGGCCGCCGCTTTTTTAAGGCTGCAATTTTTCAAGATTGAGGGGGAGTTCTTTGACGCCGCGGACGATCATGCCCGGACGCCATTCAAGTTGATCTTCCGGAACGACAAGTGTCATTTCGGGGAAGCGTTTCAATAAGCCCGCAATCGCCGTAAGACCTTCAAGTCGTGCGAGCGGGGCGCCCAGACAAAAATGGATGCCTTTGCCAAACGCCAAATGAGCACTTTTTTCGCGGTGAATATCGAACAGTTCGGGATGGTCGAATTGTTCAGGATCGTGATTCGCAGCGTTCAAGGCCACAATCACCAAATCGCCGCGATGGATGGTTTTCCCGCCGTATTCGACTTCTTCTGCGGCCCATCTCGACGTACTGAATTCGACCGGGCCGTTCAAGCGCAGCGACTCTTCAATGGCAGGTCCGATCAGCTCGGGCTGAACGCATAATTCATGCTGCTGTTCGGGATGCTTCAAAAGCGTAAGCACGGTGTTGCCGATCAAGTTGACGGTCGTTTCATGCCCCGCAATGATGAGCAGGGAGACCAAACCGTATAATTCTTTTTCCGTCAGCCGGTCTCCCGCTTCTTCTGCTTCAATCAAGCGGCTAATCAGGTCGTCGCCCGGTTCTTTCCGAACTTGGGCGAACCAATCGCCGAGGTAGTGAATAAATTCATTCATATGCTCATAGACACTGACGCCCGCTTCGCCGCTCGTTCCTTCGATAAGCGAGTTCGACCAAATGCGGAATTTATCGCGGTCTTGTGATGGCACGCCTAAGATCTCGCAAATGACAATGATCGGAAGCGGAAAGGCGAATTCATCGATTAAATTCACAGTCGATTGGCCTTCGAATCCATCGAGCAGTTCGTCTGTGATTTCCTGGATGCGTGGCTTCATGCCTTCAATCATTTTCGGCGTAAACGCTTTTTGCGCGAGTCCCCGAAGCCGCTTATGGTCCGGTGGGTCAGAAAACAGCATATTCTGCGCGAATACACTCATCTCGTCCATGCTGCCGCCAAAGAGCTTCGAAAAATCTTTGATAAAGCGCGGGTCTTTCAGTACGGCTTCTGCATCCGCGTAGCGCGTCACGAGCCATCCGAGTTGCCCGTCCGGAAAACGTACCTGGTGCACGGGATCTTCTTCACGCAGCCGTTCGTAGGCAGGGTAAGGGTTTTTGGTGAACTCGGGGCTGAATAATTTCTGTTCGTCTTGATCATGCAAGTTCATTGAAAAGCCTCCTTTGTAGTCTATACCCCTGGACGAACAGCTTTTACTCGCCGATTCTCTAATCTTTTCACTCCACGGCAATCCTGCCGTTATGGGACAGGAGCCGAATCAGTACATCGCCACCGCCGAACACCGTGGCTTCGTTGTCACGTCCGTAAATATCGATGCTGCCATTATCGACATGCGCTTCGATGAGGGCGTTTGCCGGTTCGGTCTCTGTATGGATTTCAATACGCCCGTTGTCTGTCTCGAAATCAATAGGGAAGTCGAGCGTTTCTGCAGTCAACTCGATGCGCCCGTTATTTGTGCGGGCAGTCAGTTCTCCAGCTACTTCACTGAAGACAAGGCGGCCATTGGATGAACGGGCGTTTATATCGGCTTGTGTCGCTGTGATTTCGATACGGCCATTGTCGGTTTCAGCCTCAATTGTCTCGCTGTCTACAGAATCCAAGACAATGCGCCCGTTGTTTGTACTGAGCCACAGTTCGTCTGTCTGGATGCCGTTTACAGCGATGCGCCCATTGTCGCTATTAGCCGTTAATGAGGAAAGGCCGCTAGCCGGTACGAAAACTTCCACCACGAAAGAGCGGTTAAAGTCGAAATGGAAAAACGGGGAACGATCTTCCATTTCGATTGTTAATAGGCCGCCTGTAATTTCTGCGTTCATCTTGTAATTATCATTATTACCAGAAAGTACGAGGTAGGTGGTATCGTCCTCGCTTGGCCTAATGTCCAGACGCGCATTTTCCAATTGAATTTCGACTGCATCGATGGTCTCATCGTAATTTTGTTCTTCTAGCACCTCCAGGCTTTCAGGCCCAGAATTGTAGACAAGGTATAGCACGATGCCGATCCCTAATAAAACCAAACTGGCGATGATCAGCAATATCCTTAAAAAAACTTTCATAATGAACGTCTCCTTTCAATTGAATATCCATGAGGGAGGGCAGTTTTATGTATGGAACGTCAGTTGTATTTATTTTACTATAAATATCAGAAAAGTCAGTTAATTTGATATAAAACGTGCTATATTATACATATAAGAACATGGAAAAAGAATAGCTGTTACTGGCTGAAACGGTAAGTAGATGGCAAGGGAGGATGCCGATATGTGGAATGTGAGCAATACGATTTTCATCGATCGCCGGGTCAGAGAAGTTTACACCTTCGGCACGAATCCAAAACTCTGGTATCAATGGTATGCGGGATTGTCCGAGGCGGAAGACTTGATTGGCATCGGCAAAAAAGGCACCAGTATGAATTTGAAATATTATTTTTTCGGGAGAAGCCTGGCTTTGCACGTATTGGTCGTGGAAAACGCTCCAAGCGGAGAGGGCTATATCTGGCGCTGCATTTTCAGCGGCGCTTTTGATGGCACTCAAACGTGGCGCTACATTCCAAAAGACGGTGGCACAGAAGTCCAGTTTGAAATGGATTACGAGTTGCCCGGCAGCATATTCGGGAAATTGGCGAATACGATTTACATCAAGAAACTGATGTACAACTCCGTTGAGCAGACTTTGCGGAATTTGAAGGATATTAGCGAGAGTGATTGAGTGGCGTGCGCAGAAGAGAAACGACGGCAATCGGTGGGGGAAAGAGATAGCGAAGTGGCAAAAAGATGTGTTATGGCTCAGGCTGGGACTATTATGCAGCGTGCTTGGCAAATAAAAAGGCGTGGAGAGACGAATTCGTTTCTCCGCGCCTTTTCTATTTGGGGTGAAGTCCCATCGCGCGGTGCAATTCCGAGCGGATGCGAGAAATGTGTTCACTCATCAATTGGCTGGCTCGCTCATGATTGCCACTTTCGATCGCCAAATAAATCTCTTCGTGTTCATGATAAGTTTCCTGATGCCGTTCAGCCTCGGTAAAACGATGACGCCGGGTAGCCCGGATATTTTCTTCCAAACGTTTTGCGAGAGTTTCCATCAAGTCGATTAATAATTGATTTTGGGTAGCGTTCGCGACGTGTAAGTGGAAATCCACATCAGCTTGGACGCCGAGTTCGGGATCATTCGCCGCCAAGGCCATTTGCCCGAGCACTTCGCGGATCGCCAGCAAATTCTCAGGCGTTGCCCGCTGTGCTGCGAGAGAAGCGGCTTCGACTTCGAACGCCCGCCGGAGCTCGAGCATATCATCGATGTATTGAATTTCCGCCGCATCGATGCGGCTGCCGAGTTCATTGCCGAGTATATCGCGCTTGGTCTCGGCGAGAAAGCTGCCGCCGCCTTGCCGAATTTCGAGAAAGCCTTTGCTTTCCAATCCCTTTAATGCCTCACGGACAGAATTGCGGCTGACGCCGAACAAGCTCGCCAAATCGCGCTCAGAAGGAAGCCGGCCGCCTGGGGGGATGTTGTTCTCCAAGCACAGTGTTTGAATCTGTTCGATGATTAATTCGTAGGTGCGTTTTTTCGGATTTACTAACACGGAACTCTCTCCCTGCTGACTGGTTTAATAGGTTCTCCTTCTATCATACCGAAAGAAATCCCAAATGTCTGAAAATGCACATTGAACTTTTCAGATTATTATGTATAATTGGTTTAATTGGTAGGACCAATTTGGGTGATCTACAAATTATTCTTACTTTAGACGTGAATATTAACAAAGGAGCGGAACGCAATGGCAATTCTTCATCAGGAGAAAATCCTGCACAAGTTGGCAGAATTTCTAACAAGCGAACAAATCAGTGTCAACGAGACGATTAAAGAGCTGCACGGCAGGGATGAGTCGTATCATGCCATGCAATTGCCGGACGTCGTCGTGTTTCCAGAAACGGCGGAACAAGTATCAAGTATCATGAAGCTGTCCCAGCAACACGAAATTTCCATCATACCATTCGGACTTGGCTCAAGCCTCGAAGGCCATGTCATTCCGGAGCAAGGCGGCATCACCATCGACTTCTCCTTGATGAACAAAGTGTTGCACGTCGATGCGGAAGATTTTCTCGTCACGGTCCAGCCCGGTGTCACGAGGACGCAATTAAATAAAGAATTGAAAAAATACGGATTGTTTTTCACGGTCGACCCAGGTGCGGATGCGACACTAGGCGGCATGGCAGCAACCAATGCGAGCGGTACAACTTCCGTTAAATACGGCGTTATGCGCGACCAAGTACGCGACTTGGAAGTGGTCATGGCGGACGGGACCATCCTCCATACCGGCAATAAAGCGGCGAAATCATCTTCCGGTCTTCATTTGAACGGCTTGTTTGTCGGCTCTGAAGGAACGCTTGGCTGCTTTACGGAACTGACCTTGAAAGTATATGGAATTCCTGAATTCATTACGGCAGCACGTGCTTCCTTCCCGACGGTAACAGATGCGGTCGAAGCGGTCGTCTCGATTTTGCAGGCAGGCATCCCGATCGCCCGCGTGGAACTGGTCGATGAGCAGTCTATGAGGCAAGTGAATGACTACAATGAGACCGCTTACTTGGAAAAACCGACTTTGTTCTTGGAGTTCCATGGCAATGAAGCGGGGCTCAAGCAAGATGTAGAATTTATGGAAGAAATCGTTCAAGGGCATGCGTGCGAGGACATCGCTTTTGAGACCGATACCGCGGCGCGCAATCAATTATGGGAAGCACGCCATACTTTGGCCTATGCCTATATCCACAGCTATCCCGGCAAAAAGATGATGGTCACGGATGTTTGCCTGCCGATTTCAGAACTCGCAGGCGCAGTGGACCATGCGCGGGAAAATCTGCAGGCGCTAGGGCTTCCGGGTGGCATTGTCGGCCATGTCGGCGATGGCAATTTCCATGCGCTCATTATGATGAATATGGAAGACGGTGATGAAGTAGCGCGTGCGCAGGAGTTTAACGGGCGTATCGTCGAGTATGCGCTCGAGCGCGGCGGCACGTGCACAGGCGAGCACGGCGTCGGGCTCGGCAAACAAAAGTATCAGCAACAAGAGCACGGAGCAGCGCTTGGGGTCATGGAAAAAATCAAACAAGCACTTGATCCTCATAATCTATTGAATCCCGGCAAGAACATAAAGATAGAGACAAAGGAGACGATAAAATGAACGTATTGCAATCATTGAGTGCCATCGCTGGAAAGTATTTTGCGGTGTGGGTTATCCTGGCTGCCTTGCTGGCGTTTTTCCTGCCTGAAGTGTTTATCGGATTCAGCGCCTATATTACGATTCTGCTAGGCGTCGTCATGTTCGGGATGGGCTTGACGCTTAAGCCAGTAGATTTTAAAATCATCGCCAAAAGCCCACTGCCGGTATTCGTCGGGGTAGCGGCGCAGTTTCTTGTCATGCCCCTGGCGGCGTTTGCCATCGCGTATGTGTTGAATTTGCCTCCTGAACTTGCGGCAGGCCTCGTGCTTCTCGGCTGTGTGCCGGGCGGGACGGCATCAAACGTCATGGTGTATTTAGCAAAAGGCAATTTGGCCTTGTCGGTCGCGATGACGTCCTTGTCGACTTTGATGGCGCCGATCATGACACCGCTATTATTGCTGTTGCTCGCAGGACAATGGCTGCCGGTCAATCCTGTATCGATGTTCACTTCTATTATCCAAGTGATCATCTTGCCGATTGCGCTCGGGATTTTTGTCCAGCGCTTATTTCCGAAAGTGGTCGCGAAAAGCATCTCGGTCGTGCCGCTCATTTCGGTGGCTGCAATCCTCATCATTGTCTCGGCCGTTACTGCCGCCAATGCGCAAAATGTTATCAGCTCGGGGGTTGTCGTCTTCCTGGCCGTGTTCTTGCATAACGGTTTCGGCTTGATGCTCGGCTATCTGGTCGCGATGCTCATGGGCCTCAGCGAAACAGACCGCCGTGCGATTTCACTCGAAGTGGGCATGCAGAACTCAGGGCTTGGCGTTGCTTTAGCCACCGCCCACTTCAGTCCGCTCGCCGCGCTGCCAAGTGTATGGGCCGCTATCTGGCACAATATTTCCGGGCCGATTCTGGCGACAATCTGGTCGAAAAAACCAGCTACATCACCTATTAAAGAAAACCCGGAACTCGCCTCAAGGATCAAGCCAGCAGTCGATTCCGACTAGATAACGCATACGCAAAATCGCCACAGACCTGGCTCCGCTTGTTCGTCGTAAGGGACAAGCAGTGCCAGTTCATCTGTGGCGATTTTTGGTTTTAATCGATGATGATTGCTTTGCCTTGTTCGCGAAGTGATGTTAGCGAATCGAGCATATGCTGGATTTGTTCATCGCTATGGCGTTCCCAGGAAGCGAGTTCTGCCACAATCTTCAAAGGCTCTTTGGAACGATAGGAACGTGTCGGGTTTCCAGGAAAACGCTTGTCGGTCAAATTCGGATCGTTTTCGAATTCGCCTATCGGCTCGACGACGTAGATCCGCTCCGGCAAATCCGAGACAGCGAGTTCTGCGCCCCATTTCGCAGCTTCAAGCGTCGCGGTGAAATAGATGTAATTGGATTTCTTATCCTGGAAGTTGGAAAGCTTTTGAGATTTGAGCAAATCTCCAACTGCGAGTTGTGCTTTCGTTCCGTGGAAGAAGGGGCCAGGGTCTAATGCAGCAGAGTGGTTGTCCATAGTGTTTTTCCTCCTCAGCATTTTTCTTGAGTATAAGCTATATTGACAAGCATATCCGAAAAAAATTCAATTAATGAATTAAATCAAACATAGTGAGCAGAATCATTTGAACATTTAAAATAATTATTGTACATTTGTACTTACAGTTGTACATTTGTTCAAAGGAGGCGAGATTCAAATGACAGATGAGTTAAAGATGCTGTACCAAGTCGCTCGAATGTATTACGAAGATAATTTAACTCAAGGGCAAATTGCCTCGGAACTAGAGATTAACCGGGTGACGGTCAGTCGCATGTTGAAGAAAATCCGTGACAAAGGAATTGTCCAAATTCACATCAATTATGATGTCTATCAGAATTCAGGATTGGCTCAACAGCTGAGAGAAGCCTATCAACTTCAAGATGTGGTGATTGTGCCCGATTGGCCAGGCCAATCTGAAGTGAATCAACTGAAAGAGCTGGGCCAAGCTGGTGCCAAGTATTTGGCTGAACGCGTGAAGCCGGAAGATATAGTCGGGTTTTCATGGGGGACCGCTCTTGCGGCTACGGTGGAGGCATTGGATTCGAGCACTTCAATGGAAAATGTGATGTGCGTGCCGTTGATCGGCGGGCCTGATGGGGAAATGGAAAGCCGCTATCATGCAAATAGCATCGTGTATGATGCAGCAAGAAAATGGAAAGGTTTCTCCAAGCTGATTGATGTTCCGGCTATCGTCGAGACCGCTGACATTAGGAAATCGTTAACTGCCAGTGCGCATTTTAAGGAAATCGAAGAACTATGGGAAAAACTAAGCATTGCTGTAGTTGGGATCGGATCGCCGCTTATCAGCGATGGAATCAACTGGCGTGCCTTTTACGGTCCAGCTTTTGAAGGAAAAGGCACTAAGCCTGAAGTCGCGGGAGACATTTGCTCTAATTTCTACACGTTTTCAGGAGAAGTGTTACATACGGAATTGTCCAAACGAACAATTTCAGTCAGTATGCAACACCTGCAGCAGGCGGAATGTACAATTGGCATCGCCCATTCTTTGCGAAAAAAAGAGGCGATTCGAGTCGCACTTGAAGCCGGTTTTTTAGACGTATTGGTGACGACCGAACAGACAGCTAAGGAATTGATGAAGGTTCAAGAAACCGAAAGGAGAGACAATAAATGAAATCACTCAATTGGGGATTAATTGGTCCAGGAAGCATTGCTGAAGAATTCGCCGGTGCATTACAAGAAGTAGATGGCAGCATATTTGGTGTTTGGGGGAGGAATTTGGAGAAAGCCAATGCTTTTGCGGCTCGTTCAAATGTGCAAAATGTTTACGAAAAACTGGATGATATGCTTCAAGACGAACGGGTAGATGTAGTGTACATTTCAACACCTCATCCGCTGCATTACCAATTTATCAAATCGGCCTTAGAACATGGGAAACATGTGTTATGTGAAAAAACTATCACGATGAATGCGCGGCAATTAGAGGAACTCATTGGGTTGGCGATTGCAAAAGGCGTCGTGTTAGCCGAGGCCATGACCGTCTTCTATATGCCGATTTATCAAAAATTGGAGGAAGTCATTCAACAGGGAACAATCGGTTCAGTGAAAACCATCAACGTGACATTCGGCAGCTGTAAAGAAAATGATCCGCAAAATCGGTTTTTCAATCCAGATCTTGGAGGCGGCGGATTATTGGATATTGGCACGTATGCGTTGTCTTTCGCCCGGTTTTTCTTATCTTCTCAACCAGAAGAATTACATACGACAGTCAAGAAGCACGAAACGGGTGTAGATGAACAGTCCGGCATCATATTGAAAACCGAACAGCAGGAACTGGCAGTCATCAGTTTGGCGATGCGCGCGAAAATGCCGAAGCGCGGGATCGTTGCTGGAGATCTCGGCTTTATTACAGTGGACAACTTTCCCCGGGCAGACCGTGCCACCATTACGTATACAGCTACTGGGGAAGTAGAAACCATTGAGGCAGGCGATAGCTCAAAAGCCCTTCATTATGAAGTCGAAAGAATGACAGAACTAATCGCTCAGCCACAAACTAACTGGGCCATGGCGCTTTCTGTAGATGTGATGCATCTAATGGATAAAACACGCGAAAATTGGAATCTAAGTTACGAGCTCGAATAACAGCTCTTGTACGCGTAATTAAAAATTTTAACAGAAGGGATGACAGAATATGACAAGAGGAATTGACCATATCGGAATGACTGTACCATCAATCGAGGAAGCCACACGTTTTTTCAAGGAGGCTTTTGAAGCACAGGTTAGTTATGACGTGCAACGGCCAGAACACCAGCCGATGGAAGGCGAAGAAGTGGAACAACAACTCGATCTGCCTTCCGGTAGAAAAATCGTTCACATGCGGTTGTTGCGCCTTGGCAATGGCCCATCTATCGAACTATTCGAACTGGCAGCGAGCCCGAATCAGCCAGCTACTGGAATCGCAGACATGGGCTTGCATCATTTTGCCCTATATGTAGATGATATCGAAGAAGCGTCCGAGCGCATTCAGCAAGCTGGAGGAAGCTTGCTATCGGAACCGCATCCGCTTGCAGGAGTGGAAGATGGGGAAGGGAACCGCGGAGTTTACGGGAAAACGCCTTGGGGAAGTTTGGTGGAGTTGATTGTTTACCCAAGTGGTATCGATTATCCCGAAGACAGTGAAGCGAAAAGATGGACGCCAGATCCATCTAACTGACATCCGTAAATGCATGTGAATGTTTGCCAGCGTTTGCCAAAGACCAAGTCGCCTCCGTTTATCCCGTTGTCCAGCGGGTAGACAAATAAAACAATACGTATTAGAAGAGGTGTTCACTGATGAAAAATGACGTGACGATCAAACATAAACTCGGTCTTGGGACAGCGCCGCTTGGCAATATGTTCCGTGAAGTACCGGAAGACGAAGCGATGGCGACGATCGAATCGGCCTGGAACGAAGGCATTCGCTATTTCGACACGGCGCCGTTTTACGGGGCGGGACTTGCAGAACTGCGGCTCGGCGATATCTTGTCTTCTTATGAGCGCGACGACTATTTAATCAGCACGAAAGTCGGGCGCATCGTACTGGACGAGGAAGAAGACAAAGAAGGGCTATTTGAATTCGGCCGCAAGAATAAAATTCAGACGGATTACACGGAATCGGGCACATTGCGCTCGATTGAAGACAGCTTGAAGCGGTTGAAAACGGACCGCTTGGACATGGTCTACGTGCACGATATCTCGCCGGACTTTCTTGGTGATGAATGGGTCACGAAATTCGACGAAGCACGGACAGGCGCATTCAAAGTGCTCGACCGCTTAAGAGACGAAGGCGTCATTAAAGCATGGGGGCTCGGCGTCAATACGACGACACCAATCGAAGTCGCACTCGAGTTGGAACACGCACACCCTGATTTGAGCCTATCTGCGACGCAGTATACGCTTTTGCAGCACGAGCGAGCGTTGGAGCGCATGATGCCGCTTGCTGAGAAAACAGAGGGCGGCCTTGTCATTGGCTCGGCATTCAACTCTGGCGCCTTACTTGGCGGCGATCATTTCGATTACGCAGAAATTACGCCAGAAATCAAACAGCGGGTAGCGCGTTTCCATGAAGTCGCCCAAAACCACGGCGTGCAATTAAAAGATGCTGCGCTGCAATTTTCAACGGCGCATCCAGCGGTCAAAGCAGTCGTCACCGGTTCAACGCGCCCAGACCGCATCAAAGAAGACTTGGCGGCTCTAAAAGCCGACATCCCGTCTGCCTTCTGGGACGAACTTGTCGACAAAGGACTGGTTTCTCCGAAAGCCGTCTTGCCGAAAAAATGAAAGTGAAGTAGAGAGTGATTGAAGGTTCCGGCCTACAAGCCGGAACCTTTTTTGTGCATAAATGGATTTTGCGAATTGACCATTTGGTATAATAGGGATTAATGACAAGAACTGGAGGCTAAAAATGAGAAGCTTGGCTAAATTAGTAACGGTGCCATTTATATTGATCCTTCTTTCCTTATTGGCAGCTTGCGCCAAGGATGACGGCCCGGAAACGCTAACGATCGAACATCGCGGGGGATACGAAGGCGTACTCGTTTCTAGCACCTATTCTTCTGGCCAAACGGCTGGCTATGAAGAAACTTTCATCGAAGGACCGGAAAAAGCGGATGAATTGATCGATCGCTTGAACGGAACAGAGCTGATCCAAGCAAGTGAAGCGGAATTGCAGGAGAGTGAAGAGCTGCTTGAGCAGCCTGGCAGTTACCGGATGATGCTCTACAATATGCCGGCAGCAGATCGCATGGGCGACCCGACGTATTTGATTCATTTCTATAAAGACGGGACGATTCAAGTGCACCAGGAAGGCGTTACGTATTTCCTCTACGACGCGCCGGAAAATTTATTAGAACAATTAAAACAACAATGGAATATCAGCTTCTAAACACAAACGGCCCCGCGGCGATTCAGTATTTCCTAATCGCTGCGGGGCCGTTATTATTCTGGTGTTATGAACTTTGCGGTGCGTGGTAGATTTCTTCGTAAGGCTGAACGACGACAAAGCCATTGCCGGAGAATTTCATCTGTACGGATTCCCCGCTGCCCCTGCCGAAAAAGCTTTTCAGTTGCACGTCGGTGATGAAATCAGGTTCTAAGCTTCCTGACCATGCGACAGTCGCGTTCGGGTCAGTAAATACTGGCGTATCTGGCGTAACGAGCAAAGTGAGCGGTTCGTAATGGGACGTGAAGGCGACGAGGCCTTGGCCTTCGAGACGCACATTGAAAAGTCCGCCCGCCATCATGCCGGCGACGCGGCGCATCAATTTGATGTCCCAGTCGAGTCCGTCCTGAAACGCCAGCAGATCGTTGCCGTTGATGAAAATGCTTTCGCCTTCAAGGTCTAAGATGGTGATTTTCTTGCCGCTGTCCGCCACGTAAAGTTTGCCTTGGCCATTTGCTTTCATCAATTGGGCGCCTTCTCCACTGAGCGCTTTTTTGACGAATTTCCCAAGACCGTGCTCGAGCATGCCTTCGCGTTCGAATTTGATATTGCCTTCATAGGAAATCATCGAACCCGCTTTGGCCCATACTTGGCCGTTCAAGTTCACTTCGAGCAGGCGGTCCGTTTCGAGTTCGAAAAAGTCGCGCGCGCTCTCTTCTTGCTTGGTTTGTTGGACAAATTGCTTAATGGAATACTTCGACATGAACGATTCCTCCTTTAACTAGATACTATAGTATACGGAAAGCCGACGGAATCGTTTCATTTCAAGCGGCAAGTTTTTAACGGCGTGAAAGCAGGCGGTCGAAAAGCAAGTAGGATTCGTCTAGGATATTCATTGATTTTCAAAAAAAGAAAGAGTAAACTGACGGAGAATGAATGTTCATTCCGCAACCAGAAGGGAGAGATTTTTCAGATGCCGACACTTACTACTAAACGAGACGATGTGCTTGGCAGCGCATTGACTTTGTTTGCCGAACGCGGATTCGATGCGACGACGATTCCGATGATCGCGACCGATGCAAAAGTCGGGGCCGGAACGATTTACCGCTATTTCGACAATAAGGAAATGCTTGTGAACACTTTGTTTCAACATTATGTAACGCTGTTCCGGGAGGCGCTGGAAAAAGACTATCCCGTGGAAGCGGACATTCGTGAGCAATTTCATCATTTATTTCAAGGGATGATCCGTTTTACGAACGAGCACGATCATGCTTTGTATTTCATTAAAACTCATACATCCGCTTATTTTCTGGACGCAAACAGCCGCGAGCAGTTTAGCGACTTGCTGATGATCTTCGAGACGTTTTTCGAAGAAGGAAAGAAGCATAACGACATCCGCCAGCTGCCATCCAAGGCTTTGATTGCACTTATTTTTGGTAGTTTTCTTCAGCTCTACCAATTGGTCCGGGCAGGCGAACTTGAAGCGACCGAAGAATTATTGACAGGCGTTGAAGAAAGCTGCTGGGACGCTGTGCGTCATCATTCGTGATGATGCCAGTTTTTTTCTTATTTCAAAGGAATGAATATTCATTCCGCTTTTAATTTTACAGAAGAGGTGCTAATCCATGATCGAAATGAAAAATCTTCCACAACCGAAAACTTACGGCCCGCTAGGCAATTTGCCGTTGATCGATAAAGAAAAGCCGGTACAGTCGTTTATGAAACAAGCCCGTGAACTCGGGCCCATCTACCAATTCCATTTTCCGGGACGCGCTAGCACATTCGTGTCGAGTGCGGAACTGGCAGCTGAAATTTGCGATGAGACACGCTTTGATAAAAAGATCGGGCCGGCTCTCCAAAAAGTCCGCGCATTCGGCGGAGACGGTTTGTTCACGAGCGGAACCGAAGAACCGAACTGGAAGAAAGCCCATAATATTTTGTTGCCGAGTTTCAGCCAGCAAGCGATGAAAGGCTATCACGAGAAAATGATCGACCTCGCGTCGCAATTGGTGCAAAAGTGGGCGCGGCTCAACCCAAACGAGGAAATCGATGTGCCGGATGACATGACGCGTTTGACGCTCGATACGATCGGCTTGTGCGGATTCAATTACCGCTTCAACAGCTTTTACCGGGAGGATTCCCATCCGTTTATCGAGAAGATGGTGCGGGCTTTGGATGAATCGATGAGCCAAACACAGCGTCTTGGCATCCAGGACAAATTGATGGTGCGCTCGAAGCAGCAATTCAAGGAAGATATCGATTATATGTTCAATCTGGTCGACCAATTGATTGCAGAACGTAAACAAGCGGGGGACCAAGGGGAAGACGACTTACTGGGACATATGCTGAAAGGCAAAGATCCAGAAACCGGCGAGTCCTTGGATGATGAAAACATTCGCTTCCAGATCATTACGTTCTTGATTGCGGGGCACGAAACGACGAGCGGCTTGTTGTCATTCGCGATCCAGTATCTATTGAAGCATCCGGACAAATTGCAAAAAGCGTATGCAGAAGTGGATGAAGTGCTTGGCGATGCAACGCCTTCGTTCAAACAAGTGAAGCAATTGAAATACGTGCGCATGATCTTGAACGAAGCTCTGCGTTTGTGGCCGACTGCACCTGCATTTTCCGTCTATGCGAAAGAAGATACGACGCTTGCCGGCAAGTACGAAGTGGAAAAAGGCGAAGCGTTCACTTTACTCATCCCTGAACTCCACCGCGACACGAGCGTTTGGGGGCAAGATGCTGAGGAGTTCCGTCCGGAGCGTTTTGAAGACATGACCAAAATCCCACATCATGCGTTCAAGCCGTTCGGCAATGGCCAGCGCGCCTGCATCGGCCAGCAATTTGCGCTGCATGAAGCAGTGCTTGTGCTCGGCATGGTACTGCAGCATTTCGAATTGATCGACCACACCGATTACCAATTAGACGTCAAAGAAACTTTGACCTTTAAGCCTGAGGGATTGACGATGAAAGTGAAGCCGAGACGAAAAGTGCAGATGTTCCAAGCACCTGTCGCGGAAGAACCCGAACCAGCGCAAGAACAGCAGCAAGCAATCGATTCACACGGCACACCGCTCCTAGTGCTATACGGATCCAATCTCGGAACTGCACAAGGCGTCGCGCGAGAACTGGCGGAAACAGCGCGCTTTAAAGGCTTTGACTCAAAAGCTGCTGCCTTGGATGACTATGCTGGGGACTTGCCGGCTGAAGGGGCAGTCGTGATCGTATCAGCCTCATATAACGGCAACCCGCCGGACAACGCAGTGCGCTTTATGGAATGGCTCGAAACGGACAGCGAGTTGCAAGGCGTTAACTATAGTGTCTTCGGCTGTGGCGACCGCAACTGGGCGACGACTTATCAGCGAGTGCCGGGCATCATCGATGAACAATTATCAGCAAATGGTGCTACACGGCTTATCGAACGCGGCGAGGGCGACGCCAGCGAAGACTTTGACGGCGAACTCGAAAAATGGCAGCAAGCTTTGTGGCCGGCATTAGCTGAGAGATTCGGGCTCGATTTAGAAACAACTGCACAAGCGAGCAATCAATTGTCGATGGAGTTCATCAGCGGCGTCAGCCATACGCCGGTTGCTCGTGCATACGAGGCTTTCACGGCAGTCGTCTCCAGCAATGAAGAGCTGTTGAACACACAAGAGCGCAGCACCCGCCACATCGAGGTTCAATTACCTGAAGGGGCCGTGTACCAAGAAGGCGACCATCTCGGCGTATTGCCGGAGAATTCGCATGAGCTGGTGGAACGTGTCTTGAATCGTTTTGGTTTGAAAGGCGAAAACTATGTTGTCCTTGAGGGCAGTTCAGGGCGGTCCGATCATTTGCCGACGGGTCAGCCGGTGCAGCTCGCCCAATTGCTCACAAGCTACGTGGAATTACAGGAACCGGCGACGCGCGCACAACTTCGCGAACTCGCCAAAAGCAATCCGTGCCCGCCACACAAGCAAGAACTCGAAGGATTGGTGGAAGATGAGACATATAAACGCGAAGTGCTCGCGAAGCGTTTGACGATGCTTGAACTGCTCGAGCGCTTTATGTCATGCGAGATGGAATTCGAAAACTTCTTGTCGTTATTGCCGGCACTGAAAGCCCGCTATTACTCGATTTCGAGCTCGCCGCGTGCATCAGAACAAGCAAGCATCACGGTTAGCGTTGTTAAAGGCGCTGCGTGGAGCGGTACTGGTGAATACGAAGGTGTCGCGTCCAATTACTTGGCGAAGCGCGAGACGGGTGATCAACTCGCCTGCTTTATCCGTACGCCACAAACGGCCTTCCAATTGCCGGAAGACCCGGAGACCCCGCTGGTCATGGTCGGTCCAGGAACAGGCATTGCACCTTTCCGCGGCTTTATCCAAGCGCGTCACGCTTTGAAAGAACAAGGTGCGACTCTTGGTGCAGCGCAGCTTTATTTCGGCTGCCGCCACGCACAAGAAGATTTTCTATATGAAGAAGAATTGAAGCAAGCCGAGCAGCTTGGCTTGATCGAATTGCACAGCGCCTTCTCGAGACAGCAGCAAGAAAAGATTTACGTACAGCATTTAATGGAACAAAACGCACAGGAAATTCTTCAGCTCTTGGCACAGGGCGGCCATTTGTACATCTGCGGCGATGGCGGCAAGATGGCGCCAGCTGTAGAAGAGACTTTGGTCCGCAGCTATCAGCAATTGCATAGCGCAACGCACGATCAAGCCTTGGCGTGGCTCGGAGAACTAGAACAATCCGGCCGCTTCGCAAAAGATGTATGGTCGGCTTCGTAACAATAGAGATAGAGGCGATATCCATGCCACATTCGAAATCCTGAGATTTCGAATGTGGCATTTTTCTATTTAAGGGTAAAGAATAGTAACAAGTAATTGAAGGGAGGGGTCATCATGAATATCGGCATTATCGGAACTGGCAATATTGCCAGCTATTTGCTTGAACAAGTGAACGAAAACCGCATGGCGGAGGGGCGTATTACTGCTGTTTTTGGACGCAACGTGGAAGCCGGCACGCGTTTGAAAAAACGTTTTGGCATCGACTTCCATACGGATTTTCAGGAGTTCCTGTCGGCATCGGTCGATACGGTGGTAGAAGCTGTGACGATGGAGGCAGCGAGCCTATTTGTAAAACAAGTGGCTGAACAGCAAAAAGACCTCATCGTCAGCAGCATTGGCGTGTTTAAAGACTTGGCGCTGCTGGAGCAATTGACAAGCCTGGCTGAAGCGAACGGTACAACTATCTACTTGCCGTCCGGCGCAATCGGCGGCTTGGACGTCTTGCAGTCAGCAAATGCGCTCGGCGGGTTGGAATCCGTCCAGCTCACGACGAGAAAATCCCCGCAGTCACTTGGAATGGAAATAGGCCAAGAGCAAGTATTGTTCGACGGCACAGCATTTGACGCGGTAGGAAAATTCCCGAAAAACATCAATATTGCCCTAGTGCTTTCGATTGCAGGCATCGGGGTGCATAAGACGACCGTGCGCATCATCGTCGACCCCGCTATTGAGCGCAATACGCATACGGTGGAAGCACAAGGGGATTTTGGCAAGATGCAGCTGAAAGTCGAAAATGAGCCGATGGCAGCGAACCCGAAAACGAGCTTGCTCGCGGCGATGAGCATTTTGTCGGTGCTGCAGCATAAAGGCCGGGCGTTGAGGATCGGGAGTTGAAGCCTGGGAAAAATAAGGCTATTCATGAACAACTAAAAGCAAGCCGGTATTTGAATGATGATCAAATATCGGCTTGTTTTTTTAATTCTGAAGAAAAAAGGAAGTGCAGTGCTTTTTGAGGAAATAGAGGGGCATCAAACGGTTTTTGGCTATTTTCTTGCTGCTTTTATCCTTAGTAAATTGCGATAAATACCTGAAAAATCATTTTATTGGAAAAATACATGTTATGCTTATAGCAGGTGAAAGGCTGTCTTTGGAGCAGTTTGCGGTTTTTGGCGTTCTGCGTGGCGGGTGAAATGAAGCCGGTTACAGCAAAACGGCATGTATTGAAGGCGCAAAATGCATGGGCAGCCCTGTTCATTTTTTCCTATTCACAGAAGGGAGGTGTTTCGATGGAAAAGTGGGCCCGTTTTCTTGAAGTAAACTCTTCTCGTATTTTGGAATTGACGATTGACCACGCCATCCTCGTTTCATTGGCTATTTTCGTTGCACTATTGATTGGCATTCCACTTGGTATTTACTTAACTACGAACCAATACCTTGCAGACACAGTTCTTCAAATCGCCTCTATTACATTAACCATCCCGAGTATCGCACTCTTCGGGGTAATGATTCCGATCTTCTCCCTGATCAACCAGGGAATCGGCTTTGTGCCGGCTTTTGTGGCGCTCGTGCTGTATTCACAATTGCCGATTATCCGCAATACGTATACCGGCATTAAAAACGTCAATCCTGAAATGCGTGATGCAGCAATCGGCATGGGCATGAAAACCCGCCAACGATTATTGCGCGTTGAAATTCCAAATGCCTTGCCGGTTATCATGGCAGGCGTCCGCACGGCGGTGGTCATGAATATCGGCATCGCTGTCATCGCCGCTTATATCGGCGCAGGCGGCCTAGGCGTACTTATTACACAAGGCATCAGCCGGAACGATAATTACTTGATTATCAGTGGATCTATCGCAGTCGCGATACTGGCGATCATTGCAGATGCCATTCTACTACTGATTCAAAAGCGTTTTACGAAAAAAGTAATCGCGGAGTAACTGCAGAGAGGTGAGTCTATGATTTCATTTAATCACGTAACAAAAAGCTTTGGCGAAAAAATAACCGCGATCGATGACGTCGACTTCACGGTGGAAGAAGGCAAAATCGTCGTGCTGCTCGGTCCTTCAGGGTGCGGGAAAACGACATTGCTTCGGATGGTCAACCAGCTTGAGTCCATCACAAAAGGCGAGATCGTCATCAACGGCGAAAACTCGAAAGACTTGGATCCGATCGAATTGAGACGCAAAATCGGCTACGTCATTCAAAGCAACGGCTTATTCCCGAACATGACCATTGAAGAAAACGTCATGCTTGTCCCGGACCTATTGGGCTGGAACAAGAAGAAAAAGCGTGAACGCTTTGAGTACCTGATGAAGCTGATTGGTTTGGAGCCTAAAGATTATGGCAAACGCTACCCGCATGAATTATCAGGCGGCCAGCAGCAACGAATTGGTGTGGTTCGGGCACTTGCGGCAGATCCACCGGTCATGCTGATGGATGAACCGTTCGGTGCGCTTGACCCGATCATCCGCGATAAGATTCAGGAAGAATTCCTTCAGATTCAACGTGAAGTCAAGAAGACCATTTTGTTTGTCAGCCATGATATTGATGAGGCAATCAAAATGGCAGACAAGATTGTCCTGTTGCGCGACGGCAAAGTCATGCAATTCGATACGCCATCGGAAATGCTGGCGCATCCCAAGAACGAATTTGTTTCACAGTTTTTCGGAAAGGACCGAGCGATAAAAGGTCTAAGCTTGCACACAGTTCAAAATTTACGTGAAGTCATCGGGCTGGGGCCAGTCGATGAAGCTATTCAAGATACAAAAACAATCCATGTCCACCAAGATCTGCGCAATACCTTGTCGATGCTATTGAACCAAGAAGCGGATCAAGTCATCGTCAAAGATGAGCAGGATGAAAATATCGGGACAATTACCATTGATATGGTCCAAAAATATTTGCATTACGAAATTAAAGGGAAGATGTCCGCCTCCCAGGAAGGGTGATCCTGTGAAACGTAAAAAATTAATAGGCAGTATTGTTAGGTATGCGCTTTATGCAGCGGTCGCCGCGTTTTTCATCTGGGCGATTTCCAATAGTTATTTTGATTATATTTTCAGCCAATCGGATACCTTTTTAGTGTTATTGAGACAGCACGTCGTATTGGTACTGGTTTCTTCACTGCTAGCCATTTTAATCGCTGTGCCGGCTGGCATTCTCATCACCCGGCCGAAATTCAAAAAAGCGGAGTGGGTGTTCTCCAACATCGCAAACTTGGGACAAACCATTCCAAGTCTCGCCGTACTTGCCTTAATGATCAGTATTTTAGGGATCGGCTTTCAGACGGCGGTGTTTGCGCTGTTTATTTATTCGATCTTGCCGATTTTCAGAAACACCGTCGCAGGAATCGATTCGATCGATAAGAACATGATCGATGCAGCGAAAGGAATGGGCATGAAACCCCACCAAATTCTCTTTCGTATCGAGCTTCCCAACTCCGCTTACTCAATTCTAGCCGGCATTCGCACGGCTGTCGTCTTGAATATCGGGACAGCGGCTCTTGCCTATGTGGTCGGAGCGGGTGGCCTAGGCGTATGGATTTTCACCGGCATCAATTTGTTTGACAACGGCTTCCTTATTTCAGGAGCGATCCCGGTGACGCTATTGGCGATTCTTGCTGATTATATCCTGCGCAAAGTGGAATATATCGTCGTGCCGAAAGGGTCAAGGCGTGTTGAGAAAGCTTAGCGAATAGGAGGTATCGGAATTTGTGATTAACTCACTCAAACTTATCCCCTTGCTGGTCATTGCGCTGATCCTGTCCGCTTGTTCGGGCGTGACAGGAAAAGAAGTGACCGTCGGGGGCAAAAACTTCACCGAACAGTATTTATTGTCCGAGATGACGGCGTTCTTATTGGTGGAAGAAGGATTTAAAGTCAATCAAATGAACAATCTCGGAAGCAGTGTCGTCCGTTCCGCACTCATCAATGGACAAGTGGACATGATGTGGGAATACACGGGAACCGCCCTCATCACGTATATGGGAGAAGAATCCATTTCGGACCCGGAAGCGGCTTTTGATCGGGTCAAAGAACTCGACAGTGAAAACAACATCCACTGGATGAACATGTCGGAAGTCAACAACACCTATGCGCTTGCGATGACCAGCGAACGGTCGGAAGAACTCGGCATTACCTCAATCAGTGATTTGGCTGATTACATTAATGACAATCCAGGCGAGCTTACAATGGCGGCCGATGCAGAATTTGCCAATCGTTCGGACGGCCTTCCGGGAGTAGAAGAAACGTATGGATTTAGTTTCGGCTCCGGGCAAGTTAAGCAAATGGACTTGGGCTTAACGCAGCGTTCGCTCGATAACGAGCAAGTAGACGTTTCGGTGGCTTTCGAAACGGATGCCACCATCAGAAGTTACGACCTCGTCGTGCTAGAAGATGATGAACGCTTTTTCCCGCCTTACCGGATAGCGGTAACGATTAACGAGGAAGTGTTCGAAGAGTATCCGGAAATCGAAGAAATCACAGCCCGCTTAGCCGATAGACTCGACAGCAATATTATGCGCGAGCTGAACTACCTGGTAGATATCGAAGGCCAGAGTGTATCGGTTGTTGCCTATGACTGGCTAGTGGAAAGTGGTTTGCTGGAAGAGGAATAAGCGTTATCACTGAAAGTCCGAAAAACCGCCATTCTTACGAGAATGGCGGTTTTTTAAGCTTTCGAGAAACTCTAACAACCGTATTTTCCGAAGCTTATCGCTCGCTTTCCGTGGGGCGGGAATCGAGCCTCCTCATTCGCTACGCTTCTTGCGGGGTCTCTCAAACCCGCTAATCCCACAGGAGTCGAGCGAACGCTTCTTCAAATACTTAGATAGATCTTTGATTGTTGAATGTAGAAAGAGATGTTTTCTCTCGTATTTAATAACGAATCATAGACTTCTTCAACGAGCTGAAAAATCGCCATTCTTACGAGATTGGCGGTTTTTTTATGTGCGAGACCAATTCCAGTAAACTTTGCCGAATAAGAAATTTTAAAGGGGAATTTCAATAAATGAAGAAATGGTAGGTAGCTGAAAAGTTAAGGAGGCGTCATCCATGAAAGATGTAAAAGAAGGCTTCATTCCCGTCACTGGGGGCAAGGTCTGGTACCGGATCACGGGCACCGGCCCCGGCATCCCGCTTTTACTTTTGCACGGCGGGCCGGGAATGAAAAGCAACGACAGCGACCCACTTCGACAGCTGGGCGCAGAACGGCCGATCATCCAATACGACCAGCTGGGCTGCGGCAAATCGGAGCGGCCGGAAGATCGGTCTCTTTGGACAGTGGACCGCTACGTCGAAGAGCTCGGCCAAGTGATCCAAGCACTCGAGTTAGAAGAAGTCCATTTGCTTGGGCATTCCTGGGGGACGATGCTCGCTGCTTCGTATCTATTTACAAAGCCTGGCGGCGTGCGCAGTGTCTTGTTTTCCGGACCCGCGCTCGAAGCGCAGCGCTGGGAGCGGGACCAGCGTGCTTATTTGAAACAATTCCCGGCACATGTGCAACAGACGATTGAGGAACATGAAAACCAAGGAACGACTGATTCAGAAGATTACCAGGAAGCGATGATGGCATATTACAAAACGCATATGTGCCGCGTCGATCCTTGGCCAAACGAGCTGTCGGAGGATCTCGAGCAGCTGAACCCTCAGGTTTATAATCATATGTGGGGAGCATCAGAATTCACGGTTACCGGCACCTTGAAGCAGTTCGATGCGACCGGGCGCCTGCCTGAAATCGACATTCCGTCTTTATTTACGTGCGGGCGCTACGACGAAGCGACGCCTGAAGCAACAGAACATTATGCAAGTCTCGTGCCGGATGCCGAATTCCACGTGTTCGAAAATAGCTCGCATATGCCGTCTATCGAAGAACCTGAAGCGTATGTCGAGACTGTCCGCGAATGGGTCAACCGGCAGGAAATGAAGCCAGGAGCTTAATTGAACACGCAAATGCTATGACGGAGAGGAACCTCGAGTAGGGGCAGTTCGTTATTTTAATGGAACGAAGCTCTACAGACCAGAGGAGAGATGGGCATGAACGATGAGCGATGGCAATTGGCGGCTCAAGCTTTAGCGGCGGTAAATGTGACAGCACATCCCAATAACGAACCGGTAACGATAACGGGGACGGCAGATGGATTTCGCTGCATCGGTGTCGGTACGGACGCAGCGGTGTTTCAAGCTGAGAAATTTCCAGAGTACGCGTTCAAAGTATACGCAGAAGGCAAAAGCGACAAGCTCGAAGCGGAAGCGGCGGTTTACAGACAAATTGGGGACTCCGCTTATTTCTCGACTTGCTACGGCAGAGACGAGCGCTTGCTTGTGTTGAGATTCGAACAAGGCCCAACTTTATTCGACTGCCTGTTGCAAGGCATTTTTGTGCCGGAGCAAGCAATTGACGACGTGGAAAAAGCGCGCGACTATATCCGCGAAATCGGACTCAACCCCCGGGACATTCATTTAAAGAACATCATCTTGCAAAATGGCCGTGCAAAGCTGCTCGATGTCTCCGAATACATCCAGCCTGGCAACGATTTCCGTTGGGAGCATTTAAAAAAAGCTTATGTGGAATATTACCCGATCATCGATGGTAAACCGGTGCCGTTCTGGCTGCTCGACACGATCCGCAAATGGTACCATCAGTGGAATCGGTACTCCGCGACTTTCGATGAATTCATGCGCATCGTTTCTAAGCAATTAAATTACCGGAAATAAGGCTAGGGAACAATGAGCTTTCCACCCAGGAGAGCTTGTTGTTCTTTTTGATGAGGTAAATTAATGATGATATTACTTCTATCAAATTCAAAATTTTATATTTTTTTAAAGAAAATTATTATTTGTATATAATGAGGGGAGAAATGCACTAGAGCAATAGACATAGGAGGCTTCACAATGATTAAACGAAATAAAGCTTTGGCTTTAATGCTAACTGCCAGCTTAGTTGCCGTGCTTACGGCCTGCGGTGGGGAAGATGAAACTGCCACGGATACAGAAAAGGCTGCACCGAAAAGCGAATTGGATAGCTTACAGGAACTGCGGATTACGACAGGTTCTGGAATTCCGACCATGGACTCTGTGCTGGCAGATGATGCAGTATCGTTCACCATGTTGAACAACGCGGGCGAAGGCTTGTATCGCCTCGATCAGCAGAATAAGGCGATTCCAGCGATGGCATCCGGCGAACCTGAAATTAGCGAAGATGGCTTGACCTATACGTTTACATTACGCGATGCGAATTGGTCGGACGGCTCGCCTGTAACGGCACATGATTTTGTCTTTGCGTGGCAGCGCGCGGCCGACCCGGAAACAGGCTCTACTTATGGACCGTATATGATGGCTGGAACCATCAAAAATGCCGAGGCAATTGCAGCGGGTGAACTGGACAAATCGGAACTCGGCATAACAGCGGAAGATGACCAAACACTGGTCGTATCGCTTGAACGCCCGATTCCTTACTTCTTGTCGTTGATGGCATTCGGCACATTTTATCCACAGAACGAAGCATATGTGACGGAACATGGAGACGACTATGCCATGGACTCATCCAAACTGATATCGAACGGGCCGTTCATATTGGCAAACTGGGACGCTACGGCGATGTCATGGGAATTGGAGAAAAACCCTGAATACTGGGATGCGGAAAATGTGAAGATGGAAACTGTTGAATTTAATATCGTTCCGGATCCAGGGACTGGCGTTAATTTGTATGAGACAGGAGATGCGGACCGTGCCGGATTAGCTGGCGAATTTGCGATGCAATACGCAGAGGATGAAGAAGTCGTGCGCGTCTTGAAACCGTCTGTTTATTATTTGCAATTTAATCAACAGCGCGAAGGCGAATCGACACCGCTTGCCAACGCGAAATTGCGCAAAGCCTTGGCATTGTCTTTCAACAAACAGGACTTGGCCGATATCGTTCTTGCTAATGGATCGATCCCGGCAGACTTCTTGGTCCCAACAGAATTCACGTTTGATGCGGACAACGAAGATTTCCGCCAAGTGAACGGAGATATGATGGAATTCAATGCTGAAGAAGCGAAAGCTTTATGGGCTGAAGGCTTGGAAGAAGAAGGGCTGACGGAAGTGAGCCTGGAATACTTAAGCGGCGATACGGAACTTTCGAAAAAAATCGATGCCTATATGCAAGACCAGATGGAAGGCAATCTGGAGGGCTTGACGCTGGAGATGAGCCAAGTGCCATTCAACGTCCTGCTCGATAAAAACGAAGCGCAGGATTACGATATCCAAAGCACAGGTTGGGGCCCGGATTTCCAAGACCCGATTACATTTCTTGATTTGTTCGCGACGGATTCAACTCAAAACACGATGGCGTATTCCAATGAACAAGTGGACGAATTGCTTGAACAGGCGAACGGCGAACTTGCCTTGAAGCCGGAAGAGCGCTGGCAAGCGTTAGCGGAAGTCGAGAAAATTCTCGTGGAAGAAGATGCCGCCATCGCCAATATGTATCAGTTCGGAAGCATGGCGCTTCAAAAACCGTATGTGCACGATGTCATCACACATCCGTTCACTGGCGATTTCAGCTATAAATGGGCGTATATCTCAGGAAGAGAATAAGAAAAGGAGGATGGCAGTCGCCATCCTCCTTTTTTCAAGTTGTCGAGAAAGCGAAAAGCCGTATTTTCCGAAGCTTATCGCTCGCTTTCCGTGGGGCGGGAATCGAGCCTCCTCGTTCGCTTCGCTCGCTGCGGGGTCTCTCAAACCCGCTAGTCCCACTGGAGTCGAGCGAACGCTTCTCCAAATACTTAGAGAGGTCATTGCTGTTGAAAATAGAAAAGGCCGCTCTTTTTTCATAGTTGAGAGCGAACCATAGACTTCTTTAAAACACATAAAAAGGAGGATGGCAGTCGCCATCCTCCTTTTTAGGTGTTTATTTACCCTAAAACGCGCCGGAGCCGCCACCACCGCCGCCGACACCGCCACCTGTTCCGGCGATACCGCCGCCGCTTGCATCGGCAGTGGCACTCGTTGTCGTACTTGCCGTAACGAACACGGCGGTCATGAGGACTGGATTCACTGCAAAGCCAGAGACATCATTTGCCGGCTCCGCAGCTGTGAAGGCGTGCGCTTTGCGCTCAGCCGTTTTCTGGTCGCTGCCAAGTAAGTATGCATAAGCACGCTGCTTTTCATCCGTCGTCAAGCGCTCCCATTGCTCTGTCGGCAACTGCGCCATCGCCGTTTTCAGGCTGCGCCATTCAGAGCGCAGTCGGTGTCCTTCGCGCGTGATTGGTGAATAGCCGATCGCAAAGCCAAGCGCGAGCATTGCGAGTGCAATGGACAAAGCCATCCATGGCAATAGCCCGTATATGCCTGACATGATGGCTAGGCCGATGAAGACGGCACTCATAACACCGACTGCCCAGCGAAGACCGACGTGCTTTTCGTAAAAATCGTGGGCCATCACTTCGGCTCTCACTTCTTTATTCCATTCAGCGGTCGCTGCGTTGTAATGGTCGTGATTAAGTTCATTTTTCGTATAGATCTCGACCTGTTCCAGTGTGAACTCCTTGCCGTCTCCTATCGTATCGAACAATAGCTCGATCAGCACCGCTTCGTGCGGGTGATCGGTGCTGCGGTCAGCCAGTGCAAAATGGTCTTCCGAGAGTTGACGAATCTTGCCTTTTCGCATCAAATCCAAAATCGCTGCCGACATGCCGTTCGCCGCTACATAATTCGGGTTCGTGAAATGAAGTAAGGCAGGGACGCTCATCGAATCTTCCGGTACGAAAAATTCACCAGCTCCGCTTCGAGCTTCCCGTTTGCGCCTTGATGCCTTAATCCAAGAGAAGAACACCAAGCCGATAAGTAAAGCGCCAAGTGTCGCGATGGCAGGGATGCCTAAAGATTTTGCAAGTTGTTGATTACGGGCGAACGCCGCTGCTTCGTTTTCCAGTTCCTCGCGGTCATCCGCTAATTCGTCCCGCACCGTGTCGTCCTGCGCCGTGACACCAGGAAACAATTCAGCCTCAAAAATGGCACGGATATCGGCCGTTTTTCCAGCAGGCACATCACCTAAATCAAAAACAACAGCGCCATCATCTGTAATGCTTGCTGTATCAAACGCTTCCCCGTATCCAAGCGCTTCGGTTTCCGATGCGGAAGCGGGCGGGATAACTGTGATCGTCATATCGCCATAGTCGCTTTCATTGCTGTCATCGAAAAACGGCCAGTAGAATTCGGCGCCATCAGAAAATTTCTCGACAGCCCCGACAATCCGGTAGTTCAACTCGACTTGGATCGTATCGCCCTCGTTGCCGGAGCGGTAGATTTTGTATAGGCCGTTTTCGGCTTCGACTTCTAAGTCCCGCCGGTTGTCGCTCGCGGTAAATTCCTCAATCGATGTTCCTTCTTTTGGGATCAAGCTTCTCGTAATGCCATTAAACTCATCTTCGAATTCGTACGTAAATTGTTCCGTCACATCTGCGGTGCCGTCTTCATTCAATTGGGCCTCGATCTGCACTTCTGTAATATCGAAATCGATGGCAAATGCCTGGACGGGGACGAGCAGCAGGAAGATAAACAGAATAAAAGCCAAGCCTTTTTTGTTCTTCACGATTCATCACCTCTTGTATAGGAATACGGATGAGTGGGGGGAAGGTTTCAGAAATAGCCAGAGTGCCGATTGTAATTTGAAAAATAATCCAATAGATTTATTTTTTATATTAGTTAGAATAATGTGTTTTCTTATTGACAACGCTTTCATTTATGAATATGCTAATTATAGGTTAATATTTCGTGCGGAGAAATGGAGACACATTAATGAGCTTTGGGCATTCCCCGAAGCTCATTAATGTGTCTCTTTTTTCGTTGCATATATCCACATCAAAGAGGAGGAATATCATAACAGCAACCAGTTTTTCGAGATCTTAATGAATAGGCATGAACAGAAAAAGGGGGAAGAACATGAAGAACAATAGAAAACCAGTTGTGTTGTTGATTATTTCGTTGCTATTGGTGTTAATCGGTAGTATAGTTGCCGCCCAGTTAAATAGTTCGAACGGTGAAGTGGACGTGTCGAGAATTTATTTCGATACGGAAAGAGGCGAATTGTCCGGATTGCTATACAAGCCTGACGGAGCCGATAGTGAAGCAAGACCGACACTGGTTACCACTCATGGCTATTTGAATTCTGCGGAAATGCAAGACGCACAAGCAATTGAAATGTCTAAGCGAGGATATGTAGTGCTGGCGCTTGACCAATACGATCATGGTCATTCGACTGGCACAATGGAAAAGCCGATTCCGTTCTTTTCGTTTTGGCCCTATGCTATTTATGACGCAGTTCAATACATGTATGAACAAGATTACGTACTGAAGGATGCAGAACAAAATGGGGTTATTGCGGTTTCTGGCCATTCAATGGGTGGATTTTCGTCCACTCATGCAGTAATGCTGGACGAAGCAGATTACCAGGGGTCGGGAGTGCGCAAGATTCACAGCTCTTTGACGATGGGGTCGGATTATCAGTGGGTCAAAGCGCTTGGCTACACGGATGAAGAAATCAATGCTTCCTATGGACCTCGCCCATCGGGGAAAATTGCCGGAGTTTATGACGAATTTTTCTTTGATGCAGAGGCGTCGGCAGCCGGACAGTCAGTAGTGAAAAAAGATTATGTCAGCACGCCTGAAGGTCTAGGTTTCCTAGGCGGCTTAGAATCTGCGCAGGCGGGTGAATTTTACGAAGTTGATGGAGCCGAGCGCATCATTTATCAGCCGAACGAGACTCATCCGTGGAATCACTTCTCCGAGCAATCGACAGCTCATGCCGTTGATTTCTATGATGCTGCTTTTGCAGAATATGGGGATGTAGTGACAGTCGGCGAAAATGGACAAACATGGATGTGGAAAGAATGGTTTTCTTTCATCGCGCTTATTGGTTTCTTCTTGTTGTTCATCCCGGTTATCAATCTATTGACTAAGTTGCCCTTCTTTAACTGGGTTTATACAAAATCTCCAGTTGCTTTAGCAGCTCCTAAAACACCAGGCGCTAAATTGGCGGGTTATATTTTATTAGTAGTAGGTGCACTGTATCCAGCTCTATTTTTTACAGCTCTTCATAGCGGAGATGCAACAGGCATGACTCTTCTTCGTCAGATCAGCATGATTACGATTGGATTAGCGGCATTGATTCTGATCTTCAGTTTTGTAAGAAATGCCAGCCATTCTGCGAAAATGGGATCTGGGCTTATTCTGGTGCTTGGCATCGTTCAGTATATTTATTTGCGCGAACAAGAACGCTTTTTTGCGACGACCGAATGGTTCGGAGCGGCGACGGTCAATCCGATTGTCTTTTGGGCAATCAACGTAGCCATTGTGACATTGATGATTTTGATTGGTTATCACTTCGTAGCGAAAAAAGCAGAAGGCGCAAGTTTCGCAAGCTACGGCTTGAAAGCAAACGCCAAGACAATTATTGCCGCTTTAGCTACAGCCATCGTGGCAGTAGTGATTGGATATGGACTATTATACTTGGTGGACGCATTCTTCAAAGTCGACTTCCGTCTGTGGACTTTGGCAGTGAAAACCTTTGAAGATCAGCACGTCTTCGCATTGTTGCGCTATGCGCCGTTGTTCTTCATCTATTATTTCATTGTTGGATTGTCTGTAAACGTCAATACGGCCAGTAGTGCATATGATGGATGGAAAGGCTATGGAATCTCCATTCTTCACTTTATCGGCGGATTGGTCTTGTATCTCGCTTACCATTACGGATTGTTGTTCCTGACAGGGACTGGTGGCTATCCTGCCGAATCCCTCTCATCAATCATTGTTATTGGGCTTGTTCCAGTCTTGCTGTTGGCAGCTATTTACAACCGTTATTTCTTCAGGAAAACCGGGAATGTCTATGTTGGGGCATTTTTGAATACTATCTTGATGACGCTTATTACTTTGGCGAACACGGTTCTTTATACAGGGCTTTAAGTTTCAAAAAGAGGATGATTCACCTCGGAAGATAGAGTTCAACTCTGTCTTCTGGGGTGTGTTTTTAGGAATCGTTCGAACTTTAAAAAGCTATCCATGAATCCCTTAAGGATTCGTGGATAGCTTTTCCTTTTTAGAGGGCGGCCTTATCTCGCCGTCATCTTTTTTATATCTTGCAAGCTCAACCCAGTAGCCATTGGCGATGAAGCCGAAAGCGGAATCGCGTATTTCACATCGGCCTGGGTGCCGAGTGGGTGGGGCTTTAGTTGAAAATGGTCGATGGCTGTGCCGATCGTTTGGGCTGCCGATTTTAAATGGGGGTCCATTAAAGGAATATAATCGATGTCAATCAAGGACTCGGATACATCAATGAGTCGCACCGCTTGTTCATCCAGGACCGCCGCTAGTTGGAGAAATGTCCATTGTTCCCTGGCGGCGATGGAATTGTAATGGTTATGCCCATTCACGTACAATCCAGCACGCTGCTTGGGTTTCAGCAATTCCCACATCGGGATATCCGGCGCAATGCAGCGTTTTTCTTTTTCGGAGTTTTTGGTCGTTCCATGGACCGGATGATGGCCGAAGACGATAAGCGGCAGGTCACCGGATTCTTGGACTACTGTTTCAAGCCATTGTTGTTGGACAAGGTCCAAAGTTCCGCCCCAGTCTTCGTAATTTTGTTCTTGGGCTGTATCCAAAAAAGCTAAGACGGCATGGTCTGTTGAAATCGTATGAAAACGCTCTTGCTGTGTGATGTGGAGGACATCGTTTCGGTTCATGGCATAGACATCATGGTTGCCGAGTATGTGGACAAACGGTTTTTGATGGTGTCGGATAATGGCGTAGATATCTTCCAGTTCATCAGCTGAACCAAAATTCGTCAAATCACCAATCGATACATACAGATCCGCGGGAATCGAGAAAAACTGTTCCATGAAAGACTCGAAAAACGACTGCCGATCTTCCCGGATAAACGTATAGCTCTCTTTTACCGAAGGAAAGTGCAAATCTCCAATCACTGCAATTTTCATCGTGTTCAACAACTCCTTCTGCATTTAATGACACCAGTATCTCAAACGGCTGCTAAGC
The DNA here is from genome assembly GCF_001687625.2 of Planococcus maritimus. NCBI lineage: Bacteria > Bacillati > Bacillota > Bacilli > Caryophanales > Caryophanaceae > Planococcus > Planococcus maritimus. Next base: position 773,968 of record NZ_CP016538.2, read on the forward strand.
TACGGTAAACACAATGTAAAGAATTGTGAAAGTTTGTGCCCAATCCCGATATGTAATGGCAAGCAATAAAAAAAAAGCTGCACCCAGCAGCCAATCAGGCATGTAGGTACAACTTCTTGGATTCTTACAGGATCGCTTCCGCAATCAGCTTATCCAGCTTACGGATGTCGACTTTCTTATTCAAGTTCAATTTGAATGTGCCTGCTTTAGTCCAAAGCTGAATCTCCGCATTGGCATCGAAAGTGCCAGCGTTTTCGCTTGAGTACATGTGGATCGATGAAAACGGGATGGTGTAGATTTCAACTTTCTTTCCAGTCAAGCCTTGCTTATCGGAAATGATAAGGCGTTTGTTCGTTACGACAGCGGTGTCGCGCACGGTTTTATAGGCGGCTTTTGCTTGTTCGCCATCCACCAGCAAGTCCTTGACCGAATCCGGTACATCAATTTCCTGGATGAAGGTCCAGCCCATCATTGCATTCAATTCTGCCATTTAGATTCCCCCTAATCGTTTATGGTACCAGTATGGCATAGCTCGAGAAGAGGGGCTATGAAAATGATATAAGCGCTTTTTGTACTCGATATCTTGATACTATTTTCAAAATATAGTGGTTAGCTGCTAGCTGGTAAGAGCACAATCACAAACTTAACTACAAAAGACGATAAAATGTCTCTAGCTTACACGGGGGCTTATTATCTACGCAAAAGAAAAATATGGAAATTTTTAAGTTTATGCGGGACTTTTGATGTCTTTATGAGAATTATGACAAAAATAACGAAATTTATATTGAATTTTTTATTAATTCAGACTACTATTTGTGATAGCAAGAAAATAAAGGAAATGGAAGGAGAAACATATGAAAAAAGGAATTACTGGAATCTTCATGGGATCGCTATTAGTGATGAGTGCCTCATTGAACGTAGCGGCCGATGAGCACGACGATAAGAACTGTGATGATTTTTCAAGCCACGAAGAAGTAATGGAGTTTTGGTACACAAACGGGTATAGCGCAGAAAACGATCCGCATGATCTCGACCGTGACAATGATGGGCTTGCTTGTGAAGTCAGCCAATCAGAATATGATGATTATGTAGCGAGCCAAGAAGCTGCCGGATCTGATGACGAAGCTGTCGAAGAGGAAGAAGGCGCAGCATTGCCAGATACAGCTTCTAACGGTCCTTTGATGATGCTGTTCGGCGCTGGAGTTGCTGGAGCGGGTTCATTGCTTTTATTCCGCAGAAAGAAACAAACAGCATAACGCCTTGTGGCTGTCTTGTAAGAAACCATATAAAAGCTGAGAGTGGATATCCGCTCTAACATGTTGATTTGCAGAGAGACTGCCCGAAGAAGTCGTGTTCGTCCACTTCTGAGGCAGCCTCTTTATTGTGAGGTGATGGGTAATGAGGCGTTGGCTTGGTGTGATCTTGCTTATGGTTGGAATGGGCATTGTGATCGTGAATTTTTTGCAATGGAATACTGGCCATACCGCTGCGCAAGATTTTACTGAAAAAGAAGTAGAAGAAGTGACAGAAGTGGCTCAGACCCTGGAAAAGGATATGATGTACACGCCACCTTCCATTGAAGAGCCGTCTCCCGTGTTTACTAATGAAATTCAACAGGCAGCTGGAACGGAGATTGCTGCACTGCTCATCCCTAAAATTGGACAGAAATATTCCATCTATTGGGGGACAGACCCTTCGACTTTGACTCAAGGTGTCGGGATGTTTGTCAGCAATTTGACGACGGTGCCAGGCGGTTATGGGCATACGGTTTTAAGCGGACATCGGGATACCGTATTCACCCGATTGGATGAACTCGAGAAAGGAGATTTGCTCCACGTCCAATACGACGGCAAGTTGTTCAGTTACGAAGTCACGGACACTTGGATCACAGACGCAGATGATCGCACAGTCATTGTAAAAAAAGAAGAGTCGATGCTGACATTGACGACTTGCTATCCTTTTGACTTCATCGGGTTCGCCCCGGACCGGTATATTGTCCAAGCGAAATTGGTCGCTGAACAAGAAGTCGAGGAATAGAACGGCTTTTTAGGTTCGTGAGGCTTCTTTAATGTCCCTATAGCTAGTATTCAAAAGGCCCAATAATTCGTTAGGGCCTTTTTTGGCGTGTCCGAAATAACGGGTTTTGAAGGGTTTTTCCAGGCAGTAGGCGAATACGCATGGAAGGAATGATATGTGTAGACAGTGGAAAGGATGGGGGATAATGAAGATTTTGATTCTTGGAGGCACTCGCTTTTTAGGACGCTTTTTAACGCAGGCTGCTCTCGATCAAGGGCATGAAGTTACTTTATTCAATAGAGGAAAAGAAAATCCAGCGCTCTTCCCAGAAGTTGAGAAACTGGTCGGTGACCGGGACGGGGAGCTGACGGCGCTTGAGGGGCGGACGTGGGATGCGGTGATCGATACGTGTGGTTACGTGCCACAAGTCGTGCAACAATCGGCAGCACTTCTCGCGGGAAATGCTGGACATTATACGTTCATCTCCAGCGCTTCGGTTTATGATGATTTGCAAGATCCAGGAATTGATGAAGAACATGCTGTGCGCAAGCTGCCGCAAGACGTGGCCGATCCGCCTGGCAATGAATATTACGGGGAATTGAAATTCCTGTGTGAGCGGGAAGTGGAAAAACAGTTTCCAGACCGTTCGCTGATCATCCGGCCGGGATTGATCGTCGGGCCCTATGATTTCACAGGACGTTTCAGCTATTGGGCCAATCGGGTGGCACAGGGCGGCGAAGTGCTGGCGCCTGGGCGCAAAGATAGGCAGATTCAATTTATCGATGTCCGGGATTTGGCGGAATGGATTTTGCGAATGGTGGAGCAGCAAGTAAGCGGCGTCTTCAATGCGACGGGGCCTAGCCATTCATTGACCATGGAGGCATTTCTGGAAACTTGCCGAAATGCCTTGTCGAGCCGTGCGAAATTCGTGTGGATGGACGATGAGTTTTTGATGGCAAACGATGTAGGATATTGGATGGAATTGCCGCTATGGATACCGGACAGTGAGAACGTAGATGGTTTCATGGCGATGTCGATTGACAAAGCGCTGGCTCAAGGACTGAGTTTTAGGCCGCTTGCAGAGACGATTCAAGATACACACGAGTGGCAGCAAAAAGAAGGCGTAGTCGGCACAGCCGGATTGGATAGCGCAAAAGAACAGCGCTTATTGGCAAGCTGGAAAGAACGTTAGAAAGGAGGACAGCGATGAAATTGTATAAAGAATTGGCTGATTGGTGGCCTTTGATGTCTCCTCATACAGAATATGAAGAGGAAGCGGGACTTTACTTGGAGCTCATGCAACAATATCATCCGCGCATTCAAAAAGCGGTGGAGTTTGGGTCTGGCGGCGGCAGTAACGCTTATTACCTTAAACGCCATTTTCCGATCACCTTGACGGATGTGTCTGGGGAGATGCTGGCCATCAGCCAGAAATTAAATCCGGATTGCCCACATATCGAAGGGGACATGCGATATCTCGATTTAGGCGAGCGGTTCGATCTTGTGTTCATCCATGACGCCATCATGCATTTTACGACTGCACAGGATTTATTGGAAGTGATGCAAAATGCCAAAAGGCAGTTAAATCCCGGCGGCCTCCTGATGATCGTAGCGGATGAGTTTACAGAAACATTCAAGCCGCAAACCCATCACGGTGGCATTGATCAAGGCAAGCGGGGCCTGCGGTATTTGGAATGGAACTATGATGCGGATACAAATGATCATGTAACCGAAACTGAATATGTCTATATCATGCGAGATAGAGACGGCCGAGTCTTTACGGAATCGGACCACGCGGAATTTGGGCTGTTCTCGATGGCGGAATGGGAAGAGTTATTGGAGCAAGCGGGCTTTCACACTCATTTTGAACGCCTTGTGTACAGCGGCCTCGAAGGAAGCTATTTTGCGATCATGGCGACGCAGCGGGAACAGTGACCAATCTTTTATAGGCTTGGTGACAATCGATGCAGAAAGAAAACCCATGGAAAGGGCTCCATGAGTTTAGCTGATGTTACTTTATTTATTGGTTGCGACCGGGCAGGATGGATCGCTTGTCCATTCATTCATCGACCCATCGTACACGGCGACATTCGGCTGCCCGAGTTTATTGAGCAATAAGGCGGTCCAAGTAGCGGCGATGCCGCCTCCGCAATACGTGATGACTTTTTTATCGGGGGCGAGTGCGCCGCTTTGTTCGAAAGCTGCGCGCAATTGTTCGTCCGTGGCTAATGCTTTCGTGTCCTCGCTTGCATGGCTTCCGAAAAAGACATTCTCGCTGCTTGGGATGTGGCCGCTGTGAAAATCGTCGGGCGACAAACTGTTGATGAGGATGGTCTGCTCATCCTCGATGGCTTGGCGGACGTCCTCTTTTGTGGCGAGCATGCCTGTACGCCGCTGTCCTGTGAATTCGGCTTTGGGATGAGACGGTTGCTCGGTGGATAAGTCACGGTCTTCTTTTTGCCATTTCTGCAATCCGCCTTCTAGAATGGCGACTTGGCCGAATCCTTCGTAACGCAATTGCCAAGCAAGTCGTGATGCCCATTGAGAAGCGGCAAGTTCTTCGCCAACAAGTGCGTTTTGATCGTAGATGACGGTGCGTATACCGTCGCCAATACCGAAGTCAGTCATTTTTTCAATAAATGCATTGCGTGGCGGGACGGTAAACGGCAGAGCTGCTTCGCTATCGGTCAATTCCCCGAGCAAATCTGCATACACCGCTCCCGGGATATGGCCTTGGGTATAGGATGCTTTGCCGGATTCGACAGTTGGAGCACCGCCGGCTTCCGGGAATGTCATAAACACCGTAGCATCCACAATCCGTAAATCAGCATCGTTTAAGTGTTTGGCTAGCCAGTCAGTTGTCACGATTAATGGAATGTCATTCATCTAAGTAGTCCTCCTTCATAGGGGTGTCTTTACTGTAGTCTTTTGTTGAGAATCCCGTCAAAAATTAGGATTTTCGAAAACAGCAAGCAATTGAACGAATGAGTTTTCTATCTGTTAATTTTCAAAGGGGAAGATGTGCATGATCTATGCAGCGTTGCTTCGCGGCATTAATGTCGGCGGGCATAATAAAGTCAACATGAAGGAACTAAAAGAGGCGTTCGAACAGCTGGGCATGTCGTCAGTCAAAACCTACATCAATTCAGGCAATATCGTCTTTCAAGACAGCCGTGAGAAAGCACAAGTGACAGTTCTTTTAGAACAAGCGATTCTGGAACGGTTTGGGCTAAGCATTAAGGTGCTGGTGTATTCATTGGAAGAGTATAGCTGCATTGCAAAGGCGGTCCCACCAGAATGGGCCAATGATAAACAGTTGAAAAGCGATGTGCTATTTTTATGGCAGCAGGTCGACCAACAGCATGTACTCGAGCAATTGCCGTTAAAACCGGATATTGACCGAGCGATGTATGTGCCAGGCGCCGTTCTTTGGTCGGTTGACCGGGAGCATGTGTCCAAGAGCGGGATGGCGAAAATCGTTGGCACCGCGTTGTATAAACAAGTCACGATCCGCAATGTGAATACTGTTCGAAAGATTTACGAGCTGATGAGAGAACTAGAGGGACAGGTAACGAAATAGCCCTATAATTGATTGATAATTATGATAATATTGGATTATTGAAAAATATGGAAGTGGAGGCGAGAAGATGGAGTTAGCAGGTAAAGTGGCAGTGGTGACTGGTGGCGCTTCAGGAATTGGGCTAGCGGCGGCACAAGCGTATTTGGCAAAAGGAGCAAAAGTGGTGATTGCCGATTTTAACGAAGAAGGCGGCAAGCAGGCGGTCGACAGCTTGAAAAACGAAGGCGATGTCTTATTTGTCAAAGTCAATGTGGCAAGCGAAGACTCGGTAAAAGCGATGATCGATTTCACGATCGATCAGTTCGGCACCATTGACTTGCTCGTCAATAATGCCGGCATCGGTGCGCTGACAGAAACGCATGAGCTGAGCTATGAAGACTACCATAAAGTCATCGCGGTCAATCAAGACAGCATTTTCTTCGGGGCGAAGCACGCCATTCGCCATATGATGGACAATGGAGGCGGAGCGATCATCAATACCTCTTCGATTCTTGGAAGCGTCGGGGAAGGGGCGGCATTTGCTTATAATGCTTCAAAAGGCGCCGTCAACCTTATGACGAAATCCCTGGCGCTTCAATACGCGCCGCACGGCATCCGCGTCAATGCCGTCGCGCCGGGCTATGTCGAATCCGGCATGGTCAGCCGGGAAGCGCTTGGTGATGAATTTTATGGGCAGCTGGTCAGCAAACATCCGATTGGCCGCATCGGCAAGGCGGATGAAATCGCTCATGCCATCATCTTCCTCAGTGAAAATGACTTTACTACTGGCACGACGATCTTAGTCGACGGCGGCTATACTGCGCAATAAGTAGAGAGAAAACATGAGCATTCAAAAACATCTGTGCATTGGATTGTCTACCCAATGCACAGATGTTTTTTTGATGGCTTCTATCTTATAGAAAAAATTCATACAAGGTGATGGGAAGAAGACGTGAGGCAAAAGAAGGGTTTCGCGTAAAATACATAAGTTCAGAAAACATTCAGTACCTGCAAATGATATGATTAGAAGATACGATCGACAGCGAAAACGCGAAGAAACCAGCCAGACTACACGTCTTTTCAGTTTGGCGGAACAGGTGATGACACAATGGCAACACAAACCAAAACATACGAGACGACTATACGTTTAACTAAAACCGCATCGGAAAAGATGAGAGGGTTCGGCATCAGCGAACGCTCATTTTTTATGGCGGACCATCCGTTTCAAGTATTTCTCGAGCGCTATCCGTCGACTGCGGATGGCTCTCTTTCCGTTGCGCTTTTGTTCAATGCAGAACAAACAGCTAGGCTGACGGACCAGGCGGGCGGGCAAGCGGCCGTGCTTCATTGCGTATTCGCGAACCATCAATTATTGGTGACCAATGTGACTTTACGAAAAGCCTATCAGGCACTCGGCACCAATTGGCAGCGCGAAGAAACGATTCAGTTCAAGAATTCGCGCGACCCGGTGCCGGTAGCGTTCATGAACTTGATTAACCGGATGACCCCGGCGAAAGAGCGTTCGGATTATGTGAAAAAGCGCATCTCGAGCTGGGAAGGCTATTTGAAGATTCAAGAACAGGGCATGGACATTCCGGACATTAAGACCGGCTATTCGAATTTGGCGTTCAGCCACGATTTCAGCCGCATCACCTTGACCGGCTGCCGGATGGACGATAAAGAATGGAAAAACTTGCGCAATCTAAGCGTCCGGCTCACTGGCATCAATGGCGATGTCGGAACCGTCCTGAAGACGAAAAATCGTGCAATCGAAATTGAAGTGAATGCCTATATCATCAAGCAGCTGCGCGATAAAGCGCATACGCTCCATAAAAGGGAAGCCGTGTTCAGCAATTTCGCGGCACTCAGCCAAGTCCGGAGATTGCGCCAAGGCTTCACCAATCTCGAAAAGGGGCTTGCGGTCAATCCGCAGCTCGACCGCTTATTGTTCGAAGAGCGGCCGAACGTAGCGCCATTAAAAGAATTGCCGAAGCTCACGTTCCATAACCGTTTGAATGAATTCCAGCAGCAAGCGGTGACAGGGGCGATGTCTGCGGAAGACTTGTACGTCATCCAAGGGCCACCAGGGACCGGCAAGACGACGGTCATTTCGGAAATCTGCCTGCAAAACGCCAAGAAGGGCTTGCGTACGCTCGTCGCTTCGCAGTCGAATTTGGCAGTCGACAATGCACTCGGGCGTTTGCTTGCCCATAAAGACATCCGGATTTTGCGTGTCGGGCGCACCGAAAGCATCGAAGAAGATGGCCAGAAATTCATCGAAGAAAATGTCGGGCAGTATTGGAAAGACCATACCTTAAAAGAAATCACGGCGCAGTATGAGGCGCGTCAAGCCCGCGAAAAAGAAGTCGCCCAAAAACTTGAAGAAACGGAACAGGCCTACACGGAGCTGCAGCCGGTATTTGAAAAATGGCAGCAAGCCGTGGAAGATAAAAAAGCAGCCAAGGCAAAACAGCAAGACTTGCAAGTTTCAATAGAGGCTTGGCAAAACAAAGAACGGGCGCGTGAGCTCGAACAGCGGCAAGCGGTAAACCACAAGCAAAGCATCGAAGGAAAAATAGATAAGCTAGAAGCGGCCATTGACAAAGCGCAGGATTTGCTCGATAGCGGGCAAGGGACCGAATGGTTCGAACAACAGCGACAGCAAACTCAAATAAGCATTGAACAACTCGAGCGCGCACGCGAAGCTAAGAAGCTGAGCGAACAGCTGGCCATCCTGCGCCGCGACATGGAATTAATTGAAGAAAAACGTGACGAAGTAATGGCCAGAGCACAGGAAAAACAAGCGGTGCTCGAGACCGTTGAGGACATGAAAAAGGTCGATAGCTTGCTTGAAGTGATGGAGCAACAAAAGATCGAAGAAATGCCGGCGATTGCTTTTTCACTCAGCAAACTCGACATGATTCGTGACAAAGTGGCAGAGCGCAAAAAGCTTGAAGCATACAACGTGAGCGTCACTTCAGCGATTGGCTATGTTGAGAACTTACTGAAGGCTGCAGGAATCGACGTTGCGCAAGTGAAAGAACGCGCCTTGTCTCAAGCGGAATCGTTCACTTCTGCCAATATCGACGAGTTTCTGGAAAAACTGCGCGCGATGCTGAAAAGTTCCCAGCAGATCGAATCGGCTGTTCTTGCCAAAGCTTTGAGCGGCTTATACAAACGCCAGAATGACCTATGGCGGAGAGGCGCGATGCTAAAAGCCGCCGATGTGTATATTGAAGAGTCCAAGCGTGCATTCGCCCAATTAAAGAAAGCACTGTGCGGAGAACTCGACAAACAAAGGCAAAGCTATCTCGCATTGGATGAACGAGGCCTCGAGCAGTTCGAGCGGAAGCGGGAAGAATTTTCACGCATTGAACGGCGAGCGGGCACTTTGTCCGTTTCTATCGACGTGCCAGAAGACGTCGAACAAGCGATTGCCGATCGCCAAAACCAGTTGGCGCAGCTTGAAAACGACCAAGCTGAATTTCGACAAGCGGCTGCGAAATTGGAGCAACTGCAAGCCGACTTGCTCGCTGAACGAACGGCAGTTGAAAAAACCGAACAGCGAATCAACGACGTCGCAGCGCAACTTGACGAAGCGACACAGCGTCTAAAAGACAAGCAACAGGAACTGCAACAGTTGGAAAGCATCCTTTCAACAGATCCGGAAGCGGCCTACGAAGAAACCGCGAAACAACTTGCGAGTTTGTCATTCGATGTGGAATCACTCAAGCAAGAGCAGAAAAACTTCCCGCTTTTGCAATCGGTGCAAAAGCAGTGGATTGGCCTCTTGGAATCGGCAAGCGACCACGATTTGGATGAAATCCGCAAGCTCTACATCAAGCACGCCAATGTAATCGGCACGACCTGTGTAGCATCTGCGCGCAAGGATTTTCAGGACAATTATCCGGTATTTGATGTTGTCATCGTTGACGAAGTATCGAAAGCGACGCCACCGGAACTATTGTTGCCGATGCTCAAAGGCAAAAAAGTGATTTTGGTCGGGGACCACCACCAATTGCCGCCTTTGCTTGGCAACGATACTTTAGAAGAAACTTTGGAAGAAATGATCAAAGAAAATAGCGGCTTTGAAGAAAAGCGTGAACTCGAGAAACTCCTCGAAGAATCGCTATTTGAGCGCTTGTATAAAAACTTGCCGGACACCAATAAAACGATGCTCGCGATCCAGTACCGCATGCACAAAGACATCATGGAAACCATTTCGCCGTTCTATAAAGACGAGAATGTCCAATTGCAATGTGGCTTGGCGGATTCTAACAAAGACCGCGACCATTACCTTGAATCGACAACAGTAAAACGCCATAACCACCTCATGTGGCTCGATTTGCCGAACGAACCAGCGTATTTTGAAGAACGCATGAGCGGCGGGAAAAGCCTGTACAATCCTTCCGAACTTGCCGAGATCAGCCGCTTGTTAGTCGAACTCAATGAATCGGTCGCTGAAGCCAAAGCGGCTGGCCGGATTCCCGCGGATGAGTTGAAAACGGTTGGCGTCATTTCGTTTTACGGCGAACAAGTGAAACGGCTGCAGCGCATGATCGATCAGGAATTACGCTTGCCGCATTTATTGCTTCGCACCGGCACAGTTGACCGTTTCCAAGGCAGCGAAATGGAGATCATTCTCTTAAGCATGGTCCGCAATAACCAAAATGACCGCGGCGATATCGGTTTCGCCAAAGATTACCGTAGATTGAACGTCGCCTTGTCACGTGCTAAGCAATTGCTCGTGATGGTTGGCAGTTCCGAAATGTTTACGAAACGGGCGAAAAAACAACAGACGAAACAGATGTATCAGCACGTATTGGATGTCGCCGAACAAAAACACGGCGTGAAAGTTCTGCAGAAGGGGTGAGCACATGGTGAAGCTAGTGGAAAAGTTGCGTATGGAATTGGCATCGAACGGAAATGTAGACATCGTAAACGAACTGTCGTGGCAGGTGCCGCTGATTTCCTACGAAGTATCCTATTCCCGTATCAAGCGTTTTAAAATGGATATCTTGATGAAGATGCTGCTGCTCACTTTTCAAGAAGCAGACATCCGCCGCCCGGCTGCACTTGCAGAAATGCTATTGGTCGAAGAATTGTTTATTCGTGATTTGATCGATAAGATGCATCACACCCAGTTGATTCGGCTCGATCCCAAAGGCTACCGGCTGACGGACAAAGGGTATGGGCAATTGGAAAGAGGCATTTTCGAAGAAGCGATGGATGGTGAGAGCGACACGGTCTCTTTCAGCGCGGCTCATAACCGCTATTGGCTCATAGAAGATGTGCAGGACAAAAAACAAACTGACGGCCCTGTCTACCGCTATGCCACGGAATCTTCAGCTGACAAAAACCGCATCCAGGAGCTGTTGGCGCAAGAAAAAGATGCCGCCGAAGAAGGCTATCAAGTGCTAGTTGCGGATGTCCTGACGCTAGATGAACTTGGCTATGATGCTATCCCTTGCATCGAGTTTCAGCTATACGACCGGAAGCAGGATCTCTTCTACGCCCGCGTCTGGAACACGAAGAGCAATACTTGGGATGATGTACTTCAGAAACAAATCGAAAAGCAGGAATTGGTCACATGGCGCGAAGCGATGGCAAGCCAAGAATCCGCACCGGAGCATGCATAAGGCTTTGAATTTCCGGAAAATGGGAGTACAATAGAGAATGTTTCTTTCGAGAAACAGGCTAGCGAATAGCCAGAAGACAATCGATCATAAAAAGGTGTAATGAACATGAAAAAAATGAAAATGACTAATTACATGCCCATTTTTGTATTGGCAGTTGTGATGCTATGGGCGAAAACATATATCTCGCAAAAAACACAATTCACGCTGGAAGTAGAAGGCGGGCTGCAAGAATTCCTGTTGTTGCTTAATCCGTTAGGCTCTGCGCTGTTATTGCTGAGCTTGTCTTTGTTCTTTAAAGGGATGCGCAAATACTGGGTCTTGCTGTCAATATACCTTGGCATGTCGATTCTGCTCTATGCCAATGTCGTCTATTACCGGTTTTTCAGTGATTTCATCACTTTGCCGACTTTGTTCCAGACACAGAATTTCGGTGATTTGGGAGGCAGTGTGCTGACCTTGATCCAGCCGCTCGACATCCTGTTCTTTGCCGATGTTTTGTTGCTAGGTGCATTGGTTTTATCGAAACGAATGGAAAAAGACATGCGCACGGTCAAAAAGAGAATGGCTCTGCCATTGATTGCAGCGGCTTTGTTGATTTCACTCTTTAACTTGTCGCTCGCGGAATCAGACCGCCCAGATCTTTTGACACGCGGTTTTGACCGCACGTACATCGTCAAGTATTTAGGGATGTACAATTACGCGCTTTACGACACGGTCGAAAGCGTGAAAGCTTCCTCCCAGCGGGTTATGGCAGATAGCGATGACAATACGGAAGTGTTGAATTACACGAAATCGAATTACGCAAAACCGGATGAAGCGTATTTCGGCGCAGCTGAGGACATGAACGTCATCTATTTGCATTTGGAATCGTTCCAAACCTTCCTGATAGATTATGAGCTGGACGGCGAAGAAGTGACGCCATTTTTGAATTCGATGGTAGAAGACCCAAACACCATGTATTTCGATAATTTCTTCCATCAAACGGCTCAAGGCAAGACGTCCGATGCCGAATTCATGTTAGAAAACTCCCTATTTGGCTTGCCAAAAGGTTCAGCGTTTATTACGAAAGGGCAGAACACATATCAGTCCGCGCCCGCCATCTTGAAAGATGAGGGCTATACATCGGCTGTATTCCATGGCAATAACGGGACGTTCTGGAACCGCTCTGAAATCTATAAGTCTTTCGGTTACGATCATTTCTTTGATATCGAATCGTACCCGAATACGACTGAAGCTGACATGGCCGAATATGGCTTGATGGATAAGCCATTCTTCGAGCAGTCAGCGCCGCTTTTAGAGTCGCTGCCGGAGCCATTTTATACGAAATTCATCACCGTAGCGCACCATTTCCCTTATAAAATGGACCAGCAACTGGCGACCATCGAAAAAGGGACAACGGGTGACGCGAGCGTCGATAATTATTTCCAGACGGCGCGTTATGCCGACGAAGCGATCAAGCAATTTTTCGAACAGCTCGAAGCGTCGGGACTTGCGGACAACACGATGATCATCATGTACGGAGACCATTACGGCATTTCTGATAACCATAATGAAGCGATGGCTGAAGTCTTGTCGAAAGACATTACGCCGGTTGAAAATGCCAAGCTTCAACGCGTGCCATTGTTCATCCATGTGCCAGGAATGGATGGCGGCCTCAACGATACGTACGGCGGCCAGATTGACCTATTGCCGACCGTGCTGCATTTGCTCGGTGTGGATACGCAAAACTATGTGCATTTCGGGACCGATTTATTGTCTGAAGAACATGAAGAACTCGTCATGTTCCGCAACGGCGATTATGTCAGTCCCGAGGCTTACTCCATCGGCGAAGCGTTTTACGACCCTGCCAGCGGATTGCCGCTTGAAGAAGGGCAGCTTGAAGAAGCCGAGATGCTGAAACAGCTCGGCAGATATGAACTGCAACTGTCGGATGGCGTCGTCAATGGCGACTTGCTGAGGTTTTACACACCTGTTGGATTCACCCCGGTCGACCCGGCGGATTATTATTACCAACAGCCGAGAAATACGGATAATTGATGGAACAAGATGCCCAGAACCGATCGATCGGTCATGGGCATCTTTTTTGTTTGGGCTGGCAGCCGGGCAAAAAACTTCTCTAACAGCCATGAATGTGAAAGACTAAAAGAAAGCTGATTTATTATCGTAAAGGAGCGACAGATTATGTTTTCATTTTTTAAGAAAAAATGTGCAGTGTGCAAACAAAGCGCGCGGCAGCCAAGAAAATATTATAACGACCGCAACGAGGCGGTGGTCGTTTGTGCGCAATGCGTATTGTATGCAGAGAGGCGCGCCTTTCGTAAGCGCAGTGCCTGATCGCAAAAGGCTTGCCGGAACTCGCATGGGTTCTGCCATCATCACAAGAAACCAGCTACACGGAAGGGGCAGCTCATGAATCATCGAATCGAACTTACATCCGAAAATCTCCACTCGTCGTTCAACCAGGCCTATAAGCCAATCCTGTCGGTGCATTCCGGCGACACCCTCGAGGCACGGACGCCGGACATCGAATGGGGCTATTCGGCGCATGAAGGTGAAGAGCGGATCATTTATAGCTCGAGGGAACAGGAAGAAAAACTTGGCCATCCGCTTATCGGGCCGATTGAAATCGAAGGCGCAAAGCCCGGGATGGTGCTGGAAGTACGTATCAACGAGAATGTCCCTGGCTGGTATGGCCGCAACTGGGCAGGAGGGACGCCGGCTTGGCAAAATGAAAAACTCGGCATCGCAAATAGCGAGCGCCTCCAAGTCGACTGGACGCTAAACCGCGAACAAATGACCGGCAAGTGCACATTGTCCGGAACCGAGTTCAGCGTCGCCTTATCGCCATTTCTCGGGTTGATCGGCTTGGCGCCAGGCGCACCAGGCACCCACCGGACCGCTCCGCCATACCGGACGGGCGGCAATATCGACTGCAAGGAACTGGTCAAAGGCAGCTCGCTGTTTTTGCCGGTTGAAGTGGACGGTGCGATGCTGTCGTTCGGCGATGGACACGCTTTGCAAGGCGACGGGGAAAACTCGGGTACGGCGATCGAATGCCCGATGGACCACGTCGCATTGACGGTCGTGCTTCACGAAGAGATGACGCTCCATATGCCAAAGGCGAAAACGCCGGCAGGCTGGGTAACGTTTGGCTTTGATGAAGACTTGAATGAAGCGGCCGCGACAGCGCTCGATGAAATGATCGGCTTGATTCAAGATTTTCATTCCGTTTCCAAAACACAAGCGACCGCTTTGGCAAGTGTGGCGGTCGATTTGCACATCACCCAGATCGTCAATGGCGTCAAAGGGGTCCACGCCCTCTTGCCACACGGGGCGATCCGTTGAGATGACATATGAAAAAGCTGTTCTACAGATGTAATCATCTGCGGAACAGCTTTTTTTGATGGGCTAGTTTATTACATCTTGATCGGGACACGTTTTGTCAAAAGTCTCATGACCAGGAAAAGCACAAGAAGCATGGCGACCGAGCCGAGTACAATCAGCCAGAAATCCATTTCCAGCGGTTCGTATGGCAGCCAGTCCAGTGTGTAATTTCCAGGCTTCCATAGATAGTCGTTGAGGCCGAAGACGATGAACGACAAGGCGATAAAGCCAAACCCGGCAATCCAGCGGAAGCGGTAATAGCCGATGCTGATGAGCCAGCCGGCGAAAAAATAAGTGAGCACATTCAAGAACAGCCCAATCGCTGCAGCGGCTGCGCCAGCTGTGGATTCGAAAACGACAGCCGTATCCAGTGCGACCGGGAAGATCGAAGCTTTAGCCAACAAGTGTTGAAGGCCGTTAATGGCGAGCGGTACAACGGTCAGGAATAAAGCGAACCCAGTGGCGGCAAGGGAGATGCCGAAGAAAGAATCCCGTCGGCTAACGCCTTGTTGGATATGCCGGCCCATGAACGTATAGGCTGTCATGATGCCGAGCACCAGCGTGAAGATACTTGTCGAGTACTGGGAGAAGGTGAAGAACCCTTCAATGGGGGCGGGCCCGCCATTCAGCCAAAAAACCCGGATCAAATGGATCGCCAGCAAAATGGAGAAAAACCAAAGGCTCCAACGGATCATTTCCTTAAATACGGCAGTGGCTACTTTCATAGAGCGTGTGGATGTCATATCAGTTCGCCTCCTCGGTTAAGTAGATGAACAGGTCTTGAAGCGAGACGGGGCCTATTTCGAGTCCTAAAGCATGGGCTTCCTGGCGTTTTGTTTCGTCGAGTTCCCCGTAGACCATCACGGATTTCGTGCCGCCGAGCTGCTGTTCGTTCAGTCGCTGCATAGTTGCTGTAAATGCATCGACATCTGCTGCTGCGCCAGTGACCGATGCGCCTTGCGCTTCAAGTGTTTCATAAGGTTCATTTAAGACCAGTCGTCCTTGGTCGATGATGACGACATGGTCGAACAAATAATCCATCTCGGATACCAAATGAGTGGACAGGATGAACGTACGCGGATGTTCTTCCTGGTCTTTCAGAATCTCTTTATAAAAAATCTCACGTGCCGGTGCGTCCATGCCAAGATAGGCTTCATCGAAAATCGTAATGGGTGCGCGGCTTGCGAGGCCGATGACGACATTCAGTGCCGACTGCATGCCTTTCGATAATTTGTTGACGGGTTTGTCGACAGGCAATTTGAAACGTTTGATCAAATGCTCGGCATTGTCCATGTCAAAATGTGGGCGGTAATGAGCGGCAAGTGCGATCAATTTCTTCGCCTTCTCTGTTTCTTCTTTATAGTCTTTGTCATAAATGAACGCGATTTGCTCCATTTTCTCCGGGTTTTCGAACACAAGAGCTCCATCAACGGCTACTTCACCAGTTGTCGGTTCACGAAAAGCGGCAATTAACGAAAGCAGCGAAGTTTTGCCTGCGCCGTTCCGGCCGATGAGCCCGTGGATTTTGCCGGCTTCGAGCGTCAGGGAGATGTCTTTCAAGGCTTCAAATTTCTTGAATTTCAAGGTCACATGATTGAGTTGAACGGCTGTCATCACACATCACGTCCTTTCGTGGATTTGATCAATTCGATGATTTCGAGCTCGGTGATGCCAAGCTTTTCTGCTTCTTGCACCAGGCGGGTGACGTAATTGTCAACGAATGCTTTTTTGCGCTGCTGGACTAATGTGTGCTTTGCGCCTTCTGCTACGAACATGCCGATCCCTCGCTTTTTATAGAGTATGCCTTCATCGACGAGCTGTGTGATGCCTTTGGACACGGTGGCGTGATTGATTTTGTAGAAGTTAACCAATTGATTGGTGGATGGGGCTTGGTCGCCTTCTTGCAATTGATCATTGACGATCTGGTCTTCGATCAATTCGCGAATTTGCAGGAACAGGGGCTTTGTCGAATCGGATGGATTGATCATGAAAACACCTCCTCTAGGTGATTTAGTGTAACGGTTATATACTTATGTGTATAACCATATAACTAAAATGATTTCTTGTCAATAGAATTGTCAGAAAAATTTTGGCGCAAAAAAAACCGCTGCGAGGGCGGCTTTACAAAGAAGACGTAAATTCGGTTAATGAATGGTCGACGACTTGGATAAACTCATCGATATCCCGTGTGCTGGTTTCTCGGTGAAAGGAGATGCGGACGAATTTTCGTGCCGCATCCGGTTCTGTTCCCATCGCAAGCATTGCGGACATCGCTTCGCCATAGCCGATCTTACAAGCGGTGCCAGTCGAGATGGCGATCTGTGCACGGTTGCAATCGAGCATCATCCATTGTCCTTCAACATGCGGCAAGATCAAGCCTTGGATAAACGGAGATTTTGTGGTGACTTCACCTGTTGCGATTACGCCATCAGGCAAATGTGCGAACAGGTAGTCCTGAAGTTTTTGCGCATGTTCGTAACTGTGTGGCTGCTCGCTGATGGCGAGCTTCGCGGCGATGGTGGCGGAGACGATACCCGGCACATCAATGGTTCCTGCACGAAATCCATTTTGATGCGTCGTCCCTTCGTAAACCGATTGCCAGTGGATGGACGGGTCAAGGTAGGCGATGCCGACGCCTTTTGGGCCGCCGATTTTATGTGCTGAACACACAGCAGAGGCGACGCCCCATAATCCGATATCGACGGGTAGTTTGCCGAAGCCTTGGACGATATCCGAATGAAGCGGCACGCCGAAGCGACGAGCAATTTGCGCGCATTCTTTGACCGGCTGTACGGCACCCATTTCGGAGTTGACCAGCTGCATCACGACGAGTGCGGTTTTTTCACTGATAGCTTGTTCGAAGGCCTTCATATCGACTTGGCCAAAGCGGTCAACTTCAATGTAATCGATGGTGTAGCCTTGTTTTTCAAGTTCATGCAATGTAGACAACACGGAAGCATGTTCAAGTTTCGTGGAGACAATCTGCCGGCTAGTGGCGGGCCTGCCATTTAGCAGCGAGCGGATCGCGAGTTGATTCGCTTCAGATGCATTGCCGGTGAAATAAATACCGTCGGGCCGGACATTCAAGAATTGTCCCCATAACTTTCGGCACGACACGACATAGTCGGCTGCCGCAGATCCTGCGTCGTGAAGGCTTTGGGTATTCCCAAAGGCTTTTTCCGCAGCTTCTGCGTAGGCGGCGATGGCTTCTTTTCTCATTGGGGCAGTTGCGGCAGAGTCCAGATAAATCATCATCTCTCATCAAATTCCTTCCTTAAATGGACTTTCTTCTTGTAATCACTCTATCTTTATGTCATTAATGGTGTCAAGACACTTGTAAAGAAGGTGTAAAGTTTGTATGATGTTTGCATTATCGGAGGAGGCGTAGCCGGGCTCATGCTTGCGCGTTCGCTACCCGATTCGTATTCGATTGCCTTGCTGACTAAACAGCACGCTTACGCAGGAAACACTGCACTCGCACAAGGCGGCATTGCCGCGAGCATCAGTTTGGACGATTGTGCACAATCCCATGCCATAGATACCATGCTCGCTTCGGCCCATCACGCAGATGCCGAACGGGTGGATATATTAGTCCGTGAAGGAGCTGACATCGTAGCGGAATTGCTTGCACAAGGATTGCCTTATGATGCAGATCGAAACGGCCAGCCCTCTCTTGGCATGGAAGGCGCGCATAGCACCAGGCGCATCTTGCATGCAGGAGGCGATCAAACCGGAAGCATACTGATGCAGTTTCTATTGGAAGATTCCGCAGAGAACATTACGCGCTTATCGGGCCATCAAGCTCTGGAATTGATGATTTCTCAAGGGCGTTGCACGGGTGTTCTTGTCTCTCAGCCTACAGGTGACCGCACGATTATCCGTGCCCGTCACATCGTTCTTGCGACAGGAGGGATTGGCCAATTGTATAACCAGACATCGAACTCCTCCGTTGCAACGGGCGACGGGTTGTCACTTGCTTACCACGCAGGAGCGGTGCTGGAAGATCTGGAGTTTGTCCAATTCCATCCGACGGTCCTAACCATCGGCGGCAAGTCTTGCGGATTGATTTCAGAGGCGGTTCGCGGGGAAGGAGCCCTGCTGGTGGACCGGAACGGCAAGCGCATCATGGAAGGCATCCATCCACTCATGGAACTCGCACCGCGTGATGTCGTGGCGAGAGCCATTGAATGGCATTGGCAACAACATGGCCCTGTGTACTTGGATGCCAGAAAAGTGGCTGAGTTTGCTCAACACTTTCCCTCAATCCAGACGAATTGTTTGCGCCACGGGATCGACCCGCGCTACGAACGGATCCCGGTGCGTCCCGGCGCTCATTTCCATATGGGCGGAGTAAAAACGGACAGCTACGGCGCGACGACGGTTGCAGGACTTTTTGCCATCGGGGAAGTGGCATCTACTGGCGTCCACGGAGCGAACCGACTGGCGAGCAATTCTTTGCTTGAAGGGTTGGTATTCGGTCGACGTCTGGCTAAACGCATCACAGAACTTACTCATCCAGAAGTGCCACTGGACGTGCCTGTAAATTTCAGCGCTAACCAACGGCTTGATTTTGAAGCGCTAGATGAAAGTGAATTGAAAAAAGAAATGACACATGTCGCAGGAATTTTGAGACATCCCAAACAACTGGAACGATTTCTGAAGGCGCATCCGCTGCGTTCGTTTCCACTTCGTGACTATTCGGATGAGCTCATTGCCGAGATCCACCGAAGCACCGCAAGCAGCCTCATTGCGACAGCCGCTTTATTGCGTGAAGAAAGCCGGGGCGGCCATTACCGGGTCGATATCCCGGAAATGAAAGAACAGTGGACCGGAAAAGTCATCGAGTTATCGAAGAACGGTGCGCATTTAAGTGAGCGTAAAATTCAATCCAAGGAGACAGTATGATGAATCGTTTGAAAGCAGAACAAGCGTTAAAGCAATTTTTACTCGAAGATATCGGGGACCGCGACGTATCGTCTGTATTGTTTAGCGATACCGATCACGGCGAAGCCATCGTCCGCATGAAACAAGACGGCGTCATTGCAGGGCTCGACTGTTACATATGGGGATACGGGCTATTGGATGCCTCGGTCAGTGTGGAACTGTTGAAACGGGATGGAGACCGGGTCCAAGCAGGAGAAGCCATCGTGAAATTAACTGGCCCGGTCGCCTCGCTGCTTGCCGGGGAGCGGGTGTTATTGAACTTAGTTCAGCGCATGAGCGCAGTGGCGACCTTGACGGCGAACTGTGTCGAAGCGCTCGGTTCGAGCCATACTAAAATCGTCGATACCCGCAAGACGACCCCGGGGCTGCGCATGTTTGAAAAATACGCAGTTCGCGCAGGCGGCGGGTTCAATCACCGAAACGGGCTGTACGATGCAGTCATGCTAAAAGACAATCACATCGCGGCTGCCGGCTCGATCATTGAGGCAGTGAAAAAAGTGCGCGACTCACTCGGCCATATGACGATGATCGAAGTGGAAGTCGAAACCGAGCAGCAATTGATGGAGGCTATAGAAGCTCAACCTGACGCCATCATGTTTGATAACCAGTCACCTGAGACAATTCGGCACTGGGTCCAGCTTGTGCCAGAATCGATTCGCACAGAAGCATCCGGCGGCATTGATCTCGAGAAGCTCGCGCTTTACCGCGACACCGGCGTCGATGTCATTTCGATTGGTGCCTTAACCCACAGCGTGTCGAATCTTGATATGAGCATGAATCTTTCCATATCCCATAAGGAGGTATTTGTACGATGACTTCTTTGCTTGAAGAACTACAAATGGCGGACGCCATGCCAAAAAGTTACTTAACTGCATCGACTGAAGAACTGCACAAACGAGCAAAACAGGCCCGTGAAACACTTGGGGACCGACTGTATATTCTGGGCCACCATTACCAGAAAGACGAAGTAATTGCATATGCCGATGTTAAAGGCGACTCACTGCAATTGTCCCAAATTGCCGGCCGCCAAACGGCAGATTATATCTTATTCTGCGGCGTCCATTTCATGGCGGAAACGGCCGATATTTTGACCGAACCGCATCAAGCGGTCATCTTGCCGGATATGCGGGCGGGCTGTTCGATGGCGGATATGGCCAATATCGACCAAACTGAACGCGCTTGGCTGGAATTGCAGAAATTATATGGCGATACTATCGTTCCACTGACCTACGTCAATTCGACAGCGGCGATCAAAGCTTTTGTCGGCCGCAACGGCGGGGCGACCGTCACTTCCTCCAATGCCGAAGAAATGGTTGAATGGGCCTTGGCGCAAAAGCAGCGCATGCTGTTCTTGCCCGATCAGCATCTTGGGCGCAACACCGCGGTGAAACTGGGTATTCCGCTCGAGCAGATGGCTGTATGGAATCCCATCAGACAGAAGCTTGAACTCGACTGCGCCATAGAAGAAGTGCAAGTGATCTTGTGGAAAGGGCATTGCTCGGTCCATATGAATTTTCTGCCGAAACACATCGACAACCTGCGTATGAAAGAACCTGATCGCAATATCCTCGTCCATCCGGAATGTACGTACGAAGTCGTCAGCGCATCTGATTTTGCGGGTTCCACGAAATACATCATCGACATGATCGAAGCATCCGAACCAGGATCGAAATGGGCAATTGGCACGGAAATGAACCTTGTCAACCGGCTTATCAAGGATTTTCCAGACCGTGATATCGTCTCCTTAAATCCATTTATGTGTCCGTGTTTGACGATGAACCGCATCGATTTGCCGCATTTTACGTGGATCTTGGAAGAACTGGTGGCAGGCCGTGTCCTTAACCGCATTCAAGTAGATAAGAAAACGTCCGTGGAAGCGAAGATGGCTTTAGAGAAAATGTTATAAGCATGAAACCCGCTGTCCTGAAATGGGGAGCGGGTTTTTTTATGTGATGGGACAATAAAGCCTTGGATGCTAGCTCCCCCTTTATCGATCATCGACTTTCGTGTAATATTTCAGTGAAAGCCTGTTTCGACAAACACTGAAAACATAGGCGCTCATGGATGCCATTCAATTAGTGTTCATAGATGTTCCATAACTTATATCAGCTGAGGGGGTTCATATGGTTTCATCAAAAGATGTAGCAAAATATGCAGGTGTTTCGCAAACGACCGTGTCACGTGTGTTGAATACTCCCGATCGAGTAAAAGAACCTACGTATAAAAAAGTGATGGCGGCCATCGACGAGTTAAATTATATTCCGGATGCGAATGCCCGCTCGCTCGTCCAGCAAAAAACCGATACCATCGCCTTGGTGTCAGGGCCTTTGTTTAACCCGTTTTTTGTAGAAACGACAACATCCATAGTTAATTTTGCCAATGAAAACGGCTTTAAAGTGAATGTCCATTTTTCTAAAAACGAAAACATTACCGATACGTACCACTCCATATTTGAAAACAAAGTGGACGGCATAATCCTGTCCTCTATTTTGATAGAGGATCCTGTTTTCCATAAGTTGGAAAAATCAGGAATTCCCTTCATTACTTACAATAGAAAGCACGAAAGCAATAAGAATTTTGTTGAAATGGATAACGAACAGGCAGGTTTTCTAGCTGCTGATTATTTATTATCGCTTGGTCATGAGACGATTTGCTGGGTGGGTGGGCCCCTAGAAGTCAGCACATTCAAAGGCCGGTATGACGGCTTTTTGAGAGCGTTTCAAAAAAATGATGTCTCAGTGGAGCAAGAGCGGGTTTTTCTAACCGATACAAGCAAAGAAGAATTGCATAAAACTTTTTTGAAAATGGAACAGTTGAAAGACAAACCGACGGCGATTTATGCAGCGACAGATGCTATTGCGATCCAGATGATGGATTTTTATATTTCAGCAGGCTATCGCGTCCCGGAAGATATTAGCATCATCGGCATCGACAATGTAGAAATCGGCCAGCATGCCTCCATCAACTTAACCACGGTCGGCGTTACTTCATCGGCGAATCTCGGTCAATTGGCGATCGAAACACTGATCGATATGATTCGCGAGAAAAATAACCCTTGTATTCAAATCACAAAAGCTGTTAGACTATTCGAAAGAAAGACAACAATGGCAAGAAGGAGGGTATAAGCCCTTTTTTTTCACTCAAAATGGTTACGTAACCATTTTATTGTTAGTGAAAATGATGGCGCTTTCATTGGGGAAGATGAACTGGTATTCATCTAAATAGCAATGGGGTAAAAATTTCACGAAGAAACTGGGGGATGTATATGAAATGGAAACAACGTGAGTTTGGAGAAGAGTCACCTTTTATTCCAGCGGGGCCGTTTAAAATTCGCTTGCCGTTTATTCACTATCGATTTGAGTGGCCGGATTATGTGCAAGGCCTGTTAATGTGCGCAGTTGATCTAGCTGCGATTCCGTTATTGATCGAATTGCTTGGGATGCCTTTTGAAGTGGCGTTAGCCATTGTATTGCTGAACGGGGCCTTTTATTTGCTGCATCATTTGCTCGGGGATCCAGCAGTTCCGGGATGGATTACACCGGCGATTCCGCTGATCATGCTGTATTGCATGCAGTTTCCAGAAGGGCCTGAGAGGATACATGCATTGATCGCTTTTCAGATGACCTTAGGGGTGTTTGCGATTCTTCTTGGATCGACCGGATTGGCTGCCAAAGTCGTATCGAGCATTCCTTCTGCCATTAGGGCCGGAATTATTCTAGGTGCCGGATTTGCCGCAGTGGCGTCGATTTTTGAAGTAGGCGGCCGTTTTGAAACCTTCCCATGGACAATTTCAATTGCTGTCGGTATTGGTTTCTATTTATTGTTTTCAAAGCATTTCGATAAACTCAAAACAACCCATCCGATATGGGGCTTGGTCGGAAAGCTAGGCATTTTCCCGATCATCATCATCGCTATTGTGATTGCGCCGCTGTTTGGCGAAGCGCCATGGCCGACGATTGAATGGGGCTTGATCTCGCCTGATTTTGTCGGCCTATGGACGAACTACACTATGTTTGGTCTAGGGTTCCCGCCGTTGATGCTGTTTGTCACAGGTATTCCAACGGTCCTGGCGGCGTATATTGTTCTTTTCGGCGATGTATTGCAGACGAAAGCATTAGTAAAAGAAGCAGACTTATCACGACCGGATGAAAAACTTGACTACAATCCGAACCGTGCACATTTGATTTTCGGTGCGAGAAATTCAGCGATGAGTGTACTCGGGCCAGATGTGACCATGGCGGGTCCTTTATGGGCAGCGATGCAAGTGGTCGTGGTTCAGCGATATAAAGATGGCCGAAAAGCGATGGATTCTTTCATCGGGGGCGCAGGTTCATTCCGATGGGGAACGAATACCGGCTTGTTGTTATTGCCAATCGTCAGCTTGGTTCAGCCAATTCTCGGAATCGCTCTCGCGTTAACGCTGTTAATCCAAGGATATGTCAGCGTGAAAGTCGGGATCTTGGAAGCGAGAAGTCAAAGTGATTTGGGAATTGCCGGCATTATTGGAGCCGTGCTAGTCATTAAAGGAGCGGCATGGGCTTTCCCAGTCGGTATCGCATTGTGCTTATTGATTTATGGCAAAGACTTCTTCAAGAACGAATCGGATGAGACATTCACGAAAGACCTTGTGCCGGAAACGAAAGAAAATGCTTAACGGATGAAAGGATGTCACGTATGAAAAAGAAACTTTATCTAAACGGTCAATGGCAAGAAACAACAGACTATGCCGAGCTGTTCTCGCCTTACTCGAATGAAAAAATCGGTGAAATTCCGAAAGCTTCCGTATCAGATGTGGAAGCGGCGATTGAAGCAGCTGCTGAAGCACGTGAGGCCATGGAAGCATTGACGGCCTACGAGCGTGCGGCCATCCTTGAGCAATTGGTTTCACTGTTCATTGAACATAAAGAGCAAGCGGCAAAAATCATTGCCCAAGAATCAGCTAAGCCGTTGAAATTTGCATTAGGGGAAATTGACCGGACGATTGAAACGTATAAATTCGCGGCTGAAGAAGCGAAACGGTTATCTGGAGAAATGATTCCGATAGATGCGGCAAAAGGCGGGAACAACCGCTTAGCTTATACGATGCGCGAACCTTTAGGCGTCGTGGCAGCAATTACGCCATTCAACTTCCCGCAAAATTTGGTCGCTCATAAAATAGGTCCAGCGATAGCTGCAGGCAATACAGTCGTATTGAAACCAGCTTCCCAAACTCCGCTTTCGGCCTTTTTCCTGGCCGAACTGCTGGATCAGACAGATTTGCCGAAGGGCGCATTCAACCTGGTCACAGGCAGCGGCAAAACAGTCGGTGATGTGTTGGTCGAAAGCGACCGAGTGAAAATGGTGACCTTTACAGGAAGCCCGGCTGTCGGCAAAGGGATACGGGATAAGGCAGGACTGAAGAAAGTCGCCTTGGAACTGGGATCGAATGCAGGGATGATCGTCGACGAAGGAGTCGATCTGGATTTGGTGGTGGAGAAAGCGGTTGCCGGTGCTTTTTCGAACCAAGGGCAAGTGTGCATCTCCTTGCAGCGGATTTACATTATGGACAGCTTGATGGATGATTTCCTGTCCCGTTTCAAAACAGCGGCCAGTCAATTGGTGATAGGAGATCCACTGGATGCGAAGACCGATCTGTCAGCGATGATTTCCAAACAAGAACAAGAACGGGCTGTACAGTGGGTCAAGGAATCGGTTGATGAAGGGGCTACGCTAATCGCTGGAGGAGCAGTTGAAGATGATGTGTTCCAACCGACTATCTTGTCTAACGTGGCAACAGATTCGAAAGTGTCGTGCCAGGAAGTGTTTGCGCCTGTCGTCATTGTCAATCCGATCCAATCGATCGAACAAGGCATCCATGAAATCAACAACTCGGATTTCGGACTGCAAGCCGGGATTTTTACGAATGATATCAAGACAGCCTTCTATGCTTCGAAAAAGCTGCAAGTTGGCGGAGTGCTGATCAACGACATCCCAACATTCCGCGTCGATCAGATGCCTTATGGCGGTGTGAAAGAAAGCGGCAACGGGAAAGAAGGACTTAAATACACCATTGAAGAAATGACTGAAATGAAATTGGTCATCTGGAATCAATCGTAAAGAATTGGGAAAAGGAGTGAATGATGTGTCGAGCAAACTTACATTCATGCCGATCAGCTATACCGGCTGGGGCGCATTGGAACAGCTAACGGTTGAAGCGGAACGCCTGAACGCCAGCAATATCCTCATCGTCACCGACCCGTTTCTGGAAGAGCTCGGGATGACGAGAAAAATCGTCGAACCGCTTGAAGCAAAAGGGTGGAAGACGAGCGTCTATACAGAAGTCGTCCCGGAGCCGCCTTTGGAAGTCGGCGAAAAATTAGTCGCTTACACGAAAGAACATAAATTCGACTTAGTCATCGGCCTTGGCGGCGGCAGTGCCCTAGATCTTGCGAAACTAGCGGGGGTTCTCGCGACGCATGAAGGAAAAGTGGCCGACTATTTGAATTTGACGGGGGAACGAGCGTTAACTGATAAAGGCATACCGAAAATACTGATTCCGACGACCTCAGGAACAGGTTCTGAAGTAACGAATATTGCGGTGTTGTCTTTGGAATCCACCAAAGATGTCGTGACGCATGATTATTTATTGCCGGATGTGGCGATTGTCGACCCGGCGTTGACGGTTTCCTTGTCGCCGAAAGTGACAGCGGCGACGGGCATCGACGCGTTGACGCATGCAGTGGAAGCGTATGTATCGAAAAACGCCAACCCCGTGACAGACGGTTTGGCGTTGCAGGCGATCCGCTTGATCAGCGGGTCGATCCGCACGGCGGTAGAAGACGGGGGAAACAAAGAAGCACGCAGCAATATGAGCTACGGCAGTTATTTGGCAGGATTGGCCTTTTTCAACGCCGGCGTTGCTGGGGTGCACGCTTTGGCGTATCCGCTCGGCGGCCAGTTCCATATCTCGCACGGTGAGTCGAATGCCGTTTTGCTTCCATATGTTATGGGCTACATTCGCCCGAGCTGTGAGAAGAGAATGAAGGACATCGTCGAGGCGATGGGGGTCGATGTCACCCAAATGAATGAACGACAAGCTTCCTATACGTGCGTCGAGGAATTGAAAAAGCTCGTCGCCGACGTGCATATTCCCGTGTCGCTGAAAGGCTTCGACATTGGGGAAGACGCCTTGGACAGCTTGGCGGACGATGGCATCAAGCAAACGAGGATTCTCGGGAGAAGCCCGATGCCGCTTGAGAGAGAAGACATTTACGCCATTTACCATGCTGCTTATTCTGGAGAAGTCATTGAAAAAGGATGATACAAAAAAAGCTGAAGCAGGAACCCATTTAGGTTCCCGCTTCAGCTTTTGTGTTTTTATAGAAGAAAGTGAGATTTACAGTTTAGCGAAATCTGGATCTGCGACTTTCACCAATTGTTTGCCGAGGTTGCTGCCATCGAACAGGCCAAGGAAAGCTTTTGGCGTATTGTCGAAGCCTTCGGTGATCGTTTCTTCGTATTTCAATTTGCCTTCTTGCAGCCATTTGCCAAGGTCTTGTGCGCCAGTTTTGAAATCGTGCGCATAATCGCCAAGCGTGAAGCCTTTCATCATCGAGCTCGTCGTGATGAATTTCCACTGGATGCGTGGGCCGATATCTGCTTCCGGATTGTTGTAAGCTGAGATGGCGCCGCACAATACGACACGTGCATTGCGGTTAATCTCCACTATGACTGCGTCCGATACTTCGCCGCCGACATTGTCGAAATAGACGTCAACACCGTTCGGAATGGTTTTTTGGAAAGCTTCTTTGAAGTTGTCGTCTTTGTAATTGACGGCTTCATCGAATCCAAGATCGTTGATCAAGTAATCGATTTTCTCCTGTGAGCCGGCAATGCCGACAACATGTGCACCTTTTAGTTTGGCGATTTGCCCAACGATGGAACCGACAGCTCCTGCTGCGCCGGAAACGACGACTGTTTCGCCTTCTTGCGGCTTGCCGATATCAAGCAGGCCGAAGTATGCCGTGAGACCTGTCAGCCCGAGTACGCCAAGGCGTGTGGAAATTGGCGCAATGGATGGGTCCACTTTCTGGACGGATTTCGCTTCGACCGCGTTGTATTCAGCCCAGTCCATGGAACCTGTGACGATATCGCCTTGTGTGAAGTGTTCGGATTTCGATTCGATGACTTCTGCGACGATGCCGCCTGAAATTGCTTTATTCAATTCGAATGGCGCCACATAGGATTTCTGGTCTTTCATGCGACCGCGCATGTACGGGTCCACGGAAAGGTATAAAGTTTTCAGCAATAATTCATCTGTACCGATAGCTGGGATTTCTTTTTCGACAAAATTAAAGTCGTTGTCAGTTGGTATGCCTTCTGGGCGGTTCGCTAAGTGGATTTCTCTGTATGTGTTTGGGGTCATGTCAATTCCTCCTTGGAATAAGTTTGCATTGAAAAGCGTACCACTCCCATGGAAAAAAAGTAAAACTTCCAGCTCGTCAAGCTCGTATTGTTGTAGTTGTCCTAATGCTATGATATTTTAATATAACTAACTTTAATTCAAGGGAAGAGGTCATAAAATGAACCCGCAATATAAATCATTATTTGAAGAAATCACTTTGCCAAACGGCGTTGTCCTGTCTGATCGTTTAGGCGTCGCCCCGATGACAACCTATTCAGGAAATCCAGACGGCACAGTCTCAGATGCAGAACTTGCCTATTACCGCCGCCGCGCAGACCTTGGCAGCCTATTCGTCTCTGCTTGCATCGCGGTATCGGAAAATGGTCTCGCATTCCCGAACCAATTCATCGCATATAAAGACGATGTCATGCCGCGCCTCAAGCAACTAGCGACGGAAATGAAGTCACAAGGAAGCAAAGCGATCCTGCAAATGCAGCATGGCGGTCGCCAAGGCCAGCCAGATTTGATCGAAGCGGGCGAAACGGTCGCACCGAGTGCCATCGCAGAATCCGCAGACAAGCCAACACCACGTGCTTTGACGGGTGAAGAAATCACCGACATCATCCGTGATTTCGGCGAAACGACGCGCCGCGCGATTGAAGCCGGATTTGACGGAGTGGAAATCCACGGCGCCAATACGTATTTGATCCAGCAATTCGTCTCGGCGACATACAACCAGCGCGAAGACGAGTGGGGCGGCAGCTTAGAGAACCGCTTGAAATTCGCTTTAGCCGTCTTGGATGAAGTGAAGCAAGTAGCTGCGAAACATGCAGACGACAGCTTCATTATCGGCTACCGTTTATCACCGGAAGAAAACAATGCAGAATCCGTCGGTTACACGATCAAAGAAACGCAACAATTGGTCGAGCGTTTGATCGAAGGCGGCATCCATTATCTCCACGTATCGCTTATGGAATTCAAAAAAGCACCGCGTGGCATGGAAGATGGCGATAGCATCGTTCAAATTCTGTCGAAACAAATCGACGGCCGTGTCGCGTTCGTCGTCGTCGGCGGTGTTACACGTCCTGATCATGCAGTAGCCGCGCTTGAAGAAGGAGCAGACATCATTGTCATGGGCCGCCAAGCACTGGTCGACCCAGAATGGACCGAAAAAGTGAAGCAAGGAAACGAATCAGAAATCAACGAAACGGTTCCGCAAGAATTGGTCGGCAAACTCGACATCCCAGAAACGATGTGGAACGCTGTCACTTCTTACGGCATGGTCAAAGTTGACGCGAAAGTATAAACGATAGAAAGCTCCTAGGCCGAATATGGCTTGGGAGCTTTTTTGTGCAAGAATCATCTATTTGATAGACTGGTATCCATCAAAAACGTAAGGAGTGATTAGGTGTCGCTGATTCCAGCTGAACAGTTAAAGCAAATTTTTTCGGTCGAGGCCAAGTTTTATCAGGCCGAACTAGCGAACGAAAAGATCCTCATGCGCCGGGAAGCGCACATCAGGCGAAACGGTGTGTTTGCCACTCTTGCAGACGCGGTGATCGTCATGATCAATCCATCCAATTGCGCGCAAGCAGGGAAGACGGAGAAGAGTCCGCGAGATGCAGAGTGGGTCTCCACAAAACCGAATCCGACGCAATACCAATTGATGAACTTGATGGAGAGGCAAGGATGGAATCTAGTCACGCTCGTCAATTTATCGGATATTTGTGAAGGGAATATGGGCAAGTTCAAGGTCATTGAAAATCAGTTCAATAAAGCCGGTATCGCCCATTCGTTATTCCAAGAAGGGAATGTGGATGAGCGTGAAGCTTTGCTCGGGTCTGCCGATCATCTTATTTTTGCATGGGGCTCATCGACTGTCGCCAAAAGGCTCGCGTCAGAATTTGGCTTGTTTCGAAACGGGCAGGCAGAGAGTCCGTATGAGCATGCGATTGCCTGGGTGGCAGCTGAAAACGGCTTCCCGCGCCATCCCAAACCTGCGACAGTGATGGACCGGATGATCTGGTTAGAGCAAATGGAAGCTTTGCTTTAGTAATCGAATAGCACAAAAGGCGGCTTTAGTGGAAGCCGCCTTTTTAGTGTCATCATTTTTCTTTGAGCACACCAGCTGATACCAAATTGTTCAAGGCGCCTTGGTTGTTAAAGCGGAAATAGCCGCTTAAGCGGTTCAGGTCTTTGTGGGTGAGCTGCGAAAAATCCACAGCAAGTTCGTAGCGGTCCTCAAGCTTGGTGAGTAAGGTTTTAGCGAATGCCGCTTGTTTTGGCGTCAGTGGTTTATCGTCTTTTGCCGCCTGAGGGGATGGGGGATCCGCAATTATCTGCCCGCCTGAAATCGTCTGCTGGATAGTCTCAGGATACCTACCTGCTTTTAGCCAAGCTACGTCATCTTGATTCAACGCAAACCATTCTCCCTCCAGACGCTTATTTTTGAAATGTTGGTGGAAGGCGGCTTTTGTCTGGTGGTGATCACCGGATTTGATCAAATGGATCAATTTGTTTTCGAAAGGCAATTTGACGACGAACAAGTTCATATAGCGCTCAACATGCTTGGTTTTGCCGATTTTAAAAGAGCCGTTCATCTGCTCTTGCACGAAATAGACATAGCCCGGTGCTTTTCCAGGAACATCGGGGGAGGTCATCACTTTTTGCAATTGTTCTTGGTTTGGTTCGTATAGATAAATTTTCGGGGACGATATTGTGGACGGTGCTTCGGTCGGCGATGCTAAAATTTTGTTTAAGAATGACTTTATCATAAAACAAGTAACCTCCTACTTTTTAAAAAATCTAATATTTACAATTATAACTTATATAGTCATATGTTACTATTTGAATATAGGAGATATGTTTGACTAAAAGGATTTCAGATAAGGGTGAAAAAATGGCAAATACAAATTTGTTAAACCTGATTGATTGTTTGACCAGATACACCAGCAAAGATAATCCAAAGACATTAAAAGAGATTCATGAATTTTTTTTAGAGGAATATGATTCTGGGGTTTCTATAAGTAATACTAGAAAGAGACTGGAGAGTTTGGTGCAAGAAGAATCTATTTTCACAGTAGTTAAAGATAAAAACGTTACTAATTATAAAGAGAATGTATATTATCTTTCAACGACCCTCTTTGAACTGTACGAGCTCCGTTATTTAATGGACGCTGTTTCGTCAGCAAGGTTCATATCTAAAGAAGAAACTAAAGGTTTAATTTATAAATTGAGAACTTTAACAGATGAAGAGACCTCGAAACGCTTATCAAATGAACTTATACCAAGTGATACAAAAGTAAACGCACCACAGTTTGCTGAATACATTCAAACAATTCATGAAGCGATTAAGGAGAAACGATGGCTAAGTTTTCGCTATGGTCGATTCGATGTTAATAAAGAATTTAAGCTGAGTAGAGAAGGCAATGAATACGAAGTGAAACCGTATGGTGTTGTTTGGAATCAGGAATATTACTATTTGATTGCTTTTGAAAAAAGTAAGCAGAGTATCATTCATTACCGAATAGATCGGATGCGTGACGTTCTAAAGTCAGAAAAGAAATGGGTAGATGAAAAAGGTTTTAAGCTTAAAGAGTACGTTTCCCAATTGTTTCATATGTATTCGGGTGAAAAGAGTAATATTGCGGTTGAGTTTGATAATCATTTAATCAATGTAGTAATCGATCGTTTCGGGCTAAACGCCTCTATTAAGCCAATGGATGACAAAAAATTCTTGCTTGAATTTGAAGGTATTGTAAGCCAAGGTCTTGTCCGCTGGCTATTAACTTGGGGAGCCGATGCGAAGGCAATCCATCCTGAGAAATTAGTTGACGATATGAAGAAAGAAGTTGCACGCTACGACGGATTGTACTCCTAATAAATCACGTTTCCCAAAAATGGGGAACGAGAGTTATTTTCAGCTGCTACACTCAAAATAACTAAACATAAGGAGTGAGTCTATGATGTTAATACCAGCAGAGCAGTTAAGAAAGACTTTTCAAGTAGAAGCGAAATTTTATTATGCACAAGTCAATGAAGAACGTTTCTTAATGCGACAGCAAGCAAGGATTTTTCGAAAAGGCATTAGTCAATCTACTACGGATGCAGTATTCGTAATGATTAACCCAGGTGGTTGTTTACCGGGAGAATCGATAGGAAACATAGAAATTGCAGAAGCAAAATTTATTTCAGCGAAGCCGGATCCTACACAATATCAATTAATGAATCTAATGGAGAGAAAAGGCTGGAATGTTATTACGCTCATTAACTTATCGGATATTTGTGAAGGGAATATGAAGAGTTTTATTAGTCGTGAAAAAGAGTTTCGTAAAGCAAATGTCGCCCACTCTCTATTCCAACAAGGAAATACGAAAGAACTTAAAGAAGTTCTAGCATCAGCAGATCATCTCATTTTTGCTTGGGGAGCATCTGACATTGCTAAAAAATTGGCTTGTCAATTTGGCCTTTTTCATGATGGGCAGCCCACAGATTCATATTTACATGCGAAAGCTCTAGTTCATGTAGAGAACAAGTATCCTCGCCATCCTAAACCAGCCACTATAGCGAACCGAATAATTTGGCTTAAAGAAATGGAGCCGCTGCTTTAAGGGAAGTGCGTCTGATTGATTAAAGGAGCTGATTGCCGTGTTAATAAAGGCCATTTTAATCTCGGTCGGGAAATGGATGGATAGACAATTGTCATCATCTCCTCCATCCGATACAATCGGCGATACAAAAATTATCGATGGCAAGGAATATTGGAATATGGGCGATTTGTATGATCAGGATAATTGGCGATATATTGGCCCAGCAACTTATGAGTATTTTATTAATCTTTACCAAGAGGATGCACGGGTATTTTATGCTCTCTCTTTAGAAGAGGATGTCGATGCCATCCACTCGGAAGGTTTTTATAACAAACGAGAAGCAGAAGAAAAGCTAATTCAGTATAAAGAAAAAAGAAATTCAAATATGCTAAAAAAATGACTGTTCCTTCACTAATATTAGACTTTGACCAATACGTATTTAAGCGGGGGTTAGAAGGTGAGATTCAAAATCAATAAAACTACAGGCTTTTCGCCAAAAATCGGCGAACTTGTCTCGATGCTCGACTATACGCGCACGGTGACGTTGACGGATGTAGAAGGCTTATCAATCGAACAGCTGGATTATTTAGCTGACGGGCACTCGAATTCGATCGGGGCGCTCTTAATGCATATGGCGGCGATTGAATTTGTCCACCAGATCATCGCGTTTGAAAATCGAGACCTAACAGAGCAAGAGTTGGAGCAATGGCTGGTGCCACTTGAGTTGGGGGACAAGGCGAGAAGCGAAATCCGTGGCCATTCGCTTGATTATTATCTGGATGAATTAAAGAAGGTCAGGGACCATACACTGTCGCTAATGGAAAGTGTCGACGATAGCTGGTTGTATGAAGAAGGGCAATATTATAATGGCATCACTTACAATAAGTATTATCTCTGGTTTCATGTCGTAGAAGATGAAACGAGCCACAGGGGACAGATCCGGATTCTCAAGCGCATGTTGGAGAAGTGAAAATAGGAGGAGAAAACCTGTCCGCGTTCCACCGCTTGACTTATTCCGCGGAGATGCTAAGATTTAAAGCAATTGCAAAAAGCAACGACGAATATGTTGAATGATGAAAGAGTAGGCTCATTGCGCGCAGCGGTAAGAGACTGGACGGTCGGTGGAAGTCCAGGCAGCAATCGGGGTGAATTACGCCATCTGCAGTTTCAACGGTCAATTGAGTGGATGTTCCGAAGCGGAAGATCAACTAGGGTGGTAACGCGGAGAAAACCTTCGTCCCTTTTTTAAGGGATGATAGGTTTTCTTTTTTTATTTTCACAATACAGGAGGAACTGGACATGTTTCATATTAAAGCGATTTTATCACCAGGCACAAAGGAAGCGGCGGCTTTGGTCGCGCTTATTGTTGCCATCATTAGTTTCAGCATTATCCGGTTCGAAGCGGCTCCGCACGTGCCGATCTTGATCTCGATCCTATTATTGATGTGCTACGGGCTGGTTAAAAAATTATCCTACCGTGAATTGGAGCGGGGGCTGATTGAAGGCGCTAGCGCGGGGATGGGCGCCGTTTTCTTATTCTTCTTCATCGGCATCCTCATCAGCAGCTGGATGATGAGCGGGACGATCCCGACTTTGATCTACGCCGGGTTTAGCTTGGTGACGCCCGTGTTTTTCTTTGCGGTCGTCTTTGTCGTCACAGCGATTATCGGGCTATCAATTGGCAGTTCTTTAACAACAGTGGCGACCGTGGGTGTGGCCTTGATCGGTATCGCTGGCGCACTGGATTTGTCACTCGCCATCACAGCAGGCGCAATCGTTTCCGGCGCCTTTTTCGGGGACAAGATGTCGCCGTTATCGGATACAACCAATTTGGCCGCCTCCATTGTAGGCGTGGATCTCTTTGAACACATTCGCAATATGGGCTGGACGACGATTCCTGCCTTTATCTTAACGCTGGTGTTCTTCGGGCTATTATCGCCATCTGTGAGCTTGGATCATACGGAAAACATCGCTTTGTTTAAGGAAGGCTTGCTTGAGACCGGCTTGATCCATTGGTACGCTTTAACACCGCTTGTCGTCTTAATCGTCTTGACGGTCTTCAAAGTGCCAGCGGTGTTGACCTTGGCCGCGAGTTCAGTGGTCGCTCTTGGCGTATCCCTATTCCATCAGAGCCTGCAAGTGTCATCGATGCTCGGCATCCTGTTTGGTGGCTACCAATCGTCGACTGGCATTGATGAAATTGATGCATTGCTGTCACGGGGCGGCATGGCAAGCATGTTCTTCACCATCGCCTTGGTCCTGCTCGCACTGAGCATGGGCGGTTTGTTATTCAAGCTTGGCATCATCCAAAACCTGCTTGCGAAAATCGAAAGTCTGCTGAAGAAAGTATCTTCTGTCATCGTCGCGTCTGCCTTGACGGCGATTGGCACGAATATCCTCGTCGGGGAACAATATTTATCGATCTTGCTGACGGGCCAGGCGTTTCAGGAGCCGTATAAGAAAGTCGGCTTGGCTGGAAAGAACCTGAGCCGCGTCATGGAAGATGCAGGGACAGTCGTCAATCCACTCGTGCCGTGGAGCGTCTGCGGGATTTTCATCGCCTCGGTTTTGGACGTTTCGACATTGGAATATTTGCCATTTGCGTTCTTCTGCTTGCTGTCGCCAATTTTGACAGTGTTGCTCGGAGTGAGCGGGAAAACTTTGACGTATATTGAGGAAAGTTCAGTGAAATGATTCGCTAGCAAAATATTCGCGACGATGAATAGAAAAAAGCGCAACCGATCCAATCGGCTGCGCTTTTTTTCGGTTGAATAGATAATGGAACAGACTTACTCCATCAATTCCGGATAAACGGTTTCTGCGACCAGCTGCACGGCTTCGCCGATGCGCGGCCCAGGGCGGGAAGTGATGTCGGAATCGATGAAATGGACTTCGCCGTTTTCGATTGCCTCAACAGCTGACCAGCTATCGCGCGCTTCAATGTCACCAACGGCATCTTCGACATATGACACGGTCGTCAAGATGGTTTCAGGGTCGCGGGTGATGACTTCTTCTTCAGAAATATTCGGCCAGCCTTCGAGATCTTCAAAGACATTGGTCACTTGAGCGTGGTCGAGAATTTCCTGCATGAACGTGGACTTGCCGGTTGTGTAAATTTCAGGAGACGGGCTAATCTCCACGTAAACTTCTTCTTGCTCTTCTACAGCTGCGAGGCGTTCCTGGACATCTTCGATTTGCGTCTGAATGCCTTCGATTACTTCAGCGCCTTTGTCTTCTTTAGCCAGGACAGAAGCGATTTGTTCGATATCGCCATATACTTCGTCAAATGAAGTCGCGGATTGAATGACGAATACCGGAATGTCTGCGTCTTCTAGTTGAGATAGGGCAGGCGGCGCTTCGCCGGTAGAGTAGGCCAAGACGACATCCGGGTCAAGCTGGATAATTTTTTCGGCATTGAATTCGACAGAATCACTGACACGTTCAATGTCTTGTGCCGCTTCCGGATAGTTGTCGAAGTCGGTCACGCCGACCAATTGATCTCCTGCACCTAGTGCAAAGACAATCTCGGTATTGCTTGGGATGAGGGAGACAATCGTTTCAGGCGCTTGCTCGAATTCGATGTCTTCGCCTCTATCATCGGTAACCGTGTACGGCGTGTCGCCTGAAGTTTCCGTTGCCGTTTCTTCCGGTGTTTCTTCTGTCGCAGGGGCTTCGGCCGAGTCATCTTGGCAAGCGCCAAGAGTTAAAGCGAGTGGAATGCTGAGTAAAAGAAATGATTTGATTTTCACGAGTGAGTCTCCTTTTTCTTCATGCGTTTTGTTGGATACGATTTACTGACGAACGGGATTTCATCGACGCCGTGCTGCTTATTGGCATAGACGGCCATCACGAAAAAGACATTGGCGAGCAGGTTGGTGTAGTCCATCAAATGCTCCGGCACTTCGCGTTCGAGCGTCACGTGGTGAAGGGCGCGGACGGATTTTTTCGCTTCGCTGCGGCAGACGTGAAGAATGCACGCACCGTGCGTTCCTTGCGGCAAGACAAACTGATCGATTTGTTCTTTCACTTCCGCCACGTAGCGATCATACAATTCGCTGAGCTCGGCGAGATCTTGTTCCGTGATGGCAAGTTTCCCGCGCACAGAGCCGTTTAAATGGTAGACCATCGGCTGCAAATAGCGCAGATCGTCAACGATGACAGGAATATCGTTCGTTGCGATGGCTTCGCCGATCCGCGTCGTCAAGGAATCGGTGCGAATCTCGAAGTCGACCGTCGAGGCGCTTTCCCGCATGAACGGGTAGCATAGGTAGCGCATGTCTTTTTTCATCTGTTCACCTCCTAAATAGAATCCGTAAATATCAGCAGACGTATCGCTTCTGAAAAGACATAAAAAAGCCACTCTCAACGAAGAGAGTGGCACGATTGCGAATATCGGGCATAAAGCCGTCCATAGGAAAAAGTTGCCGTAGATCCTCTTATCTTCCGAAGAGCAAAAATACGTTCAGAAAAAGGTAGGTCTCCTGGCTTGTGCATCGATTTACTCTAAGGCCTTCCCGGGTCTCCCCAGTGGCATCTCTTATTTCATACGCACTTACAGTTGCGGAAACAGCTCCGGATTTTCACCGGATTCCCTGTTACGCTGACGAATCAGCACCTTTTCCCTGCATGATTATTTACTTAGTTTCAGTGTAGCACTTTTGTTTTGGATTTAGGAGAGGAGAACCAAAATGTTTAGGGCTTTCAGTCGGTTATTTGGAAGAATTAGCGCAACGCTTAGGAGGAGCAGGAACAATAACCACCTAAGCCGTGTAGCGATAGCGTTTATCACGCATAAATACGAAGTTGACTTTTCATTGGTTGGATTTATAATTGACTGTGATAATCATTTTCAATTAAACAATTTACGAAGCAAATCTATAAAGCTGTTGTCGCTGTGAAACACTGCCGCGGCACTGTAAGTTCTCGTGTATGGAATCTGGTTGAAAAGCCATTCTTTCTGCAGAGACAACTGACAACCAGAATGGAAAGGGTGTAACAAATGAAGAATATTGAAAAATACAGAAATGCTTTCGTGGAGGCATTGGAAATAGATGAAGATGAAGTAGGGGAAGAGCTAGTATTGGGTGAGACGAGTGAATGGGATTCGCTTGGCCATATGATTCTCATCTCCACGATGGAAGAGGCCTTTGACGTCTCTTTGGATTCCGAATGGATGTCCGAATTCGATTCGTACCAGTCTGGACTCAAGTTATTGGACCGATTAGGAGTAGACTTCATCAATGAATAGTTTCAACCAATTGGAGGCGTTTGGAGACCGCACGGCCATATATGCGGAGCGGGAATACTCGTACGCTGCAATGGTCGAGATTGCTGATTCGATTAGCCGACAAGTTGGAGAGCGAACGCTCGTTTTTTGTTTATGTGCCAATAATAAAGAGTCAGTATTCGGCTATGTGGGCTTTCTTCGAGGCGGTATTGTGCCGGTGCTGTTGGATGCTTCGATTCAAGCAGACCGGCTTGACCGGCTGATTGAGCTGTATCAGCCTGCGTATATTTGGGCGAACCGTGAAAACGAAGACCTCGCAAAAACGATGAATCGGTCATTTGAGTTTGGGGAGTATTCTTTATTCGAATGCCCGGCCGTTCATCAACACGAGCTAGATGAACATCTTGCGCTCCTTTTAACAACCTCAGGAAGTACGGGCAGCCCCAAATTTGTCCGCTTAAGTTACGAAAACATTTTCAGTAATGCTGACTCAATTCGGGAGTACTTAGATATCCAAGAAGACGACAAACCGATCACCACGCTTCCGATGAATTATTCATACGGACTGTCGATCATCAATAGCCATCTCATCTGTGGCGCGGCGATCATTTTGACGGATGCCTCGATCTTGAAAAAAGAATTTTGGGATTTGTGCAAAGAGCGGCAAGCAACGACATTCGGGGGAGTTCCGTTCGTGTACGAGATGCTTGATAAGTTGAAGTTTGAACAGTTCGACCTCCCAAGCTTAAAAACACTGACGCAAGCCGGAGGGAAACTGAACGCCAAGCTCTCGTCTAAATTTGCGGAACTCTGCCAGCAAAAAGGAATTCGATTTGTCACGATGTACGGTCAAACCGAAGCGACAGCGCGGATGAGCTACTTGCCGCATGAAAAAAGCCTCGAGAAAGCCGGAAGCATCGGCATCGCGATCCCCGGCGGCAAATTGATGCTGCAAGATGGCAATGGTGAGCCGATCACGTCGCCACACGTAGTCGGGGAATTGATCTACCAAGGAGCCAATGTGTCTTTAGGCTATGCGGAATCCTCAGCCGACCTGTCGAGCAAAGACGACAATCACGGAACGCTGCATACAGGGGATCTGGCATACTTTGACGAGGACGGCTATTTCTTTATAACGGGACGCACGAAACGAATCCTTAAAATTGCCGGAAGCCGCATCAGTTTAGATGAAGTGGAAGGACTGTTGCATGAGCAAGGGCATGACTGTGTCTGCTCAGGAACAGATGATAAATTATTCATTTACACATTAAAGGAAGACCAAGTGCAAATTAAAAAAATAATTAAGGAAAAATTAAACTTAAAGGGCTTTAAAGTAATAAGCATTGAGGAATTCCCACGCAACGATTTCGGGAAAATCCTATATGCGGAGCTGCCTAGTGCATAGGCGGCAGGACCAGCTGCATCTGCAGTAGGACCTGGCTTCCTTCAGACAAAAGCATCCTTTAGTTGATTAATTATCAGGTGATCGAATGACGTTTATCTCAATTGAATTTCTACTATTTTTCGCCGTAATCGTTTTTGCGTATTACTCCATCCCACATCGCTGGCGATG
The DNA here is from genome assembly GCF_001687625.2 of Planococcus maritimus. NCBI lineage: Bacteria > Bacillati > Bacillota > Bacilli > Caryophanales > Caryophanaceae > Planococcus > Planococcus maritimus. The sequence continues at coordinate 813,282 of NZ_CP016538.2, forward strand.
GGTTCTTTTATTGGCTGCCAGTTATAGTTTCTATGCCAGCTTAAGCGGCTATTTTGTCTTCTTGCTGTTGACCAGTACAGCGTTTTCGTATGTGACCGGAATCCTGATTGAAAAACAGGAAACGAAAAAACAAAAGAAGAAAGTCATGCTCGTGGGCATTGGCGTCTTGTTGTTTTTTCTTGGCTGGTTTAAGTATTTTAACTTCGTCAACGATTCACTTCGCGCCATTTCAGCCTATTTGAATGTGGATTACACTATTCCTTATCAGGAAATTATCCTGCCGATCGCGATTTCTTTTTATACGTTCCAGGCAGTCAGTTACTTGGTGGACATTTACCGCGGCAAGCTAAAAGCGGAAATGCATTACGGCTATTTTTCCATCTATTTCGCCTTTTTCCCGCAATTGGTGGCGGGGCCGATCGAACGCGCGAAAAAGCTGCTTCCACAATTTAAAGCAGAACAAACCTTAAAATACGAAAACTTAAGTTATGGAATGAAGCGAATCGCCTGGGGATTTTTTAAGAAGACTTTGATTGCGGACCGGCTCGCGCCCATCGTAGCGAGTGTGTACGATAACCCGGATGCAACCGGGTCACAAATCGTCCTCGCAACCATTTTATTTTCGGTTCAACTTTACGCCGATTTTTCCGCACTTAGCGACATTGCAATTGGCTGCGCCAGAATGCTTGGAATTAAATTGACCGAAAACTTCAAGCAGCCGCATTTTGCCACATCGATCGGGGATTTCTGGAACCGTTGGCACATTACGTTTTCTACCTGGCTTAGAGATTATATCTTCGTGCCGTTATGTAAAGGGAAAAAGAAAAGAAGCGAAATTTACGTAGCCATCATCATCACGTTTTTAATCAGCGGCATTTGGCACGGAGCTGCTTGGAGTTTTGTGTTATGGGGGCTGATTCACGGGTTTTACCGCGTATTTGGCGACCATACGAAACAAGCTCGTGGGAAGATGGCATCATTTACCTACTTGGACCGAAATCCCACATTCCATAAATGGGTGAAAATCGCGATTACGTTCTTATTGGTTTGTTTTTCTAGAGTGTTCTTCCGGTCGGATTCAGTGACTGCCGCATTTACCAATGCACAGCTATTCTTAACGCCTAGCTCGTGGCGGCCGTCCGGAATCATAGAAGCGTTCGAGATATTTTCACTGCTCGATCTAGCCATCTTTGCGTTTTTCTTTGTCGTCATGCAGTTGTTCCACCATGTGGAAAGAAAGAATACCTCGACATGGAACTGGCTATCGCAACGCCCCGTATTCGCCCGTTACGCTGTATACGTATTAATCGTTGTATCCGTCTTGGTATTCGGTGCGACAGGTCAAGGGTTCGTATATGGTGGATTTTAACCGGAAAGGTGCCCGCGTAATCTAAGCGCGGGCTATCCAGTCAATTAAGGAAAAGAACTACAGCAACGAAAGGATTTGCCATGGGCCGTTTATTCATAAAATTAACCATTATCATCACTGTGGCTTTGCTATTGTTTATACCGATCAATAACTTTGTCAAGCAGTCACGGAGTTACAATATCAACGACGACATCTTGGCGTTTAAGAAAGACCCGCATCCGGTCGACATCATCAATCTTGGCGCATCCCATTCAATGTACGGCTATTATTTCAAACCGACTGGCCTGTCTCACTTGGATCTGGCGCTGCCTGCCCAGACGCTTCAATACGATTTTAAATTGCTGAAAGAGTACGGCGAGCATTTAAAGCCGAATGGGGTGGTCATCGTTTCAATCTCCCAACTGTCTTTCGTCAATAGTAAGGACATGGACGTCGGGCGCTATTATGAAATTTTAGACCACAGCGAAATTGAACCATTCAGTATGGTGGATTATTACCGGTATTTATACTTCCCGGGCACCAATAGCGAAATCTTCACTTCCGCCCTTTCAAGCAAATGGAAAGGCTTTACATGGACTTCCCATCAATCCTGGGCAAACGATGGCAAAAACTATGCGGAAAGAAAGACAGAGTTCATAGAAGAGCAGTATAGGGAAGCATCCGCCAACGATGAAATCGAGCAAAATGTAAAGCAATTTCAGGAGCTCTTGGAGTATTGCAAAGACCAAGGCTACCAAGTGGTGCTGACCATGGAGCCTGTCCACCAGACGTATCTAGACCATTTTGATGAACAAGCGATGGAGCGGTTAGTGTTCCAGTACTTAGACCCTCTGGACTTGGACGTGCCTTTCTTAAACTACATGGACGATTCCCGATTCTCAGACAACCAAGACTATTTTATCGACTCTGACCATTTAAACAGTGAAGGCAGAAAAAAATATTCATGGATCGTCTACGAAGAGCTCAAAAGTATGGGACATTTTGAGTAAGCTAAAACTCCTGACCACCAGAATTGGTGGTCAGGAGTTTTTTTGTGAGTTTTGCATTTGAATGAGGCGTGAATCGTATGAAGAAACAATAAGAAAAGCGTTCGTAAAACTAGTGGGAAGATAGCGGACGTTCGAAAAGTGAATGGGTGTGTTTACGAACGCTTTTTTAGTCGTTTTTAATGCTTTTCCGACCGTTCGTGAATGTGTACATTTACGAACGCTTTTATTTCGAATGAGTTTATTGAAACTATTTAATTGTAAGAATTTTTGTTAAAATTGAAGTAAGGAATTTTATGGTATTTTCAGTGAATGATTTTATAGCTAGTATTTTTATAGAACTAAGAGGGAGGGAAACCGATGCTTAAGTTTATAAAAAGAGTCTTGTTCACAAGATGGGTGTTGTATCATACAACGGCAAGTGTCGACCAACATTTTTCCGTGTTAGAAGAACTTAGAAGCCGTGAGATTGATTTTAAAACAAAGGGGTTAAATTTTGGTGGTGGATATGGAGGAGCGAGTGGATTTAGTACTGTTTATCATATATACACAAAAAAGTGAAAGGTAGTGAAAGAGGGAGAAGAGGTCGATTGAAACATACTTTCTCTCTCTTTTTTATGTGTAAAAGTGTACTTTTACGAACGGTTAGTAGTTATTGTTAACGAATATAAATGCCGAAATATATTGCTTGAAAATTAGGAATATATGTTAAAATCACTTAGCTATTGATATGGTTTTGTGAGTAGTTGGATATTAGAAAGAGGGGATTTGGTGAAAAGAAAGATTTTATTTTTTATCGGAATAGCTATTGTATTTATGAGTGGTTACGCAATACTTTCTAACGGGTTTTCCAATATCGATAGTATTGAAGTACAAAGTTTTGATAGAGAAACAAATGAGCTTATTGAAGAAAGAGTTATAACAGATAATCCTACAATAAAGAATTTCACGAGAATACTTAATAGAGCAGACCGAGATAATAATGCTGGTTATGAAATGTCGAGAAGAGAAGACTATAGAATTAGTATTTTATATGAAACCGGTGATATTGACGAATTTTTGGTATGGGATCAAGAAGGGGTGAATATATTTTTACCTAGAATAACTGCAAATGATGTTTTTAGAATAGAAAATAAACGGCATATAAAAGAATTACTCGAAATAATAGATTGAAAAATTTGGTTTACATATCATGAGGTTAGCGGAAGTTCAGTATAAACAAATAAAAACTTTGAAGTATTTAGGAATGACGGATGTTTTCTACATAACATCCGTCATTTTTTGATTACTTTTATAAAAAAAGTAAAGATTTCTTTACATTTAAGTTTTTAGCTTTTATAGTTTATGTAAAGATATATTTACATCCTGATTTCTAGAAAGTAGGGAAAGGCATGCCGGTTAAAAACAATATTCAAAAAATCCGCAAAGAGAGAGGGATTAAGCAAATTACGATGGCCGAAGATTTACAGGTCACAAGGCAGACGTTCACGGCAATCGAAAAAAATAAATACAACCCAAGTCTGGAATTGGCGTTAAAGATCATCAAATATTTTGACCTTCCGATCGAGGAAGTTTTTATTTTGGAAGAGGAGGAAGAGAAATGAAAAAGAAAAAATACGCACAATGGAATATTACAATCGCATCGACAGGCGGATTAATAGGTGTAATTATTGGAACGTTTATTTTCAGCGGAGTAGACTGGTCGGCCATTCTTGGTGGTATTACTGGTTTGTTTATCATTTTCCTGGGAAATCTTTTTTACGTAAGATCGAAAAAGGATAGAACTCCAGAAGTTGATGAGCGGACCTTGAATAATATGCGAAAGTATTACGCAATTATTGCTAACCTGTTCTTAGGTGCTCTATTTTTAATGTTGGCTGCTATAACGTATATGGGGTATGACCAAATTTCAATTTCTTATCTATGGATTTTTGTCATCGCTTATATGCTCATAAGTGGAATTGGCGCTCTAATTGTTAGCCGTAGATAAGGTAGGAAAACTGCAAGCAAAGAGTGACTGGTTTACATATGACCCCTTATCGGAAGAGAAGAAACTCTAGTATGAGTTTCTTCTCTTTTTGTTTGGAGGCGCGACTCTTCGAATACTTTGTTAACACTTAGTTATTAATGGAATCATCGTAAATAAAATTTCGAATGTTACACTATAAAAATTGAAAAAACTTAATAAGCATGTAACGAAATGTGGTTATTTCAGATATATAGGGTGAAGGGAGGTAGAAGGGTGGATGAACTTACGGAAATATATGAACAGCATGCGGAACAAGTCTATAAATATTTGATAACACTCTGTCGAAATACGGATTTGGCACAGGAGTTAACGCAGGAAACCTTTTATCAAGCAATTCGCTCGATTGATAATTACAACGGCGAATGCAAAATGTCGGTCTGGCTGTGTCAAATTGCAAAGCATACCTATTATAAATATGTCGATAGGGAAGTAAAGCAAGCGGATCAGCTCCATACAAATGATCACGCAATATCCTTAGAACACGATCTCATTGCTAACGAAAATAAAATTGAACTTTTCCGTATGGTTCATTTGTTGGGTGAGCCATTTAAAGAAGTCGTATTGCTGCGATTATTAGGAGGTTTATCCTTCAAAGAAATTGGTGAAATTCACCAACGAAATGAAAACTGGGCAAGAGTAACTTTTTACAGAGCTAAATTAAAGTTGAGAGAGCGAGGAACTGTGTATGAAGAATGAATGTTACATCGTCCGTGATTTATTGCCTTCCTATATAGATCAACTGTGCAGTGATGAAAGCAAGGTGTTTATCGACCAACATATGAGTCAGTGTGATTCGTGTTCTCGAGTTTTACAGCAAATGAGAACGGAATTTGATGACGTAGAACAAGTAGAGCTACCCATGCGTATCGAGCAAAAAAAGCCATTTGAAAAAGTTTCGCGGTTTTTAACGGCCCAAGGAAACTTCGCGAAATTTTTAAAAGCTTCTTTTTGGCTCTCACTGTTTATTACGATTGTTCTTTTGGTATTCTCTTTTAGTGAATTGGCCATATGGCAGGATGATCAACAAGAAGCTCAACGTGTAGAACAGCAACAGGAGGATATAATGGCTAAGGCTTTTACTGCATTATCAGCACAGGATAGACCGAATGAGATGGCATTACAAAAAGTTTTTGAACAATATCGAGAGCAATTGCAACATATTGCGGTATTCTCAACGGATGATATCGAAGACACTAGCACATCACAAAAGGAGCCAACTACTGTATTTCCCATTGATTACGAAAGAGCTTCGCTTATCGTAGGGCAAGGCGGAAAAATTAGCGAATCGATTGTTCCAAACGAATATGACATTGGAACGATGGCTATGGCAAACAATGAATGGGTCGTCCAATTTGAATACAAACAATCCTATTTGGAAACTGTTGAAGCTGCCCATCAAATAAAATATTACTCTTCTAGTATTTGGGAGTTGTTTATTATACCAATCACTTTCAGTATTATTAGTTTGTTTATTTTCATTACCTGGAGATATCAAAAACGAATTATGAAACCGATGAGAGCTCAAGTAGATTGAATGAATCTTGTCTAATTGTAAAAAAGCTCCTCTATTTAGCGAGTCATGCTTTGTTGACATACGACAAATTCCCCGAAGAAGGAACTTCATTAGAAGCGCCTTCTTTTTTTAGTTAGAAAGCATAAATCCCTCAACACTTTTCATGTTGTATAAGAAAAAACTCCCTCATGATAGTTATTGACAAAATATTATTTATCGTTAAAATTAATTTTAATGATAAATAATATTTGGGTGGTGGTTTTTTGTTCAAGAGTAAAAATATCCGGAATCTGTTCCTTGGAAGATTGGTGTCTGTGTCGGGCGATAGCCTGTACGAAGTCGCAGTGATCTGGTATGTGTTTGAATTAAGTCAAAATGCGCTTTATACAGGTGTGGCCGCAGCGATTGTGATGATTCCGAAATGCTTTAATTTTCTTCTAGGGCCACTGATCGAAGAGATGAACAAAACGAAAATATTGCTTCACGCCCAGTTTTTTCAATTCCTCTTGATGTTGGCCATTCCTGTGGGAATTTCGCTAGGCTATGAATCTGTCTTTCTTGTACTGGCCATCATGTTTTTTATTTCTTTTCTTGAAAATTTTCAGGGGACCGCTGAAATTGCGGTGGTCCCCCAATTGGTTGCGAAAGAAGATCGAGGTAAATTCAATTCTGCGATCAGCAGCAGCGGGCAAATGGTGGATATCGGCATGAAGGCAGTTTTTGCCGGATTCATCTTAACTATCGGGGTGCAGAATATTTACCTATTCAATGCGCTGACATTTTTGGCAGCGGCCTTCTTTTTCAGCATGATAAAGGTCAAACCGCCTGTTGAAAGTGTGAAGCGAGAAGTGAGCGATTGGGCGGCCTATAAGAAAAGCTTGAAATCGGGATTCGTCTATTTTTTCACATCCAAAATCGTCTTTATCTGTTTGCCTTTTTTAATCGCCAATTTTTCGTTCGGTATGGCAGAAGCGATTCTTCCTGTCTACGCAAATGAAAGAGGGGGAGCTGAACAATACGGGATGTTCATCGTCGCTATCACTCTGGGCAATCTAACGGGCTCGGTGCTAGTGGTAAAAGTGATGAAGTTTCCACTCGGATTGTTGATGATGATTTTGCCGTTGCTGTCATTCATACTATGGTTCTCTTCGGTCATTATCAGCAATAACTGGATATCGACCGTTTCTCTAGGACTCGCATTGATTCCTTTTGGCATGATGAGCATTCTACTCATCACCTTTTTACAGACTTCGATAGAAGAGCATTTGTTGGCCAGGGTTTCTTCCATCATCGATAGCGTTTTGGTCTCGGCCATGCCCCTCGGTGCCATATTAGGAGGCGTCTTCACTTCTGTGATTGGAGTAGACTATATGATGATGATCAGTTCATTTGGCTTGGTCGGCATCGCTTTTTATTTCTTCTTGAACAAAAAGATCCGGTCATTGCCTAAAATTGAAGACATTCAGCTTCAGCAGCAAGCATGAAAAAAGCCATTAAGCATAACTCTGCTTAATGGCTTTCTGAATCACTCTCGTAAGTAAGGAGAGAGAAGGTATATTCTTTTGTTTCACTTTGGTCTTCTTTGCTTCGACTGCGGATGAGTTTGTGGATTTCTTCATTTACTTTAACCCATTCGGAATTAGTGAGGGAAACCGTCATTTCCCCGTACATCGCCCGTGAATAGTCTTGGTTCTTGTCGGTTTCCGTTTTTTCCAAATCGGATTTTAGTAGATTGAGGCCTTTATTGAAAGTCCACAAAGCATGGGTTAATAACGAAGCCGAATTTTTGATAGCGAGTTCGCCTTCTAATTTTATCACTTCTTCCTCACTGAATAGATGCCGGGATGTATAATATTTTTCGATCAAATTCCCAATCTGTTTTTCTTCGCTTATCTTGATTAGCTCAGTAGTTAGAAGCTTTTGAATCGGATAGTACAATCTGGAAGGCTTGTCGTTGAGTTCAGCAGCGATTTCTTTGACGGTCTTGTCCTTATTTTTTACGGAATAAAGGATGGCTTCAATTTTTGGGTCGGAAATCAATTTCATTAGATCGTAATTGCTCGTCATAAGCTCTCTCCTTCATGGTGCGTATAAATTAATTTTATCGCAGAAAAAAACTTTAACAAGAGCAAAAGGGATGAGGATTCATCGCTATAGAATACTAATGTATGAATCGGTACACAAAGATTTTGCTAGTGCTGGAGCATTTTCGCTCAATTACGCTCTTTGCTGAAGTACTTCCATGAGATGAAATACAAGATAAATCCAGTAGCTGAAGCAATCATAATGAAAGGAGTAAAAGCGCTAGAGTCTTCGACGAAAAATAGGACATATAGCAAAAAGACCATAATACCAGCAGCTATAATTCTAATAAGATTTTCCATAAGAACCTCCTTGTTAAAGAGAACTTGTTTTGAATGTTTACCATGAATAAAAAACTTCTTTTTATCTACCAATAAATGTGTTTCCAAATATTGTACATATACCCTACAATAGGAATGTGTAGGGCGTAAAGGGATAACTTCAACTAGTGATGAAAGATTATTCATGTCTTTGACTCGCGGAAAAAGTATTTATGAAGAGGTGGGGGATATTGAAGAGAAGCCTGGGCGTCATCTTGTTAAGCCTCGCAATGGTTTCCTCGGCATGCTCAGAGGAGTTTGTGGAAACTGAGGGTTCGGCCAAAACGGCTGTAAAAACCGAAACTACATCTGAAAATCAAAACGAGCAAGTGCCTTTATTTGAACCGGCTATCGTGGAAGTCGGGGACCAAAAAATCAATGTGTTTTCTTATTACCGTTCGTTTGACCACTACTTACAGTTAGCAAAGAAAGATGCTGATTCGCTGGAGGCGTCTTATGAACAAACTGTAATAGAACCATTCCAAAACAATGCTTTTGGGAAAGAGGAGAGCATAGAAGAAATAGAGTATTGGTTTTACGCGCCTCCTAAAGACATTATTCCGTTGCAGAGCGAACTCCAAGCATTATCCGATCGGAAGAGCCTTTGCATACAGCAATCGATGAGGCTTTAAAGAAATCTGCGGAAATGCTGCCCGGAAGTGACAAGACCGTACATGTGTTTCCAGCGAATCCCGCATATACACATGGGAAGACAGAGGAACTGAATCCTTCAGGGATGGCATTAGAACAGGACGTGATGGTGCTATTTGCCACCCCTATTCTTCTTGAAGAAGGCTTGCAACACACTATCGCGCATGAATACTTTCATATGATTGATATGCAAAGAGGAACTGCGGAAGATCCAATTAATACCACCTTACTAGAAACGGCAGTGATGGAAGGAAAAGCTGAAGCTTTTGCGGAAATTATTTACCCTGAATCTAAACTGGATTGGATAGCCAATGCAGATGAAAAAATTACAGAAGAAACCAAAATGCTGTTTCTAAAAGAAAAAGATTCGGCGGAAGTTGAAGTATGGAACGATTTTTATTATGGCAATGCCGTTACCAAAGTGCCTATCTTCGCTAGTCACATGATCGGGTATGACATTATGCAAAAGTTTTTGACGCAGCACCCCAATATGCCAGTTGAGGAATGGCTGGAATTGACTGCAGAAGAGGTTTTAGCAGGAAGTGGGTATGCGGAACCGGCATCAAACTAATCAAAATCTATTAGTGAAGAAGCTCATTTAAGGGCTTCTTTTTTTTACGGAAAAGAATGGCTTCCCTGAAAATTACTAACTGAATTTCCCTTCCAGCTATTGCATATTTTCGAATTGAAACTTATAGTAAAAATGACACAGCAAGTTTTTTGAAATATATAACAATTAAAAGAGATACTTACACAAGGTATCAAATTTTTAAAATGATAGCGATTGACTAAAACTCCATTATGTTTACAGCTTGAGTGCACACCTAGAGGGAATGCTTGGATTTATTGATACAACAGAATAAAGCTTTGGCTACTACTATTTGAGGAGAGTGGGCGTGTTATGAAAGCAGTTCGTAATGTGTTGGAATACCTAGAAGGAAATGGTGTTAAGTATATCTTTGGGATACCCGCAGGTTCAGTCAATGCGTTTTATGATCAATTATTGGATTTTCCGGAAATGACTCCGATTGTTACCAAACACGAAGGGGCCGCTTCTTATATGGCCGCTTCCTACGCAAAGTATTCTCGGGAACTGAGTGTATGCATCGGCAGCAGTGGCCCTGGAGGCACGAACCTACTGACTGGGGCGGCTAACGCGATGCGCGAACATTTGCCGATCCTGTTTCTTACTGGGGCTGTGCCGGTCAGTACGATGGGCTTGAATGCGTCGCAGGAACTGGATGCACAGTCGCTTTTTCAGTCGATCACCAAGTATAGTGTGACAGTATTGAAACCGGAGAATTTATTGGCTGAGGTTGCCAAAGCGACACAAATTGCGCTGTCTGGTGTCCCGGGCCCGGTCCATGTGGCGATGCCGATCGATGTGCAAATGGGGAATATCGAACAACTGCCGATTCCGAAGCTCGAAATCGAGCGGCATGCCCCAATCTCCGCTGAACAAGTAAAGCGAGTAGCCGATCGATTGATGCAGAAGAAAAAGGGGTTCATCTTTGCGGGGCAAGGGGTGCGCAATTCAGTGGCTCAAGTCGTCGAACTGGCCGAATTACTCGATTGGCCGATCGTCGCGACACCTGTAGCTAAGGGACTGTTCCGGGGAGATCATCCGCTTTTTTCAGGCGTGTTCGGTTTTGCCGGCAATGAGCAGACTTCGTTGTTGGTGAACGAAGGCGATGCAGAGACCTTAATGGTACTGGGGTCCAGTTTAGGGGAAACTGCCACCAGCAATTACAACCCAAATCTCGCAAAAGACCGATTTGTGATCCAGCTGGACTTTGACGACACTGTTTTCGGCCGAAAGTATCCTGTTAATATTCCTGTGCATGGAGACATGACGGATAGTTTGTCCCAAATTATTGACGAACTCAAAGATCGAGGACTGACAAGACCGCAGACTGTGAAGTTAGTGGAGCGTGATCAGGGAACGGAGCAGGATGCGGAATACAATACGAAAAACGTCTTGCTGAAGTTGCAGGAATTGTTGCCGGCTTCCACGCGCTATACAATTGATATCGGCGAATTTATGGCCTATGTGATTCATGATATGGACGTTTTGGAAGAAGACACTTTTGATATCAACGTCCATTTCGGGGCTATGGGGAGCGGGCTGAGCGCAGCGATCGGCTCGACGCTGGCTGAACCTGATCGGCCGGTCGTGGCACTGACGGGCGATGGTTGTTTCTTCATGCACGGCATGGAGATCCTCACCGCTAAAGAATACAATCTGCCTGTTTTGTTCGTCGTCATGAATAATGCACGCTTAGGGATGGTTTACCAGGGGCATACTTTGCAATATAAACGCTCGCATCCATCTTTCGAGCAAGAGCCAGTCAATATTGCGGCAATGGCTGAAGCCTTAAATATCCCGAACTTCCGCGTAGATGATTTGGACGATTTGTCTCAAAATATGCTGGACGCATTAACCGGCTTGAACGGCCCAGCCATTTTAGAAGTGGCTTTAGTTGATAATAATATCCCGCCAATGGGGGACAGAGTGAAGTTTCTTTCTTCTTTCGGTAAATAGGGAATAATTTCTGCCGGGACAGCTCGACCATAAATCAATAAGGCTTAGGTAAGAAGGTGCTGGTGTTGAGCATCTTCTTTTTTGTTCCGTAGAGATACTAAGGGGGGGAAGCAGTGCTAATGAAATTCCCCCTATTGTTCCAGAAAAATGTAAGGTACAATTTAATTAACAAATTTTTCTATATATTGAATGAAGTTTACTATTCAAGTGCTCTAATCGAAAAGATGGAGCTACACTTGAATTCCGGTTATCAAATGTACGAGGAAAGGAAGAGATACCTTCATGATTTTGCATTCAGTAGAAGTGGGGACAGGAGAGCCGATTGTATTCTTGCACACAGGGCTGCAGACGGGCATGACGGACTTTGAATACCAAAGAGAATTCTTTAAAGACTCATTTCGCGTGGTACTGCCTGATTTACGCGGACATGGCCAATCCATCAACAATGATTTGTCTAATTTTTTTAAGGACGCGGCGAGGGACCTATTGGATACATTGGAGAAAAAAGAAATGAGCTCTATTCATATCGTAGGTGCTTCATTGGGCGCGTTGGTTGGGCTGTTTTTTGCTAAGAGGTTCCCCGAAAAAGTCAAAAGCTTGACGCTATCCGGTATAACACCGGGAAAACCTGAGAATTGGAACCAGATGCACAAGGAAGATGTAGCCGTTCAAACTCAGCTCCTTCAAAATGAAGAAGCCATTCATCACTTCGATCAATTGCACGCAGCCGATTGGAAACAGTTTCTGTACATGGCACGAAATGACGAATGGTATCCGTTTGAAGAAACAAAAGATTTAGCGGGAATCCGTTCCCCTATCTTGCTTATTGTGGGCGAAGGGAACCCTAACGAGACAACAGGGGCGATATCCTACCGTTCCATGCATGAAAATGTTCATGTTTCGATTATTCCCTTTGCCTCTCACTTAGTTCATATGGAACAACCCAAACTCTATAGCGAAGTGTTGAAGCTGTTTCTTAAAGGCATTTCTTAATTCAGGTGAATTTATGGGCTGGTATGGGGGAGGGAATAAAAAACATGGCAAAAATAATCCATAAGGACAATCAAGAGAATGTTTATATATTCATCGCGCTTATTGTCCTTTCCATCATTACATTCCGCCAAATAACAATAATTGAACGAAAAAGAAAAGAAATCACAGCGGCTTTGATGGAGCCTTATGATCCTGAAATCTTATGAGTAGAAAAGATTTGTGAGCGCGAACTAGAGATTTTTGTAGTCAACGCGTATTAAAAGGGTAATGATGAAATGTTAGGAGGAATTCCAATGGCCGAATTTTTAACATCACTGCTGTTCACTTTTGTCGTTTTATTGGTGATTTTTTCAGTGGCGTACAAGTTCTTGCTGCCAGAAAAGAGAATAATAAATATTAAAAACTTGTCGATTATCCTGGGGCAGGCACTTGTTATTACGTTCATGCTGACGTTGATTTAGCTCGAGTTCATTGATAAGCAGACCAATTGAAGGGAATGGTTCTTTGAAAAGCTTCAAAACGATGGTTCTTGGCATCTGTCTCGTGTTCACCTTAGCAGCTTGTAATCAGGCCGTTTGGTACGATACAAAAGAGGAAGCAATGGAAAATGGGCTGGAAGACAAAGCGCGTGGTGTTACGGTGGAAGAATATAAAGGCGAAACGATTGTATTGTATGAGTACGAAGGGGCTTTAGGGGCGGCAAGTATTACAGAAAGTGAAAAGGGCTATCATTGGTACAGAAGTGTTCCTTATCATGGATTTGACGTCACGGAGGATTTGCCCTATACAACAGGAAGTTTCACGTTTGAAACAGAAGCGGGAGTAGAGGTTGCCATCTTATACGGAGCAATTTTCGATCCCATGATGGACATTAATGAGGTAGCCAGCCGTGAAGAGTTAACTGAAGTGACAATGCTGGATGAGTCCGATCTCTTTTATACTTTGCTTGAATAAGCTTAATCAGAAAGCAATTAAGTTAAAAAGTGCTGAATCAATGACAGAATTGATTCAGCACTTTTTATTAATTTTCTGTAATTTTTGCTAAATAACATTGACCTTGTAGAAAGCGTTCTGTAAAGTTGAAAACGGTGGTAGAAAAAACTGTAAATTTGAATAATTAAGTTTCAAAAATTTACAAAATAAAAATCACCATTACACAGTTAAGGGCTTTTACTAAAAAGGAGGACGACAGGAAGATGAATAACAGCTTATGGAACAAATCAGCAAAGGCTTTATTGGCAGTAGGGTTAGTCGCAAGCTTTGGGGTGCCGACATCACAGACGACGGTGGAAGCAGCTGCTCCGGCGAATGACTTATTTATCTCGGAATACATAGAAGGCAGCAGCTTCAACAAAGCAATCGAGATTTATAATGGCACAGGCACTTCTGTTGAATTGAGCCCTTATTCATTGTCGCTGTATACCAATGGCAGCACCTCCTCGCAAAGTGAAATGGCTCTTTCCGGCACTGTCGCAAACGGTGAGACGGTCGTCATTTATCACGGGAGCGCCAATGCAGCGATCCAAAGCAAGGGCGATTTGCAAAATAACAGTGTCGTCAATTTCAATGGCGACGATGCATTGGTCCTAGAAAAATCCGGAGCACCGATCGATTCGCTTGGCCAAGTAGGTGCACGCATCGACAACTTGAAAGACGTTACGCTGGTCCGCAATCCGGATATTCAGTCTGGCGACAGCATAGTGAATAACTCATTCAACCCTTCAACTGAATGGACGGTATACCCAAGCGATACAGTGGAATACCTAGGAAGTCACACGATGGAATCTGGCGTAACCCCAGTCCCTGATCCAGATCCAACTGTGGATGGCTATTACGAAACGGCGAATGGTTTGCAAGGCGAGTCATTAAAAGCAGAGCTTCACGACATCATCGATGGACACACGGAACTTAGTTATTCACAAGTATGGGACGCATTGAAAATCACTGATGAAGACCCAAATAACGCGAATAACGTTCTCTTATTATATACAGGCGAGTCCCGTTCGAAATCCTTGAACGGCGGCAATGTCGGAGATTGGAACCGCGAACACACATGGGCGAAGTCTCACGGCAATTTCGGGACGGCGATGGGAGCGGGAACGGATATCCATCATTTGCGCCCGACCGACGTACAAGTGAATGGGCTGCGCGGCAATTTGGACTTTAATTACGGTGGCAGTACCGTCAGTGGCTGTGATGGCTGCTTACGCACACCGACTTCTTGGGAGCCGCCAAATGAAGTGAAAGGCGATGTCGCCCGGATGCTGTTTTATATGGCGGTTCGTTATGAATCAGGTGACGGCGTAGACTTGGAACTGAATGATTTCGTGAATAACGGCTCAACGCCTTACCATGGCAAGATTTCTGTGTTGCTCGAATGGCATGAGCAAGACCCGGTCAGCTCATGGGAACAGCAACGCAACGAAAAAATCGAGGACATCCAAGGCAACCGTAACCCGTTCGTTGATCATCCAGAATGGGCAGAATCGATTTGGTAGAGAGAATTCAAGCTGAATACCCGGTGAACCATATATTGAAATAGGATAGATGGAGCCTTAGAGGCATCAAAAATCCCCACAGCTTCTTAAAAGAAGACTGTGGGGATTTTTGTGTGTAAAAGAAACCTGACTCATGTTCCTCGGCTAGCCGTTCTTCCTTTTCCATTCCAAAAGGATCGGAAGGATGTTTAATAAAATCGAGACTATCGTCAAAACCCATAATGCTGTCGCCATAATCGGTACGACATCCGCTAGTGCCGACCAATCTTCTGCACGGACCCAGCTGGCAACGATATTGTAATCAGCCACGATGGTCAAAGCGGTAAACGACAGTCCTAGCGCCATCGCTAACCGATAATCTTTCCCTGTTGCGTATAACAAAAGGTTGGCACCGGTCGCCGTGATGGCAAGCAGGCCGAATAGGAACCACATCGCTTCACCTCCCATTGATAAATGATGATGATTCATTAAGACTGCACGGCATGCTCAATGATTTCGGGAAAACAGTATGAGGCAAAAGAAAGTCATAAGCTAAACTTTATTTAAAGAATAACTGAAAATACCGATTTTTGAAACTTTATACAGGCGAATACGTACTACAAGGTAACTAAGTGAACAAAAGACGAAAGGGGAGATTTTTATGCATTGGATGATGTGGATTTTCTGGGGGTTCTTTGCAGCTTTGTTTATTGGGAGCTATATCGTGGATAAACTGACAAAGAAAAAATACAGTTTAGGAAAAGCTGACAAATCCTTAAACCAAAGCACGGCAGAAGCAGATGCAAGGCGTCAAGCCACTCGCAATAACCACGAAAGCGGCATGTTTTAATGAAATAACTGACATTTTTTGTGTCGTTGAGCAGGTGTAAGTTCCGGATGAACGGGTACAGTATACAAAATGCACGACGAGGAGGAATTGCTGTATGGCCAGAAAAGGAACCGCTGGGCGCACGCCTGAAAAGCAAGTGGGGGCACGTGAATCTGCGATTGATAAAGCAATCAATAAAACAAAAGAGGCGCTAGATGGAGACAATGAAGCTACAGATTACGGTGAAGAAAAAGGCAGAGACCAACAGGAAGACGCAAAAGAATATTCGAAGCACGTATCAAGCGAAGACGATCACGATGTGACGGATAACGATCACAAATAAAAAACGGAGCTTGAGGAAATTTCCTCAAGCTCCGTTTTTGTTTAGGATGGGTTAGTCGACCATAGTCCGGCGCTCTTAACAAAGACGCGCGGATGCAGTTTCAAACTAGCGACAATCAAGTCCGCCAAGTCTTCCGGATGCATGACTTTTTCAGCATCTCCTGTGATCAAATTGGACTCGTGAGCAAGGTCCGTGACGACTGTGCTCGGCGTCATCGCCGTAACGCGGATATTGTGTTTGCGTACTTCGAGTGCGAGCGATTCAGTCAAGCCCATGACAGCGAATTTGGAAGAGCTGTAAGCGCTCGTGACCGGTGCGCCTTTTTGACCTGCAGTGGACGAAATATTGATGATATCGCCTGAGCTTTGCTCGATCATGCCAGGCAAGACGGCACGTGTGGCGTTATAGACACCCATCAAGTTGACGTCGACGATGTTTTTCCATTCTTCTGGAGATAGTTCCATAAAGCCGCCGAATTTTCCGGTGCCGGCGTTATTGATCAGGATGTCGATAGCCCCGAGTTCGTTTTTGAGTTTCTCTGTCGCTTGTTCAATCGCTGCGAGATCCGTCACATCGGCTGAAGCTGTTGCCACTTTGACATTCGCATCTTGCAGTTCGACAGATACTTTGTCGAGATTTTCCTGATTCAAGCCGATCAAGCCGACATTTACGCCTTCATTGGCAAGAGCGATCGCTGTCGCACGGCCAATGCCGCGTCCTCCACCTGTGATGATCGCCGTTTTCCCTTTAATTGATTGCATCGTAACACTCCTTCAGTTTGGGCAGGACAAGGCCTTCCCGCAATTAAATACTTTCTTATTATCTGTGATTTGATTCGGAAATGCATGTGATGCGTCTTGAGTAGATGATTTTCCGGTTACTGAGAAAAATCGTATTTGCTGTGTATTGATATCAGCGAGATATTGGAGTGTTTGGAGAAGCGTCCGCTCGACTCCTGTGGTAAAGCGAGACGACCGAGACCCCGCAGTGAACGTAGTGAGCGAGGAGGCTTGGGCGCGAGCCC
Organism: Planococcus maritimus; assembly: GCF_001687625.2. Lineage (NCBI taxonomy): Bacteria > Bacillati > Bacillota > Bacilli > Caryophanales > Caryophanaceae > Planococcus > Planococcus maritimus. The sequence continues at coordinate 830,440 of NZ_CP016538.2, forward strand.
ACGGAAAGCGAGCGGTAAGCTTCGGAAAATACGTTTAAGTATTGAGTCAAAATAAAAACAACCCGGGAAATCCCGGGCTGTTCGTGTGATCAATATTTATAGGATTGGCCGCCGTCGATCGGAATGACGGTAGCGTTGATGAATTTCGCTGCATCCGATAACAAGAAAGCGACGAGGTTGCCAACTTCCTCTGGTTTACCGAAACGTTTCATCGGGTTGACGCTGACGAATTCCTGGCCGGCTGCTTCCCAGTCGTCTCCAGCGATTTGCTTCAAAGAGCCTTCGACCATTGGCGTCATGATGGCGCCTGGTGCGATGGCGTTGATGCTAATGCCAAACTCACCATATTCGATGCCGGAATTGCGTGTCATGCCGACAACGCCGTGCTTGCTCGCTGCATAGCCGGACTGGTTGCCGATGCCGCGGATGCCGCCAACCGATGCGGTATTGACAATCGAGCCGTAGCCTTGCTCTTTCATAACTTTCAAGACGTGCTTCATGCCGTAGAAGACACCGTTCAAGTTGACGCTGATGACTTTTTCGAATTCATCAGAACCGTAGTCTTCCGTCAAGTTCTGCTTGCCTTCGATACCGGCGTTATTGAAGAAGCCATCGATTTTGCCGAATGTATCGAGCGTGAATTGGACATAGTTTTTCACTTGTTCTTCATCGGTCACGTTTGCTTCAACAATCTTGATAGAAGCGTCCGGGAAATCTGCCAGAATTTCGTTTTTGCTCGCTTCCAGTGACTCATTGTTCATGTCTACAAGGACCAGCTTGCCGCCTTGAGCTGCGATCGAGTCGGCAGCGGCACGGCCAAGACCGGAACCTCCGCCGGTAATAATGACGACTTTGTCTTGGTAATTAATCATGGATATCTCTCTCCTTTTCATGGATATGCTAAACTTGAAAATAGGCTACTCTTTTACTGTAAGCGTTTGCAAGCAAGCTCTCAATCAGTAAAATTTCCGGATGTGTCGAGTAATTCGACACATTCTTGAGAACTGTCGAGTTTAAGGGGGATGGGCGATGAAAAGTAAAAAAGAAAGATTATCTCCGCAAGCAGAGCGAACGAAGCAGCATTTAAAAGAAGCGTATATCGAATTGATCAACGAAAAAGGATACAGCCACGTGTCGGTGACAGATATTGTCCACCGAGCGCAGTATAACCGGGCGACTTTCTATTTGTATTATCTGGACAAGTTCCATTTGACTGAAGAACTGCTCGAAGAAATGTTCCGGCAGATTAAACGAACCAGTACCGAGCGCTACAAAAAGGGAGCGGATGTGCTCACTTCGGCAATGGATGCGGATTCTTTTGAATTGATTCGCTTTGTGTATGATAATCGTTCTTTTTTCAATTTATATCTAACAGAAGATACCATCCCAGGACTTCACGGAGAGTTGCCGCAAGCGATTTTTGAAATGCTCGACGAAGGGTTTACATTCGAAGGGATCCACAACGACCATATTAACTCCCAGCAGTTCAAACGGTATATGGCGTACGGGACTTCAGGACTTATTCTGGAATGGGCCAAAACAGGCTATGAGAAATCCCCAAAAGAGATGACCGGCACTTTGATCGACATTGTGCGGTCGTTTGCGACAGCTTTTCGGTTCAATTAAAAATCCAGCCTTCCTGAATATAGGGAGGCTGGATTTTTTTGGCGCTTCGTAGATTAGGTGCTTGAACTATTCAGGAAGTTCAAGAGTTCTTCGTTGAAACGTTCCGGCTCATCAGCATTGATGCCGTGTCCGCTGTCTTCGAATGGTACGAGTACAGAGTTCGGGATTTCCTTGTCCAGGATTTCGCCGAGTTCGTAAGGGCAGATCTGGTCTTTTTTGCCGTGGAAAATAGCTGTCGGCACTGTAATAGAAGACAGCTCGCCGCGCAAGTCTTCGTCGCGCAGGGCAACGGCTGAGTTCAATGTGGAGTGTGCGCCTGCTTCAAGCGCCAGTGACTGGAACCAATTCAGGAATTGCGGTGAATGTTTCTGTTCGAAAAACAAGTCCGCAAACTCGGCAAGAAACGCCGGGCGGTCTTTTTCGATTTGGGCGATGATGTCGTCCACTTCTTCAGGTTTCATGCCGACGTTGAAATCATCACGCTGCGTGAAGATCGGAGCTGCAGCACCCATCAAGAGGAGTTTGTCGACTTTTTCCGACCCGAATTTTGTCAAATAACGAATAGCGATCGGGCCGCCCATGGAAAAACCGGCGAGCACGAATGGTTCTAGACGAAGTTCATTGACGACCGCTTCCAGGTCTTTGGCCATCGTATCGTAATCGTATCCTGCCCAGGGCTTGTCGGATTTTCCGTAGCCGCGCATGTCGACACCGATATAGCGGAAGCCGTTCTTCGCGAGCAAGCTCGTCTGGTATTCGAATGCTTTATTGTTCAACGGCCAGCCGTGAAGAAAGACGACGGGCTGTCCAGAGCCAATATCTTCTACATGAATTTTCACGTTTTCTTCAACTTGAATATAATGTCCCACTTAAGTTCCTCCTAGAGTTTTGATTAACTACTCCCTTCTATTTCCTTTTTCGAAGTTTCTGTAAACTTAAAAATGAAAAAATCTTTAATTGAAATGTCTTTAGTTTAAAAGAAATGCGATTGTCGCCACCCGTCTCCAGCGCTTTTTTCGCTAGCGGCAGGGGGCGGTTCTTTTCATTCCAACGGACTCAAACGAAACCAATTCATGGATTAAACGTATTCATATTACTCTGACAACCAGTGGAAGTTAGAGTGAGTGAGCATTTTAGAGGAGAATCCAAAAAATAATAGAAGTTTTACAGAACCACAAATTTAATCGAAGAGGAGAATGAAAATGGAGATCCTAAAACGTTTCAGAGACATTATGACGAGCAATATCCACGCAATGCTGGACAAGGCGGAAGACCCGGAAAAGATGATCGATCAGTATTTGCGCGACTTGAATAGCGACCTTGGCAAAGTGAAATCCGAGACGGCAGCGATCATGGCGGCAGAGAAACGCGAGCGCCGCGAACTTGATGAGTTGAAGAAAGAGATGGACGATATGCAGCGCTATGCGGTAAAAGCGCTCGAAGCGGGCAATGAAGAAGACGCCCGAAAATTCCTCCAGCGCAAGGCGGAACTGTCGGAACGCGTGACGGACAAAGAGACGGCGGTCGAACTCGCGGCGACGAATACGCAGCAGATGCGCCAAATGCACGATAAATTAGAGAGCGATATCGGCGAGCTTGAATCGCGCCGCCAAGAACTGAAAGGCAAAGCGGCAGTTGCGAAGACGCAACAGCGCATGAATGATTTCGCGTCCAGTGTCGGAGGGGCAGGCGAACGCATCTCGGCATTCGATGCGATGGAGAAGAAAATCAACCAGCAATTGGATGAATCGGCCGCGATGGCTGAACTCAATAAAAGCTCAGAGACAAGCATCAAGGACTTGGCGAAGAAATACGATGACGGCCCGAATGTCGACGAGGAACTGGAGTCCTTGAAATCAGGTACCAATGTGGACGCGGAACTGGAAGCGCTGAAGAGCCAAATCGGAAAGAACGAGTAATGTCCGGCAACTGGACGCGATCCTGAAGCACGAAGGGAGGAAACTCGTTTGGTCATCCATTACAAATGCCCGAATTGCGGAGCTGACATGGCGTTCGATAGCGAATCGGGCCATTTAAGCTGCCCGAGCTGCGGCCATGAAGAAAACATCGAGACCTTTCCGGAACAGAACATCGAACGGAAATTCGATGAAGGCGAAGCGAAAGAATACCATTGCGAAAACTGCGGGGCGATCATCCTGACTGAAGCGGAAACGACCGCGACCCACTGCAGCTTCTGCGGGGCATCGGTCGTATTGGCAGACCGTTTGACGGGAGATCTCGCCCCGGCCAAAGTCATTCCGTTTACCGTCAGCAAAGATGAAGCGGTCACAGCGTTCAAGAAATGGACGCGCGGCGGGCGATTGACCCCGCGCGGCTTTATGAGCGGCGACCGCATCAAGAAAATGACAGGCATGTACGTGCCGTTTTGGCTTTACGACATCGAAGGCGAAGCCCATATCCAGGCAATCGGCACGCAAGTCCGGACTTACCAAAGCGGAGATACAATTTATACGGAAACGAATTTTTATGACGTGTTCCGGGAAATCGATTTGAGTTATTTAAAAGTGCCGGCGGATGCTTCGGAAAAAATGGACGATGTGCTGATGGATAAGCTGGAGCCTTACGATTACAGCGAATTAAAAGATTTCCGCATGCCGTATTTGGCGGGCTATTTAGCCGAAAAATACGATTTCGACGACGAGCAATTGTTTTCCCGTGTGGAATCGAAAATCGTCCCTTATATCGACGCTTATATCAGCACGACCATTTCCGGCTATTCATCCGTCAGCTATACGACCAAGCAGATCGATGCGCAAAAAAAGAAAGTCTATTACACTTTATTCCCAGTGTGGATGGTGTATTACGATTTCGACAATAAAGAGCATACCTTTGCGATGAACGGGCAAACCGGCAAAGTGGTCGGCAAGCCGCCGATCAGCGCCGGCAAAGTCGCCTTGTGGTTCACCGGCATCGCCGTATCGAGTTTTGTGGCCATGAAAGCCATCGCCTTTGCGGTAGGGGGTGTCTTGTGGTGAAAAAGTTTTCATGTAAACTGGCGTGGATGCCGATAGTGGCTTTACTGCTGTTTTTCATTAGCGGATTGTCCGTTTCAGCACAAACCGGTGATTTGATATACGACGAAGCCGGCTTGCTCAGTGGCGGAGAAGCGCAGGAACTGGAAGCCTTGGCAGAGCAATACGGTGCGGAACAAAACGTGGATTTTCTGTTTTTGACGACCGATAGTACGGAAGGGCAATCGATCGAAGGCTATATGGGTGATTTCTTCGATGCGCGCGCAGATAGTACAGGCCGTGAAGATGCGGTACTATTGACGATCGATATCGGCGGCCGTGAAGTCTATCTCGCTGGTTTCGGTACGGCCGAGCAGACGCTGGATCCGGAACGCGTCGATCTCGTGCTTGACCGGATTATCCCTGAGATGCAATCGGGCGATTATGCGGATGCGTTCGAAGAAACAGTCGTCACTTCAAGCGAATACATGGAATACCGGCCGGGTGTCAATCCGGAGAGCATTTTCTTGAAAAGCTGGTTTCATTTAGCCATCGCGATATTGCTCGCGGGGGTGATTGTCGGGTCAATGCTTTACAACGCAGGGGGCAAGGTGACGACGACCCCTGGCACATACGTCGACCGGGACCACACACGCGTACGCAGCCAGAATGACCGCTTCCGCAATAAAACCGTCACGCGCAGAAAAGTTCCGAAAAATAAAGATGGCGGCGGATTTGGTGGCGGCGGTGGCATGACCGGCGGCGGGCGTTCATTCAGTGGCGGCGGCCGAAGCTTCTAGGCGATCGAACAAAGGAAGGAATGAAGAACATGGCATTTTTTGGCAATCAATTTTCAGACGTGGTGGAATGGGAAGAGTTCCGCGACGATATGATTTTTTGGAAGTGGACGAATAAGGAAATCAAAAAAGGCAGCCGGTTGATCATTCGGCCAGGCCAGGATGCGATTTTCTTCAATAACGGCAAAGTGGAAGGGATCTTCGAGCAAGAAGGCGAGTACGACATCGTTTCAGAGATCGTGCCGTTCCTGTCCACTTTGAAAGGCTTCCGCTTCGGCTTTAACAGCGGCATGCGAGTCGAAGTGCTATTCGTCAATACGAAAGAATTCACCGTCAAATGGGGCACGAAAAGCCCTATCAATATCCCCGCTCCGCAGCTTCCGGGCGGCATGCCCATCCGCGCGAACGGCACGTTCCATTTTAAAGTGAACGATTACGTCAATTTGATCGACAAAGTCGCCGGCGTCAAACAAAGCTACCTGGTCGAAGATGTTCAATTGCGCATTACGGCGCGTCTCGATCAATTATTGATGAAGTGGATCACCCGTGAAGGCAAGGACATGTTCAATTTGCAGTCGAATTCACATGAAATCGGCAAGGGCATCCAGGATGATTTGAACATGGAAATCATGGACGACGGGATGAAAGTGACTGGCTTCCAGGTCATGAGCTTTAACTACCCGAAAGAAATCCAGGACATGATCAATAAAAACGCCTCACACGGCATGGTCGGAGACGTGTCAAAATACCAGCAAATCTCTGTCGCGGATGCGATGGGCAAATCATCCGGGTCAAATACAGCCTCCGATATGGCGGGCATGATGATGGGAATGAACATCGCCAAGGAAATGATGGATGACCAGAAAGAATCGCCAAACTCGAGCGCAAGTTCATCAAGCGCTTCAGGCAGCACGGGCGGCCAACAAGGACCGAACTTCTGCCCGAATTGCGGCGAGAAAGTGAGCGGTGCTAAATTTTGCCCAAACTGCGGACAGAAGCTGGTTGGATAGGAAACGAAAAAACAGGAAGGGGCATTGCGCTCCTTTCCTGTTTTTTTATTGGCTGCTTTCGGATGTCCCTGGAGAACGACTAAAAAAGCTTCCAAGAGAATGAACTCTTGGAAGCTTTCTCAATTATTTTGTGCTGGTGAAGCCCCCGTCAATGCGGATGACGTCGCCGTTAATGTATTGCGCTTTCGACGTCAGCAGGAACGCCACGAGTTCTGCGACTTCATCTGCTGTACCGAGGCGTTTTTGCGGGATGCCTTCTTCTGCGCTTTTCTTCATTTTTGGATTGGCGTCAAAATAGGCTTTGACCATCGGCGTTTCAGTCGGACCAGGAGCCACAGCGTTCACGCGCAAGCCGTCTTTCGCGTATTCGGCAACCAGTGACTTAGTCATGCCGACGATGCCATGCTTGGTTGCGGAATAAGTGACGACTGTATCTTGACCGATGACGCCGGCGCTTGATGCAGTATTGACGATCGCCCCGCCACCGTTGTTCACCATTACTTCTGCTACATAGCGCAGGCCATAAAGCGCGCCGAGCATGTTGATACCGACAATCTGCTCGATTTCCTCTATATCCGTTTCAAGAAATTGTTTGCCGCTCCCGGAAATGCCGGCGTTATTGAAGAAATAATCAATCGATCCGAAATGTTCGACCGTTTTATCAACGTAGTTTTTGACTTCTTGTGCTTTGGATACATCTGCACGGATAAAGATAGCATCCGGGCCAAGCGCTTTTACTTGCTCGACCGTCTCATTGCCGCCTTTTTCACTGATGTCGACGACTGCGATATTGATGCCTTCCTGTGCCAAGCGCAACGCGGCCGATTGCCCGAGCCCGCTGCCGCCTCCTGTAACGATTGCTGTTTTTGCCATGTAGAATCTCCTCCTTGTGCTAATTGTTTACCCGCAACAAAAGGAGAATAATCAATGTGCAGTTACTTATCGGACGATGGCAGCTTGACGGTCTTTTGATTCGTGCAATTTCACCATTACCTGGCGTGCGAGGGGTTGGATCAATAGAATTTCGGCAATCAGTACAATCGCAAAATTGTATGGCCAATGCGCGAGCCAGTTACTGAAGATTTCGTTGTGGATGCCATTGGCGATGATGTCACCGACAAAAGTCATCGCCACGGACATGCCAATGACTGTGAAGACAATACGGAGCAAAACTTTTTTGTGGAAAGAAGAGGAGTCATTCGTCAGTTTCTTTGTTAACGATTCTGCTAGTCTTCCAAAGATTGCTCCTTCAAGAATCATTGCAATGATCCACATGACCGGTATGATTTTTAGGATTGTCCACATCGTTTCCAGTGTAAAATGCTCTGTATGAAGCATGACGTTGTAGCTGGTCATGAGCAGCACCGTTATTGTCACTATTAGCGAGCCGAAAAGCAGTCCTTCTTTGCCATTATGTGGCAGGCGTTTGTCTTGTTGCATAAAGATTCCCCATTTCTTTTATATTGGATATAGTAATAGACTGGATAAAAGCAGTCGTTTCAACAACCATTCCAACACTATACCAATAGGGGAACTTTTTTCGTAAGTGTCTAATTTGTGAATAATTTGCAAGTGAATTTTAGTTGTTTTCACATATCAATTGGTGCAAACCTTCGTAAATTTCCACGATTTCGGCTTGTTTCATCCCCACTAGGCCACTTGAAGAGGGAGCGACAAATTCGATGACACCAGGAATGACTGAGTCCGGCTGCTTGCCCCAATGAGTGGATTTCTTGCCGCTAAATTGGAGGTAGACACCTTTGCCGACAAAACATAGCACTTTCGGCCGGTAACGTTCGATTTTGCGTTTTAATTGTTCGGCGCCTTCTTTGTATTCCTCTTTAGTGATATCGGCCGCTGCTTTAGTCGGGCGAGGAACGATATTCGTCAAGCCGTAGCCAAGTTTGAGTAAATCATGATTTTCTTCCGGCGCGTACTTTCTGGGTGTTAGTCCGGATTCGAAGAGGATCTTCCAAAAACGGTTGTTTGGATTCGCGTAATGATAGCCGGTTTCACTAGAGCGGATGCTCGGGTTGAACCCGACAAATAGGATGTCGAGCCCGTCTTTCACGTGATCGGGAATAGGTGTAAGTTCCATAGGATTCTCCTTTTTAACTAATTGATGATTTTAGTCTATCGTGAAAGCCAAGAAACGAGCAATCACGGCACATAGTAGAACACCCGAACCGCAACATTCGGTTCGGGTGTTTTGCTATTCGATGATGTGTTCAATTTCCGCTGGATAATTTGTGCCTTCTGTCGATGTCATCCACACTTCAAGCGTATAGGTACCAGGTTCGAGATTGGCTGCTGGCACTTGAATATCGTATTGAAGCTCTTCGCCAGGGGATAAGTTTTCTTCACCCAGCGCTTGGGTGTACATGCTGACGGACGACATGCGGAATACTTCGATGCCCTGTTCGTCAGTTAAAGTGAAATCATAGCGCTGTCCGCTCGTGAAGTTGAACGTCACAAGCTCTTGTGTATCGTTTTTTACGGTATAACGGTAGGTTCCATTGTCCATTTCTTCGATTGTTGATGTGACTTCACCTTCGATGATCTCGCCCCCTGTATCCGGATCTTCCGGTAGATTGTCGCTTTCGGTGCCGCACGAAGCGAGCATCAAAAGAGCCACGATTAGTATCAACCAACTAGTTCCGGCTTTTTGCTTCATTGGGTTCGCCCCCCTTTTTGTGTCTATAGAGTAGACCGCAAGAGGCCGTAAAAAGTTACAGAAACGAGTATCTTGTGCTGTTCTTGTGGCAGCTTGCTAGCCTATACTGGTCTTATACCCTAAAGGAGGGCCAAGTAATGCCTGAATTGTTCAATGATTTCCGCGAAGCGCTGACAGCCAAAATGAAATGCTTCGGCATAAGTACCTTCGTAGTCGCCAAGTACATGGCCTTGGGATTGATTCCTTTGTATCTTATCTATTTGGCCATAAATTAGTTGGCACGAGAGAGGCTCTGAAAAGAGTCTTTTTTTATTTCCAATTACTGTAATATTGACTATATTTTCAGAATATTATAATATTGAAGAACTACCGCTCAGTCAGAAGGGGAGATTCATGAACAAACAAAGGAGGAATGGGAGATGAACATTACCACGTCTTTAACGATGAACGCGACGCGTCAGCCTGATTTAGTGGCATTGAATTTCGAGGGGAAATCCTATACGTATCAGGAATTAAACGCGGAAGTGAATCGCTTGGCGAACGCTTTAGTACGTGAAGGGATTGCAAAAGGCGATAAAGTCGCGCTATTCATGAAGAATTCGGATGCTTACGTCATAGCGTTTTTTGCGGCATTGAAGGCAGGGGGCGTCGTCGTCCCAGTCAATTACAGGCTAAATGCTGAGGAAGCGGGCTATCTCTTTGGTCAGTCGGATGCGGCCTATGTGTTTTGCGATCAGGAGTTTGAAAGCTTAGTGGCGGAAGCAAAGAAATCGGAGGAGCTGCTGCACCAAGTGGTCGTCTACCCGAAAGCGCAAGAGCAAGCCCACCTGAGCTGGGACGAAATGCTGGACGATGACCGCACGGAACCCAACGTAGAAATCTTGCCGGAAGACGATGCCGAAATCCTCTATACTTCAGGAACGACCGGCCCGCCGAAAGGAGCACTTTTTGACCACCAGCGAATCGTCAATGTCAGCACCTCTTTCATCCTCGGGACCGGTGTCAATCATGATGACCGCTTGCTTCATGCTGCACCATTTTTCCATCCTTCCCAGCTGAATTTGTTTTTAGTGACCGGCGTCATACTCGGCGTGCCACAAACCATCTTGCGCGACTTTGCGACCAGGGATGTATTGGAAGCCATTCAACAGGACGGCTGTACGGTGTTTTTCGGATTGCCTGATATGTACCATGCATTGATGGAGGCACCGGAGAGCACGTACGACCTCGGGACGATTCGTAAATGCATGTACGGGACAGACCCGATGCCAAGCGGCCTGGTGGCACGTGCGATGAAATTCTTCGGTCACGAACAATTTTATAATTTATGCTTTCTCACTGAGGGCGGTCCGGGAGGCGTTTATTTGTTGCCAAGCGAGCATGCTCATAAAGAAGGCGCCGGCGGTAAGTCAATGTACATGACACATGTCCGAGTGGTCGATGAATCAATGAACGACGTCGCGCCGGGGCGGGTCGGTGAATTCATCATGCGCGGCGAGACAATCATGAAATCGTATTACAAGATGCCCGATGAAACCGAAGCCGCCTTCCGAAATGGCTGGTTGTTGACTGGCGATCTTGCGACAATCGACGAAGACGGCTACATCACGCTCGTCGACCGAAAATCCGACCGCATCATCTCTGCGGGAAACAATATCTATTCAATTGAAATTGAACAATTGCTAAATCGTCATCCGCAAATTCAGGAAGCGGCGACTGTCGGAATCCCTGAAGAAGAGTGGGGCGAAATCGTCGGTGTTGTCATCGTTCCAAAAGAAGGGGAGACGATCGATGAAGTGGCGCTTTCGGAATACTTGCTGGAACATTTGCCGCCTCACAAAGCCCCGAAAAAATTCCGTTTCGCGGATGAATTGCCGCGCAACGCTTCAGGAAAAATTTTGAAATATCAGTTGCGTGAACGGCATACTAGCGAATACACTTGGTTCCGTCATACATTCATTGAACGTTGAAAAATAGCGCCCTGATGGTTCGGGGCGCCATTTCTCTGTGGTATGATGGAACAGGATTTGAATCGAACACGGCAGGAGGATTTTTTTAGATGGACAATAACGATGTATTGATCCGGTTGCGCTATGCGCTGGACTTGAAAAATAGCGACGTAAAAGAAATTTTCGCACTCGGCGGGGAAAAAGTGGATGCGGTGGATGTCCCGTTGATCTTAACGAAAACGCCGGAACCAGAAGATGAAGGGGCAGAAGCCAATATTCCGTTGGCAAACGATCAGTTGGAGCGTTTTTTGAACGGCCTGATTACCTTTAACCGCGGCCCGAAACCTGGTGACGCCGGACCACCTGACGTAAGTGGCGAACACGTTAACAATTTGGTCTTGAAAAAGCTGCGCATTGCGTTGGAACTGACGAGCGAAGATTTACTTGACTTGTGGAAGCTGGCTGGGATCAATGTTTCTAAAGGCGAACTTGGCGCTTTTCTCCGGAAAGAAGGCCACAAGAACTACAAAGAGCTGGGCGATCAACTTATGCGGAATCTTCTTAAAGGCATCACGCTGAATTATCGTCCGTAATGAAAAAGCGCGGCATCCGAATTGGATGCCGCGCTTTTCTTATTCGCCGCCGCTCGTGTAGCGGTTGTCGCCCATGGTGTAATTTGAGCTGTCGCCAGGTTTTGCGTCCGGGTGGGTCGGCTTGTCGTAATAAGCAGACGTCTTGCGCCGGCGATCGACGATAAAGCCAAGGCCGAAGACGATAGCGATCGGAACCAGGAAATAGAACATGCAATCTCTCCTTTGTGCTGAATAGAGGTTGAAGAAGTTAGTGACATGGATTGTTCTTTGGTGAAGTCATCGCCAAATAGTCGCCTCCCGCTTTGGGCTGGCCTCTTGCCAGGAGCCAAGAAGAACACTTGGCTCCTGGCATCGGCTCGCCCGTGAGCGCGGTTCGGCTTATACATTTCATTGTAGTTTTTGAGCGATGAAGCATGTCGTTTTTTTTTTGATCGACCGCTTGTGGATGATGCTTGTTGAGGCTGGTGGGGTGACATGGATTGTTTGTTGGTGATGTCATCGCCAAATAGTCGCCTCCCGCTTTGGGCAGGCCTCCCGCCATGAGCCAAGAAGAACACTTGTCTCATGGCATCGGCTCGCCCTTGTGCGCGGTTCGGCTTATACATTTCATTGTAGTTTTTGAGCGATGAAGTATTTCTTTTTCACATTTTCATCCGCTGGTGGTGATGCTTATTTAGGCTTGATAGTGACATGGGTTGTTCGTTGATGATGTCATCGCGAAGCAGCCGCCTCCCGCTTGGGGCAGGCCTCCCGCCATGAGCTGAGAAGAACGCTCATCTCATGACTTCGGCTCGCCCTTGTGCGCGGTCCGGCTTATACATTTCATTGTAGTTTTTGAGTGATGAAGCATGTCATTTTTTTTTGGTCATCCGCTGGTGGATGATGCTTATTTAGGCTTGTGAGTGACATGGGTTGTTCTTTTATGATGTCATCAGGAAGCAGTCGCCTCCCGCTTGGGGCAGGCCTTTCGCCATGAGCCAAGAAGAACACTTGTCTCCTGGCATCGGCTCGCCCTTGTGCGCGGTTCGGCTTATACATTTCATTGTAGTTTTTGAGTGATGAAGTATTTCTTTTTCACATTTTCATCCGCTGGTGGTGATGCTTATTTAGGCTTGATAGTGACATGGGTTGTTTATTGGTGATGTCATCGCGAAGCAGTCGCCTCCCGCTTGGGCATGACTTTAGCTATATGACCAGGATTTGATTTTATTTATACATTCCAATCCATAAGAAAAAAAGCGCACCACAAAGGGAGCGCTTTTTTTATATCAGGTGATGGATGCTTCGTAGATTCCTTTAATCGACTGGTCGAGTGTCGCATTAAAGTCTTCATCCGCTTGGTCGGCGCTTAAGCCTTCGGACAAGGCGCGTGAGAAGCTGGCGATCAAGCCGTTGTTTTCAGCAAGCTTTTCGTTCGCTTCTTCTCGCGGATAGCCGCCGGACAACGCCACAACGCGCACGACGCGCGGGTGATCGATAAGTTCTTTGTAGAAATTCGCGAGTGTCGGAATCGTCAATTTCAGCATGACGTACTCGTCGTCGCTGAGTTTATCAAGATGGCTCAAGATTTCGTCGTTTAACATCGCCTCGATTTGTTCTTTGTTGGCGCTGTTGATGTCGACTTCCGGCTCAATGATCGGCACGAGTCCTGCGGCGATAACTTCTTTCGCCACTTCAAATTGCTGGTCGACTACTTGCTTGATGCCGTCTTCGTTTGGCTCTTTGATGACTGAGCGCATTTTCGTGCCGAAGACATTGCGTTCAACCGCACGCGTCAACAACTCGTTTAAATTCGGATTCGGCTTCATCAATTGCACGCCGTTTTGTTCATCAGCGAGTCCTTTATCGATCTTCAGGAATGGCACGACGCCTTTTGCTTCCCAGAGATAATCGCTCGTGTATTTGCCATAGACATCGCGGTCCATCGTTTGTTCGAACAGGATGGCCCCGAGTATGTGATCTGACGTAAAGCCGGGTGCTGTCATAACACGTGTTCTCATTTCGTGAATCAAGTCGTACATTTCGTCTTCATTGGAGTAAGCATCTTCGTTCACACCATACAGTTTTAACGCTTTTGGCGTACTGCCACCGCTTTGGTCGAGCGCTGCAATAAAGCCTTTGCCGTTCTTCATTACTTCAAATTGTTTTGTGTTCATCGTCTCAGCTCCTCAATTAAGAAATTTTGTCTGCATTACTGCTGTTCCCTGCTTAGTGTATCAATAATCGGATTTTTCATCAAAAATGAAAAAAGGTGTAGTGAATGTCAGTTTTCCGGTGATGAATGTTCACGCTCAGCCGATACAAAATCGAATGTGACACCCGTCAATTGCTCGGCGACGTCCCATAATTTTTGAGCGAGTGCTTCATCGACGGCTGTCGGATGGGGCGTATCGAGAGCCGGATAGCCTTTTCTGCGCCCTTTTCCTGCCGGGCCGATGTATTCGCCACCTTTGAGATCCGGTTCGGTGGCGGCATGGAGGGTGGCGAGCGCTCCCATATCGGGTGGCTGCAAAAAGCGGTTGGCGAAATCGCGCACTAGCACGGGTGCGTCGTATTTGCCGATCTTGAAAATATTGGTGGCTGAAACTCCGGGATGGCAAGCGACGCTGATGGTCTGTAGGTTGTGCTTTTTCAGCCTGCGGTCGAGTTCTATGGCAAATAGCATATTGGCGAGTTTGCTTTGATTGTAGAATTTTTTTGCCCTGTAGCCTTTTGATCCGTCGAGATTATCGAAGTCGATTGTGCCACGGTTATGCGCCAGACTGCCGAGTGTGATGACGCGCGAAGCTGGCGTTTTGGCGAGCAAGGGCAGAAGATGTGCAGTCAACGCGAAATGGCCAAGGTAGTTGCTGCCAAACTGCAGTTCAAAGCCGTCTTTCGTTTTGCCGTATGGCGGCATCATGATTCCTGCATTATTGACCAATAGATCGAGTGAATGAAAGTGTTTTTTGTAGCTGTCCGCAAAGTGGCGGACGCTTGAAAGGTCAGCCAAGTCGAGCTTTAATACCGCAACCGTCGCTTCCGGATGGAAATCGAGAATTTCCCGTTTGGCGTTTTCGCCTTTAACCAGGTCACGGACAGCCAGTAGAATCGAGAAGCCTCGTCCGGCAAGCATATTGGCAGCTTCCCATCCGATGCCGCTATTGCCGCCAGTGATGATGGCGATTTTGTGATGGACATCTTTCAAGACATCATCTCCTCTTTTTTTTGAGACATTGCACGAAGCCTCGTTTCTTCCTAGTTTACCTCATTTTAAATATGAAACCGCATACATTTACGAAAAAATGAAAATCTGATGAAAAGCTCACATAATTGTCTAAATTTTTACACAACAAAGAGCGCCGATGTGTTAGAGTAGTTCAATAATCAAAATGAAGAGGGTGAATCAGATGGCAAAAAACATCACAGAGCTGGAAAGGGAAGCTGTCGCGGACGAGGTGACCGTGGCCGATATTATGGTCGCTAATCAGGCGCTGAAGGATGTCATCATCCGAACGCCCTTACAGCGCAATGAGATTCTCTCGGCACGTTACGGCTGCAATGTCTTTTTAAAACGGGAAGACCAGCAAGTGGTCCGTTCCTTTAAACTGCGTGGCGCTTATAATTTCATTCGCAGTATGACCGAAGCTGAACGGGCAAAAGGCGTCGTTTGCGCAAGTGCCGGAAATCATGCGCAAGGCGTGGCTTATTCTTGCCAGGCACTTGGCATTGAAGGCAAGATTTTCATGCCGCTTACGACACCGAGTCAAAAAGTGTCACAAGTAAAGCGCTTTGGCGGTGCCTATGTAGAGGTCATCTTGATCGGCGACAGCTTTGATGATGCTTTCGCAGCAGCGATGGAAGTTTGTTCGGCAGAAGGCAAGACTTTCGTACACCCGTTCAATACCGAAGCGGTCATCGCAGGACAAGGAACGGTTGCGGTCGAAGTGCTCAATGATATGCAAGAACCAGTCGATTATATGTTTTGCGCAATCGGCGGAGGCGGATTGGCGTCTGGTGTCGGCACGTATTTAAAAGGCATCTCTCCATCAACGAAACTGATCGGTGTCGAACCACAAGGCGCAGCGAGCATGAAAGCTTCCCTCAAAGAAGGCCAAGTGACGCGACTTGAGACAATCGATACCTTTGTCGACGGAGCGGCAGTGAAGCAGGTAGGTGATTTGTCGATGGCGATCTGCCAAAAAGTACTGGATGATATCGTTCCGGTTCCAGAAGGCAAGGTATGCACGACAATTCTCGAGCTGTATAACGAAAATGCGATTGTCGCAGAACCGGCCGGCGCTTTGTCTGTGGCAGCACTCGATTTTTACCGAGAAGAAATTCGTGGTAAGAATGTCGTTTGCGTCGTCAGCGGCGGCAATAACGATATTGAGCGCATGCAGGAGATCAAGGAAAAGTCCTTGATTTACGAAGGCCTGAAACATTATTTCATCGTCACATTCCCGCAACGTGCGGGAGCTCTTCGGAAGTTTATGGGCGATGTGCTCGGTGAACAAGACGATATCACCCATTTTGAATACACCAAACGAAATAACCGGGAACAGGGACCTGTCCTTGTGGGGATTGAATTGAAAGACCCGGCGGATTATGGTCCACTCGTTGAACGCATGGCACAAAACGGCTTTCCGTATAAAGACATCAATAACGATTCGTTGCTGTTCAATTTATTGATTTGATTGAAGGACTGACTGTACTGTCTGCTGTGTTATTGAGTGGACAGTGCAGTTTTTTTATTTTCCGATAAACTCGAACTTTTTTGATCGGCCAATGCTAAAAAGGAGTATTTTTTATCAAATATAAACAATAAAATGATGATAAAATATTATTTTAAATATTCAGTAATTTAGGGTTTACAAGAAATGTGAAATATTGTAGTCTAATACTATCAAATCACCTTATACAAAAGAGTGGTTTTAGTTGGCAATTATGGATAACAGCTTCAAGTAAATTGAACGGCTGTTTCCGGATAGGGCAGAGAGCAGGCATTGCCGTTTCTGTTCAACGGCAAACTTTAAACTTTGGTTGAATGTGTCAGACAATAGTGCTGTACACAGCGCCGGAAATATTCTCCTCTCGATAGAGGAGTCTGTTCCGGTGCTTTTTTATTACGGAAAAGAGGAGAGCACGTGATGCAAGAAAGGAGAGAGTTTGTCCAATCGGTTGAAGGTATTTGGCGAGCACCAGTATCCACAGGGAAAAACAGCAGCGGAGCGACATGGGGAACCATTCGATTTTTAGGCTATGACAGTGGCGGCCGAGCAATCAATCAAGTGGATATATGGCTTAGGGAAGATGAACTGCCTGTGTTTGTTCGGGCGCTTGTCGCCTACCCATTACCCTTGCCGACGGATTACTTGCAGACAGCTGAACTTTGTGAAGACGGTTTTTCTGTGCGGATCCGTTCCCATGAGTCACCGAAGACATTTGTTTCAAGACTGAGTTCGGCGTTGGGATGCCTGGGACAGTCAGCATGAAGAGCCAAACTAAAGGAAGGCGGTAGTTTCAATGGATAATCGGAGTGACTTGATTAAATTAGGCGATGAAGATATCTATCTGATCTTATATTTGTGGAAAGTAAAAGGCTGGCAAACGAAAGAGTTGGCCCAGCATTTTCATATCAGCGCCGAGTCTTTAGAGGATTTGCTGTCTGGCCATGCGAGAAGGGATTGCTACAAAGGGTTCAACCAGATTGAAAAATACTTGGTGGAAACTTACTGAGAGCTAAACTTTTATTGGGGAGTGTTCACTACGGAAGGCCAAAGCGAGATAGAAAATGAGTGCTGCGTTTGCAGTTGGTTATAGACGGTTCATTAAAGGGTATTAGCCATTTAAAGACAATCGAAGCCGCCAGCGGCCTAATGGGGAGGTCAAACAAAATGACAACAGCACACGAATTGAATAGACTCAACGATGAAATGATTTATAGCATCCTGTACTTCTACCATATTGAAGAAATTTCTGCCGAACATCTGGGGATGAAATACGATGTCAGTAGTTTGACGATTGAAGGAATCGCCAAAGGTCACTATCGCCCGAAATGCCATGAAAACTTTATGATTGTTGAAGGCATTTTGGAACGCCGTTTAGTCAAGCGGGTGCAAAGCCAATAAGGTCGAAATCCAGCATTAAAAAGCCGGAATCCGCATCATACGGGTTCCGGCTTTTTGTAGTCAATTTACCTTGTCTGTTAAATTTCCATAACCTTGCGCTTCCATTTCTTCAAGCGGCACAAAACGTAAAGCTGCGCTGTTCATGCAATAGCGCAAACCGCCTGCATCTTCCGGACCGTCTTCGAACACGTGTCCCAAGTGACTATCGCCTGTTCGGCTTCTGATTTCCGTCCGTATGCCGAATAGGGACAAGTCATCGTGTTCAGTCACGACTGCCGGATCGATCGGTTTCGTGAAACTTGGCCAACCAGTTCCGGAATCGTATTTGTCTGTGGATGAAAAGAGCGGTTCACCAGTGACGATATCGACATAAATACCTGGCTCGTAAAAGCCGTCGTATTCATTATCGAACGCCGTTTCGGTGCCGTCATCTTGAGTGACGCGGTATTGTTCATCTGTCAGCATCGCCCGAATTTCTTCTTCATCTGGTTTTGGATAATCGGCTGGATCGATTAATTGCGGTACTTGTTGGTCTTCTAGGCTAGTGAAATCCACATGGCAATAGCCGTCAGGATTTTTTTCCAAATAATCTTGATGGTAGTTTTCCGCGAGGTAGTAATTCGTCAGCGGTTCGACTTCGGTGACGATTGGTTTATCGTATTTCTTTTGCTCTTCTGTGATCACCTCGTCAATTGTACTCACGGCAGACGGGTCATCATAAAAAATGGCGGTCCGGTATTGATTGCCGCGGTCATTGCCTTGCTGATCGACAAGCGTCGGATCGATGATCAGGAAATAGCGGTCGAGCAGTTCCTCGAGCGACACGCGTTCTGGGTCGTATCGTAAATGGACAGTTTCGGCATAGCCGGTATCGCCTGTCAGTACTTCTTCATAAGTCGGGTCTTCGATCGTTCCGCCTGCATAGCCAGAAGTCACATCGTAAACGCCGTAGATGCGTGCCATATAGGCTTCAACACCCCAGAAGCAGCCACCTGCAAACCAAATGTCTTCGAGGTTTTCCGTATCGAATTCGAGTTCTTCATTTGGATTGTCTGGGAAACGAGATTCTGATGCTGAAGATGAAACTGAAGTGGAGTCAGTAGCTGCTTCGCTTGAACAGCCTGCGAGCAGCAATAGCAGTAAGAGTATGGGCATGAAATATCGTGTCATTGGTGGTTCCGCCTTTCTAGCGAATCGAATTCATCAATTCGAGTATTTCGTCGTTGCTTATGTGGCCGGTGCGTTGCTTGGTGATTCTTCCAGCAGAACTGATCCAGGCAGAACTCGGATAGGCCTCCATTTCGAACTGTCCGAATACATCCCCTCCGTCATCCAGCAGGACAATAAAATCCCCGTGATGGTCAATGGCTGAGAACCAAGCATTGAATTCATTGGCATTTCGTTCAGCGTAGGTTCCGGGGGAAATGATGGTGAGGATCGTAAAGTCGTTTTCACTTTCGGCCAATTCTTCCAGCTCGTTCAATCCGGAAAGGCAAATCGAGCACCAGGATGCCCAAAAGAACAGATACACTTTTTCGCCTCGGTAGTCGGAGAGATGATGGACGGTGCCATTGAGATCAGGTAACGCAAAATCAGGTGCCTCGGGGCCGCGGTTTTCTGATAAGGCTTCCGAGCAGGAAGAGAGAGTGAGCAGAAGGGCAGCCAGTACAAGCAGCAGTTGTGGTAATTTCATGATGATCATCCTTCCAGGTGAGGGCAAGCAATTCGCTGAAAACTTGGCGTTTTCTTGCGCGAATTGCTATCTATTTGAGTTATTCCCCAAATAGAGTCCTTTGAACCACGAAACTGAAAGGATGCGGCATACTTATCGATAAAGTAGGGTAAACTGACGATAAGTAATAGTATGGGAGCGGTTGGATGGATAGAGAAACAAAATTATCAGGGTTTGCCTTTATCGTACTTCTTGTAGGACTAGGGCTGGCGACATTATTCATTGTATTATTTGCAGAATTGGCGGATGAAATGCTCGATCAGGAGTTGGCAGTATTTGACGCTGTCACTATACATTTGATAGAAGCGATTGGAAGCAATTGGATGGATACTATCATGTTCATCATCACAGAGCTGGGGTCCGTTTGGTTTCTCGTCATGCTGTCAATCGGCGTTTTGTGGATCCTAGGTGTCAAAATGCACGATAAATGGGGAGTTTTGTTTTACTTGGTAGCAGTCGGCGGCGGCTCGCTATTGACTGTTTTGTTGAAGCACTTCTTCAGTCGGGAACGGCCAAACATCGATGCAACAATCGATGCGGTCGGCTATAGTTTCCCGAGTGGCCATTCGATGGGCTCATTGATTTTCTACGGCTTCCTTATTTATTTGGTCATTCGGACGGGGCAGAAACCCTGGGTGCGATGGACCACAATTGTTGGGTTAAGTGTGTTGATCGTACTGATCGGCATTAGCCGCATTTATCTCGGCGCCCATTTTCCAAGTGACGTCATCGCAGGCTATATTGCCGGTACCATCTGGCTTGTGTTAAGTCTTGTGGCACTCGAATGGATTCAGTGGCAACAAAGAAGCCCAGTGCCGCCTGTAGCCGCTTTACGAAAAGTATTGGCGCCTGTTTACAGAGGCCTCATGGACAAATTATAAGGACAAAGCTGCCGGTGGTTCCGGCGGCTTTTTTCTAGCCTTTTGGCAAAGTGTAGCCGCATACATTTATCGGTTGGCGGTGTGCAAACGATCCTAAGAGGGCAAAGTGATTAAACTGAAAATGTACATTCGACTTTCAAGAAGCTTGAATGGCCGAGGGTGTTAATGCCTCTTAGGTTTATTATAATAGCAAAACAATAAAAAATGACTGAAAAATCGAACAATTTTGTGGCAATTTCTGCAATATCGGCGTATGATCGAAGAAAAGGAGGTGCCCTTGAGATGGCCGACATTGTTGGGCTGCTGCCCATGCTCATTTTTGGCGGAATAGCTGTAGTCATCATCGGGATGGTATTCTCATTTAAAAATTGGACACATTAATGGAAAATGTGGAGCGCTTTACAGAACATCCTGCACAGGGAAGACGGGTGCGGGATGTTTTCGTGTTTGAAAAGGATTTTTTGGAGCGTTTATGGAATGAACTAGCAAGGCGGTGATGGAATGGGAGAAATGAACTTAGCAGCAATGATCATTGGCGGGGTGGCGTTGCTGCTAGTGCTTTTGGGGCTTTATATGTTGCAGGGGAAGTGGATGTTTTTAATCGCTGGCTACAACACGATGCCGAGAGAAGAACAAAAAAAATACGACAGCCTAGCGATGGCCCGCTTTATTGGAAAGCTATTGTTGGCCTTGGCATTCTGTATGATATTGTGGATCGCTGGCATATGGAGCGGAGAAAGTTGGATGCTCTATATTGGCGTGGCTCTGTTTCTGGTGTGTATCGGAGCCGCTTTGATGTATATGAACACGGGCGGGCGTTTTCTGAAACAGCCGTCCATAAAAGAGCATAAAAAAAACAAGTAAAGACGAGGCTGCCTCGTCTTTATTTGTTTTTGGTGCTGATAGAACGGCCGCTGCGCCCAAGTGCGTAATAGATGCCGTGCTGCAAGCTTTGTAAGGTTTCGAATTTTGACAGGTCCTGCATCGTTCGCGTAATGATCATGGCGAGTTCTGGCGACACACCGACCAGAATGGTCTCTGTGCCAAGCAGTCGTGCTGCAGCTGCTAGTTTGTCGATTAGTTGGACAGTGTGTTCTGAAATGTTGCGGTTTAATCCTGTCAGGTCCAGCAATAGAAACTCGGCTTTATGCTTTGGCAATTCATTCAATGTGTTGTTGATCAGGTCTTCGGTACGATTTTCATCGTAGCTTCCAATCATCGGGACAACGATGATGCCTTCGAGCACAGGGATGACGGGAGAAGAAAGTTCACGCACCAATCTTTGAAGCATTTTGGTTTTTTCATCGACCATATTTTCGAGCTGCCGGATTTGTTGGTCTTCCTGGCGTCTTGCGAGTTCTCGGATGTTTTGCTGCACATTGACGTCTGAGGGATAATATTCAACAATGCTGTAGGGCTGATCAAGGTCTTGATAGCGCAGAGTTCGGTACCAGAAATTCTGGCCGAATAATCCCGTTAGGACCCCCGCGTAATGCGAAGGAACAAAAATGCCTTTTGTACCTTTGTGGTTTAATTGATTCATTTTGTATTCCCAGTCATCTTGGATGTGCATCGTAAACGTATAGTGTTCGGTGTCCATCTTGACAATTTCCACTTTTCCCCAGCCGGCCGGGGCATAAGTATTGGAAATCCATTCGACGACATTGCTGGCGTCGATTTTTTTCAGTTCCCGGAACCCTTCTCCCACAACGATCCCTTGTCTGAATCCTGTAGTTTCCAGTACCAGGTCGGTTGCTTCTGCGCCAGAGATTTCCCGGATGGTGTCGAAAAAGGTTTCCATGGCAGAAGTCCAGAAAAAGACGACATCGCCTCCGTCAAAAAGTACTTCCCCCGTTTCCAAATCCCATTTCAACTCGGCTGCGCCGACCGTAATTTCTTTTTTCATGACAGTATCCTCCGCTTCATTCTATCTCAGCCTTGCGTTTTGCTAGTAGTTGTTTCAGTATTCCCTGAGATTGTAAAAAATATGCATCGAACAGCAAGAGCTTTTGTTGAAAACTAAAAAAACCCAGAATTTTTAATTCCGGGCTTTCTTATCGTAAAAAGATAATGCAGAAATGCTATGGTCTTTCATCAAATAGCCGTGGCAATGCATCAGCCGTTCACCTAAGCTAGCCGAGACGCGGACCGCATCATATGCGCAAACGGAAATTACTTTGCGCTGTGGAACGGAGCGGTCGACTTCGATTTCGTACTCGATGATTTTTTGGTCAATATCTTCCTGGCTGCCCCATTCGATATGGCCCCACGTCCGGCACTCACGTCCATCTGCGGTAAAAGATCCCACTACGCTCTCGAAGTATTCCAAAATGGCTTCAGGATGAAAATTTCCTTTGCGCCAATAAAAATCGAAGTTATTGACGTAATGGACCAACTTCAACTCTTCTGATGTCAGCAAGTTTTGGAGTTTTTGGTGAATTTGAGGATAAAGTCTTTGGTTTTCGACGAATAAAACACGATCGCCGTTACGAACACCGTCGAGGATATAGGAGACAGCATTTTCTATATATACATCTGTTTGTTCAGTCAAGTATAGAATATGCGCATAATCGGTCTGACGCAAGGTCTCGGTGAAATCGCTCATTTTTTGGTTCATTTTTTCCCCTCCATATAACGCATGATCCAAATAGTGATGAAATTCACCTGCAGCCTTAGAAATAGCTGGAAGTAGAAAAAATGACAGCACTTGTGTACCTTCCCTCAGTATATACTATCTGATGTCATTGTGCTTCTTCTAACCGAACAGCCGTTTCACATGTTTACAGAGACTGCACTTAAGGGAATGACTGCACACAAAGGAGGCGTAAATTGATGGGTATTTTTGACAAACAAGCCTTAGCCAAAAAGCATGTATTGGTTACCGGTGCGACTGGCGGCATCGGGTGGGATACAGCGAAAACGATAGCGGAAATGGGCGCGAAATTAACGATCACAGGACGGGACTTAGAGAAGTTAAAAAAACTAGAAAGTGAATTGGTGACCTTGATGGATCCAGACTGGCTGTATCTCCATGTAGCAGATTTAACCAATGCTCAAGAGCGACAGCAGCTTGTCGAAAGCGCTGAAGCGCACTTCGGAGTGATTGACGGCTTGGTTAATTCCGCAGGAGCAGCTGGAGGTAAGCATATGGAAGAGCTGGATCAGGAATTATTGGAACGATTGATGAGTATCAATTACACTTCGACAGTCTTGCTGACGCAGTTGGTGTACCGGCGCATGATAGAGCTCGGCAGGGGCGATATCGTCAACCTGGCTTCGCTATCCGGCCTTCGCGGCACGGCCGGCAACACTGCTTATGCAGCGAGTAAATTTGCGGTAGTCGGCTGGACCCAGTCCATGGCATTGGAAGCAATCGAATACGGCGTTCGTGTCAATGCGGTATGCCCGGGCTATGTCGATACGGAAATGGCGAGAGGCAGCATCCGAAGGAAAGCGGAACGACAAGGAATCTCCATCGAGCAGGCGATGGACGAAGCGCAGTCGGGGATTCCATCGAACCGGCTATCGACTCCTCAAGAAGTCGCCCAGACGATTGCGTTTCTGCTAACCGATGCGGCTCCGAATATCGTCGGTGAATCGGTGAAAATCTCAGGCGGCAGCGTCATGAGATGAAAAAAGCGTTGAACTCTCTCAGAGAGTTCAACGCTTTTTCTTATTTGATATATTCCAGTGCATTGTCTTCAATCACAGTGTCAGATACACGCAATTGATCGAGCGCTTCGTCGATATATGGCTCACAAGCGGAACCATCAATTTGTTCGCCGCTTTCAATCGAGTAGCATTCACCGGTACCTGGGGTGGTCGTTAAATCAGGCTGGAAGTACACATCGCCTTTTCGGAAAGAGCCATCTCGGAAGACGACCATTCTTTCTGTGTCTGATAACAGCGAAGTGCCGAGCATGAAGCCTGGGTCGATGCCTGCAAGTTCAAAAATCGTCGGTGCCACGTCGATCTGTCCGCCGACCGTTTCGACCGTTTCACCTTGCGTGAGTTCAGGCGGCTTGATCCATAGCGGAACTTGGCGTGCCAATTCAAATTGCTCTGTCACTCCATTGGCATCGAGCTTATTCGCCATCTCACGGCCTGCCTCGGTCAAGCCGCTATCATGGTCTCCGTAGAAAATGACGATCGAATCGTCCCACATATCCCGTTGTTTTAGTTCCTCGACGAGTACTTCAACGGCGCCATCGACATAATGGACGGTGTGGTAATAGTTCCGGACCAATTCGTTTTCATAGCCAGGCAAAGCCAGTTGTTTTTTATCTTCGGGAATCTCAAATGGAATATGGCTGCTCAAAGCGACCATGAACGAAAAATACGGTTCTTTGAGTTTTTCCATATGCTCGATCGAGGTGGTGAAAAAATCTTCATCATTGATTGCCATGCCAATTTTTTCTGTATCAGGATAATCTTTTTTGCTGAAGAAATGAGAAAATCCAATATGTTCATAGACGGTATTGCGGTTCCAGAAGCTGGCTTCATATGCATGCATTGCAGCGGTATCATAACCGCCATTTTTTAGGGCTTCTGGCAGCGGGGCGAAGGTATTGTCAGGGAATCGGGTATAGACAGAACCTGTGCGCAGCGGGTGGAGTGAGGAGTTGATGACAAACTCAGCATCCGATGTACGCCCTTCATGGGTCTGGTGATGGAAAGAAGGGAAGTAAAGCATTTCTTCTTTCAAGGTGTTTAAGTAGGGCGTGACCTCCTCGCCGCCGATTTTTTGCCCGATGACAGAAGTTTGCAGCGATTCCAATTGCACGAGGATAATGTTTGGCTGCTCGCCTTTATTGACCGTGCTGATGTCGGCCGCAGCTTTCTGGAGCAGGACTTTATCTTGTTCAGAAGGTATGGGATCACGGAATATCGAAACGACGCCTTTGCCAAAATCATATCCGTGGTAGCCCCAAAAGCCGAGCTCATAGTATTCACGCATATTGCTGGTCGCATCTCCAGTGAGCCAGCGTTCGCCTTTTGCAATGCTCATAAAAAGCGGTGCTGAAAATAACAATAATCCAACTGTGGCAATAACGGCGGCAAGCTTGCCGTTCGTTTTCTGTGCCGGTGTCCGGCTCTTTTTCAGTGCAAAAATGAATAGCAGGAATAATAGGAAATCAGCGAAGAACAGAAAGTCCGTCCAGCGGATCAAACTCAAAAAGCCGCCCCCCACATCATTCATTTGCGTCATTGAAGGAATCAATTGCACCGACAGCAGGTCGCCGAAATAACGGTAATACCAAACGTCAGAGATCAATAAGGTGCTATGCAGCGCCAACAGCGACAATAAAATCCATCGCCGCTTGCGGGCACGGATGAGCAAGGTCCAGCTTGATAGAAGCAGCGCGCTGGATAAGCTGATCAGGAAAAAGCCGAAGCTGAACGGTGTATCGGTGTATAAGCTAAAAAGAAATAGTTTAATTGCGGAAAAGGCCAAATAGACCCAGTAATCGATTGTTTTCATGCTTGTTCTCCTTTTCTGGCGGTAAGGGCCTGTCCTATTCACTACCTGTAAAAAGCCGTTCGGAAACATCTGCAGGCAAAAAAGAAAAAAAGCTATCCTGAATGCCCTGCTTGAGAGCTTTCAGGATAGCTTATGTTGTTAAATCCAGCCGCGCGCTTCCATCGCTTGTGCAATCCGTTCGACTGCGACCAAATACGCCGCTTCGCGCATCGTGCTGCCTTTTTGTTCTTTCATTTCATAGACATCATCGAAAGCTTCCGTCATTTCGGTGTGGAGCCGTTCATTCACTTCCTGTTCAGTCCAGCGCAAGTGAGTAGTGTTTTGCACCCATTCAAAATAGGACACCGTGACGCCGCCGGCATTACATAAAATATCCGGGATGACTGTGACACCGTTCTTTTCCATCGCAGCGTTGCCGTCTGGTGTCGTCGGCCCATTCGCTGCTTCTGCTACAATCTTGGCGCGAATAGTAGGGCCAGTAACTGAAGTGATTTGGTTCTCAAGCGCAGCAGGGACCACGATATCCACATCAGCTGCAAACAATTCTTCGTTGCTGAGAGACTCATAGCCATTGAATCCGGAAACTGTTCCGGTCTTTTGGGCATAGTCGATCAATTCATCAATTGGCAAGCCGTCTTGATGGTAAATACCGCCTCCTGCATCCACGATTCCGAGCACTTTTACGCCTCGTTTGTGCAATAGTTTAGCGGTGATAGACCCGACATTGCCAAAACCTTGCACGACAGCGGTCATGCCATTCAGCTCGAGTCCCAACTTTTGGGCGGCATCTTCAATGGTGAAAACAACGCCACGGCCTGTCGCTTCGATTCGGCCTTCTGAGCCTCCAAGGATTAACGGCTTACCGGTGATCGTACCGGGAACGTTTTTCCCTTTCAAGCGGGAGAATTCATCGATCATCCATCCCATGATTTGCGGCGTCGTGTTAACGTCTGGAGCTGGGATATCTTTTTCGGGCCCCATGATTGGTTCCAGTTCCCGGATAAAGCCACGGGATAATTCTTCGAGTTCCCGTTCGGACAATTCTTTCGGATTGACGACAATGCCACCTTTACCGCCACCATATGGAATTCCGAGAATGGCTGCTTTCATCGACATCCAAATCGACAATGCCGCGACCTCATCTTCGGTTACGCCTGGGTGAAAGCGGACGCCGCCTTTTGTCGGTCCGAGCACGTCTAGATGCTGGGAGCGATAACCTTCGAATTCACGGTACGTGCCGTCGTCCATACGCACCGGAATCGAGACTTCTAAAATGCGCTTCGGCTTTTTGAGGATCTCGTATACTCCTTGCGGCAGTTCAAGATCTTGTGTCGCTACTTCAAGCATGCGCTGGACGATTTCAAGCGGATTTGACAGCTCGACGCCGTTTTTTACTTCTTTAACCGGCATTTCCTGCTTCAAGTCTTCCGTTACTTCTTCTTGGCGATTTTTTTGCTGTGTCATGCAATTCTCCTCCTTGGCTGATTTCCTTCTATACTCTATGTCTTCCTATTAACTGGGATCATTAAACATCAGCAGAGGAGGAGAAGGGGGGAATTAAATATCCGTGCCGTATAAAAACCAAGGCGATGGCAAGTCGAATGGATGTCCTTCTGGCAATAGATCTACTTGTGTGCGAGTCAAGTCCATCCAGACAAACGCACCTTCCTCGGAATGTAGACGGATGTTCTCAAGTGGAGTGCGGAGAGTTTCCCACAAACCTGGCTGGTCGAAAAAATCTTCATAAGGGTAGAGGGTATGAAGGTAATCGTATTTTTTCACATCGTGCTTGGTAATGACGACCCGGTCGCGTGAGGGGTTTTCATAGAATTCCCACTCTGTTAAAGGCTGTCCGGAAAATAGTTCTGGCCTTGCGGGAAATGGATAATAACATTCGAAAGGAAAGACTCTTTCAGAATGGATGTACACCGATTCGAGCCAACGCATTTTCTCATCGTCGTTGTCAATTTTTCGCCAAGGCGCTGCGCCGCTTTCAAGCATTTCGACATTCGGAGCAATGGCGGAAAACAGTTCAGCTTGACGGGACAGGCCAATTTTTTCCAGGACACGTTGAGCAGGGAGGTTAGATTCTTGTGTATTCGCACCGACAAATCGGATGCCCGGGTGCGTAAGAGCTGCGTCGCGAACATGAGCCATCAATCGGGAAGATAAATTGAGGCCTCGAAAGCGCATATCGCTTCGCATCCGCCCGAGCATGGCGTAGCTACCGGCAAAAACAGTATAACCGCCGATACTCGCAAGCTGGCCGTCGTAGAACAAGCCAAACAAGCGGTTGGCCCCTGTGGAAATCCGGTCGAATACCCGAATCACGTAATCATCGTCGATGCCGGTGTCCATATCCTGTAAAGCTTGCAGGTCATCGCTTGTCAATTGACGAATCGTTTCGTTCATATATTGTCACTCCTTAAAGATCGTAGTCGCACCCTAATTTTAGTGTATTCGGCGCGTGTCTACAAAGTGGGAACTATCGTGGAACGATATATTTTAACGACGGCAGTCGATTGTAGAACCCGCCGAGGGATTTAAAAGGGCTGGCAGGGGAAAAGCGGTAGCGCGGCGAACTAATCGAAATAGTGAATGTTTTCTTATAGGCGAAATAGCCGATAGGATTTTTAGCATGTTGAGGAGGGAAGACGTTGGAAAATTGGAAAGCGGTGGAGCTAGTCAAAGATATGTTGTTCGGATTGGGTCTTTATGCATTGATCACGATCGTCGGACTGTTGGTGACAATGGCGATTTCCGCTGGGTCGGATACATTATTGCTCAATGATGAAGTAAGGGGCAACATGGCAACAAACACCTTGCTGTGGATGATTGTTCCGGCCTTTTTGCTATCGCTGGGCTTAGCGGCGTTGAGGCGGATTCGCATGAAAAATGCAGCACTGCGCGTGAGCATCGTATGGGCGACGCTTTTACTGTTCTTGTACATGGTGGCAGGGTTGTGGAGCGGTATTTTCACGGTACTCGTTGCTTCTGTTTCATTTTATCTATTCCTAGCAGCGGTTTTCCTTGGGCCCATTGTGTATGCCTTCTTGAAGAAGTTACCCACTTGGAAATAGGACAGGGAGTTTAGTGCCAAAAGCGGCAGGGAAAAGGGGAGGATATAGAAAGTTCAAGGAGGCGACGACGTGGCGATTCATCCACAGATTATTTTTAACGGAAACTGTAAACAAGTGCTGTCTTATTACGAAGGCGTGTTTGGCGTTTCCGATGTTTCCGTTATTCATTACGGCGACAACCCGGGGTCGAAACTAGACGAAGACCTGAAGGAATTGATTTTAGAAGCAGCGATTCCGCTCTATGGAAACTATTTGCTGCTATCGGATGCCATGCCTGGAAAGCCAGCGACATTCGGCAGCAATTTTCATGTATCGATCCAGTCGGAAGATCTCGGGGAAATGAAGGCCGATTTCAATAAGTTAGCGGAAAGCGGCAAAGTGATTTTTGAGTTTGAAGAAAGCTATTGGAGCGAAGCTTATGGTGTGGTTCAAGATAAGTTTGGCGTGCAATGGCAATTCGATTATCGAAAATGAGAAACCTGGCCAGTCAAAGGTCGCAATCGAGAATAACAACCCCCATCGCTAAGGCGATGGGGGTTGTTAGCGTGTTGAAGAAGCCCATTATCCACTATTAATGAAAGGAGTGGGAGACTATTCCACAATGAAAAATCAATGAACTCTCTAAGTATTTGGAGAAGCGTGCGCTCGTAAACCCTTCTGCTCAATAATGCTGCGCATTACTTTCGCAAAGATAGTGTCTCCCGTAGGTCGACCTTATCTTTCCTGTGGATCAGCGAGACGACCGAGCCCCCGCAAGGCGCATAGCGACTGAGGAGGCTTGGGCGCGAGCCCACGGAGTCGTGCGATAAGCTTCGGAAAATACGACTTTTCACCTTTCTCGACAACCTGACAACCCCCATCGCTAAGGCGGTGGGGGTTGTTAGCTTACTGAAACTTGAAAGCAAGCTGGTCATATAAAGCGAACGTTGTAGAAAAAGCCGGTTCCATTAACATAAAGCCTCCGACAAAACGGTTGTACAAGGTAATGGCAACATAGAATCCGATGAATAGCAGCGCCGATACGATCAGTAAAATGACAAATGTTCTCGTCATCGGGCATTCCTCCATTTCTTCAAGTACAAAGCGTTCGCAATGATCAACAAACCGGGAAGAGAGCAACTAGAAAAATAGTAGGTTTAGCAAGATGGTTAATACGATTGACAAGATGATGGAAATCAATAAACTTCCCATACAGGAAATGCGCATGAATTGCCCGCCTTTCTTTCCTTTCAGGATGACTGTAAAAGGGCCACGAGGTAGATTCAATTTATCAGGTTTTCCAATTGTTTACCCGAAAAAAAGAACGAATACTCTTTTCGAGTCAAGACAATTCGGTCATTCTGCGTAAATCCTCCCTTTTGAAAACGCAGTAGTTTTGTCGAATTTTGTCTTAATTTCTTGGGTTTTATAAAAAAACGGATGCTATTTTTCGTGTTATTTGTTACAATCATGTTACGAATAGATGTCCGGAGGGTAACATGGCTAATTACAATCAGTTTTCAGACGGTAATCCGCATAATGAATCCAATCGAATCGCAGCGGAAAAAGGTACCGAAACCGGTGCTGAACCGCCAAATTTTCGATCTAATAATAAAAATTCGCAACGCCGCAAATTTTGGCTAAAAGCCGGTGGCGGTATTTTGCTGTTGTTTGTGCTATGCAATGTGTATGCTTTCGCAAGCTATGTGGCTCCGTGGAGTGATGAGCGTTCAACAGGCGATGCTGAACAGGATGAAATCGAGCAATACATTCACCGAAGCGAAAAAAGTGAGGAAACGCTCAAAGAAGTCAGCAATTCGCTCATTCGCTTGTATGATCACAATTCGCTGACAGACCTCCACATCAATGAGATGGAAGAGAAATTGAAGCAACTTGCCAAAGAACTCGACACGGATGATCCGCGACTTGCGCGATTGGAATCTTACCATTTTGCTCAAATTGAGTTGACGCGCGAAATGACAAAGACTTTGCAAGAAAACCAGGCAGAGGAAGTTCATGAACAATTGGATGACATACTGGATCGCCAAAAAGTGCAAGCGGACGATAAAGCCGAAATCTTGATTTCTTTAATGGAACAGGAAAACATTCGATATGAACAACAGGCAGACGGAACGATTGCCTACGAATAACGACTTGAAGCTCTTTTGTAATCCATACCGGGTTGCGAAGGAGCTTTTTAATGTTTTAAAATTGCTAACAGCAGCTCACGATATGACAATATGTATAAAGTGTTTGAGGAAAAAGCCCTGTCATTGCAACTTGAGAAAACGGGTATGGAGAAAGAGGCAATTAGATTTCAAGGAGGAATTTCATGGATACACGGCGCTATAAAGTGGAGCTGGGAAAGAAAGTGGATTTGGCTGACTGGCCAACGCATGAAAAGAGCGGGGTGGAACTCGGTCAAGTCAACGAACAATTGAAAGAAACAATCGAAGAACTGAAAAAATGGCACACACGGCTTCATGCTGAAGAAGAAAAAGGCATCGTGGTGGTTCTTCAGGCAATGGACGCGGCTGGAAAAGACGAAGCCATCACATATTTGTTCTCACACTTGACGGCCCAGGGCTTGAGAGTGACGACACTCGGAAAACCGACGGAAGAAGAATTGAAGCATGATTATTTGTGGCGCTTGAACAAAGCTTTGCCGGAGCGGGGACAAATCGGCATTTTGAATCGTTCTCATTACGAGGAAGTGATTGCGGCGCGCGTTCATAACCTGCTTGAAGAAGAGCCGCTGCCAGACCAGTTGATAGACGGAGAAGTATGGAATCGGCGCTACAGACAGATCAACGATTTTGAACGTTATATGTGCGAAAATGGTTTCCCGTTCGTGAAATTTTTCTTTAATATATCGAAAGAAGAACAAACGACGCGTCTGCTTGAACGCATGAAAAATCCCGAAATGAACTGGGAGTTTTCTTTCAGCGATGTAGAAGAGCGAGAGCATTGGGAGGAATACCAGGATATTTTTGGGGACATGCTGACGCATACATCGACAGACCACGCCCCGTGGTACATATTGCCGGCGGATGACGAAATGTATTCCCGTTTGATCATTGCCCGTGTGATGGTGGAAATGCTGAAAGACATTAACCCGGAGTTGCCTGAGATCAGCGGCGGGCAAAAAGAAAAGCTTCAGTATTATATCGATAAATTGGAACAGGAAGCAAAATAACAAAACCCGAGTCAGCAAACGCTGATTCGGGTTTTGTCTGGATGGTTATTGAAACAGTAAATAGTCGTTTTCGGAGAGGAAGTCGTAACTTAGATCAATAAATAGGAAGCATTCGTCCGATAGCGGATAGCTGAAGGTGCGAATCATCTCCCCAGTCTCGATATCGGCGTAGATGTCCGATAATCGGCCCTTGTGACTCGCTTTCATAAGCATCATGTTTTCTAAAAAATACGGGCGGAAAGCCCAATGTGAACCGCTGTGTTGAGGTTCGCCATGCCAAAAGCCAGCGGTCTTCCGAAAGTTGGAAGAGATTTGTTCTCCGTTGCTGTTGCAGATATAGATGCGGAAACTTTCCGCTTCAAAAAAGGGTTGCACTTCCTGAATGAACTGGTCGGCCAAATCAGGGGTTTGCCATTTGCCCATCAAGCGTTTGAGTTTTTCTTCGGAACGAGCGGTATAGGCCAATCGTTCGCTGACCATCGTTTTTTCGCGGTGGACAAATTCTTTTACTTTTTCGCCTACGTGGATGGATAAAGAATCCGTCGTCAGCAAGGCAGGGTTTGGATGCGCCAAATAATAACCTTGGTAATAATGGCCGCCGTGTTTCCAGGCAAAATACAATTGATGGTTGTCTTCTATGTATTCGTACAGCAAACGTGCACCAATGCGGTGGGCAAGCATCGATAATGAATGGATGATGTCCTGAAAAGCGTCAGGTTGATGGTGGCGGCTAATGCTCATATCGATCTTCAGGATATGCGGCCGCAACTGGCGGATGCGGTCGATGTTCGAACTTTTTGCTCCGACGTGATCGACAGCTATTTGGATGCCGTATGTCTTGAAATACAATAGCAGATGATTGAGTGTATCGAAATCGTCATTGAAATCGTGTTCGGTAATTTCAAGGACAATGCGTTGGAGCGGGAATCCGCGTTTCTGGTACTTGAGCAAGGTCTTGAGGAAATCTTCGCCATCGCCTGCCATCAGCTGGCGGGCGTTGCGGTTGATAAACAATAAGCAGTCGTTGTTTTCCAACAGCATTTGATCCAGCGCCATTTCCAGCAGCTTTTGGTCAACGTCTGTTTTGAACTCGTCCGGAACATCCGGGTCGTTGAAGAAATTGCCGAGTGACTTGGTTCCGTTCTGTTCTACGAAGCGGCCGAGCAGTTCATAACCGATGACGTCATGCTTGACGGCGCTGACGATCGGCTGAAACACTGGCATGATGTTGTCCATATTGTCGATGATGTCTAACGGATCCATAATATCTCTCCTTGCCGTCCACAGTCTTCTTCTATTTTAATCTTAATTATCCCAGCATTCAATTGAAGCTTTCGAAACACCGCTTAAATGAGGAATATTGCGTGAATAATAAGAAAGTGAAAATCCAACCAGAAGTGCTTGCTTTTCTATAAGCCCACCCCCTATAATGTGAATCGCTGCCTTGCCTCATCGCCTTCAACGGAATGTGGGCATCGCTTCATTATGTATAGACGAACGGAGAATAAAAAATGGACAAATTCTTACGCCTCGGGGCAATTTTCATTGCCTCCATTGTTATGGCGATCGCTTTTAATATGTTTCTCTTGCCACATGAAATTCTATCAGGGGCGTTACTGGGGTCGCCATGATCTTCGGTTTGATGACGCCAATCAACTCGGGGATTTGGTTGATTTTGCTGAACTTGCCGATTCTCGTTGTCGGTTGGATGAAGCTTGGGAAAACCTTCATCGCCAACAGCATCTTCTCGGTAGCTGTTACATCGATCGCCATGCTGTACATCCCGATTGTTCAAGTAACGGAAGATGCTTTATTATCATCCGTATTTGGCGGCGTCATTTCAGGCGCAGCGGTCGGGATCATCATCCGCTTTTACGGTTCGACGGGCGGCTTTGATGTGGTCGGTCTATTATTGACGATGAAACGCGATATTCCGCTCGGCTTCATGGTGTTTACCTTGAACAGCGGCGTGGTCTTCATTTCAGGCTTTATTTTCAATTGGGAGCTCGCGATGTATACAATGGCTTCCATCTACATTACCGGAATCGTCGTTGACCGCATCCATACGCGCCATATCAAGCTTAGCTTGATGGTCGTAACGGCCAAAGGCGATGAAGTGAAGAAGAAACTTCTGACGAACCTGTACCGTGGCATCACAGTGACGGACGGGGAAGGCGCATATACGGGTGCCAAAGTCAAAGTGCTGCATAGCGTCATCACGCGGTACGAGCTGGCATTTGTTCGACCGCTGATCCGGGAAATTGATCCGAATGCCTTTGTCAGCATCACAGAGACGATGGAAGTCGTCGGGAACTTCCGGCGAGATGAAAACTATAAGAAACATCAAATGTAATGAAATAAGCCGCCCCATAAAAGTGTGGAACCACTTTTATGGGGCGGCTTTTCCTATGGCTGGGGCTTGTCTTTAAACAGACGGAAACTATTCCGCTTCTTCTACAAAGACACGATACACCACTTCTTCGAACATTGCATTGTCCGCATGAGGATAGAGTTCACGATACTGGAGACTGCGGCGTTTCAGGGCATTCGTCAAAAGAAAATGATCGATCTTGCCAAAAGCTTCCCCGATCGTTTCGCGTGTCGTGGAACTGCGCAATTGAACCGATAAGCCATCGGTGAACTCCTCGAATGCCACTTCTGGAAGCAAGGGGAACTGCCGCTCTTGGTGAATCTGTCTAAAGGCGCGATTGATCGTCTCGTTATCAATAAATTCGGGTTGCCTGATCATCAGTGAGAAAGTTGAGGACGGTCCTTCGAAGTGATGCAAGGCTTCCACTGGATATAGAGCGTATTCGGCAAATCCCGGCGGGCGATAACCCGTATCTGGACTGTTTCTCACGGCTTCTGATAAAGCCTTCAACAAACGAAGGCGTTCGTGGAAATCATCGGACCCAATGCTGCCACGCCCGTCGATGACAAAATAGAATTGTTTGGGAATGTGGACGGTGTGGGCTTTAGTGGCGGGAAGGTATAATTTTTGTTCGTCCGTTTTCCAGTCCTGCATCATCGATTCTCTCCTTTACTCGCGGAATTCGAGTTCTGGTATCCAAGTGGCCAGATGAGCTTTTGTATTGTCATTCCATTCACCGCTGATGTCTTTCAATAATAAAACTTCATAGTCTTCATAACCTTGATGCTGTACGAAGGTTGGGGTGAAGGCTGGGTTTGTAAGGGAGATGCTTGAGCCATCCACCGATACACGTTTCTCGATTTCCAGGTGAGCGATGCCGCCAATCCGCCGTTCGACGCCTTTTTGTCCAGACAGAAAATTGCCGAGTGAGTAAAAGACAAAACTGCGTCGCCCATCGGCAGTATCAATCCAAGCTGGGGGCTGCAAGACATGTGGATGATGCCCTAAAATAATGTCTGCGCCATTGTCAGCTGCAAAGCGGGCAAGATCCAGCTGTTCTTGCGTAGGCATCGGTTCATATTCATTTCCAAAATGGAGGCTCAGCACCGTGACGTCGGATTTCTTCCGGGCAGCTGCCAAATCTTCTCGGATCAACTCTCTGTCGATGCGATTGACCAAATAAGGCTGGCTGGCGGGCGTCGGGATGCCGTTTGTTCCATACGTATAAGACAAGAAAGATAAGGTAATGCCGTTGCGTTCGAGCACTGGAATGTCCGCACGTTGTTGTGCAGACAGATAAGCGCCGGAAGATACCACCCCAATGTTCCCCCAATAAGTAACGGCGTTTTCGATGGCCTTCACGCCGCGGTCCAAAGTATGGTTATTTGCCATGGAGACAGCGTCGATTCCAGTCGCTTT
Organism: Planococcus maritimus; assembly: GCF_001687625.2. Taxonomy (NCBI): domain Bacteria; kingdom Bacillati; phylum Bacillota; class Bacilli; order Caryophanales; family Caryophanaceae; genus Planococcus; species Planococcus maritimus. The sequence continues at coordinate 866,311 of NZ_CP016538.2, forward strand.
CATGGCATCGCCGAGCTCGAATGGGCTATTAAACGACGGATAAGTCGAAACCCCGATGTCACTGCCGCCAACGATGCTTTCGGAATTGGCGATGGTAACATCCGCCGTTTCAAGAAAGGGTTGGATGGGTTCGAACATCGAGTCAAAATTGTATGCAGCACCGGTTTTGGCGTCTTCATAAACAAGCTCGTGAATGAGTACATCGCCAATGGCGGATAAACTCACACGGTTCTTTCTCGCCAATCGCTCCGGCGTTACGGCAAGCGGTATAGAGCGTTCTGTAAATTCAGTGGGGGCCGGTTCAGCTGCAACGGGCAATTCGCTAGTGGATAAGATCCCAATTGCTGCCAAGCATGTCATGCACCATTTTTTAGAAATCGCCATTCGTGTATTCCTTTCGGCTGCTTAGTCAGAATCATGGCCAAGACAGCTTGTATTCATTCGCATTGTTGACTTCAGAATACTATAACAATGAGGAAATCACTAGGCTTTTTCGTGTTATGGTGTGAGCAATAGCCTACTTTAACGAGAGTTAAGCAAGTTACCGCCGCAAATGAATTACATAATAATAAAGAAATAGATGATAACCATAATGATCATAATAGACAGCATCGTGGAAATCATGCTGATACGCAAGTTTGAGGAGTAAAATGTCTCCTGAATGATCTGTTGGCGCTTTTCGCGATAGGTTCGGGTAGCTGTGAAAATGATGACCAGGCCAAACACACAAGCAAAAATACCCAGGATAATCGTAAACAAATCGACGAACGGATTGCGGACGACGCCCATTGTAAAATGCAGGCTGGTGGCGAGAAACCCGACGCCGACGATAGAAATCGCGGTACGGATCCAGGCTAGATAAGTTCGTTCATTGGCGAGGTGCTGCTGGGTATAAGTCAGTTGGTTTTTTTCTTTTTTATAAGATTGCCTTGACAAGTAATAGACCCCCTTCGGCCGGATGGCATCTGCTTTCTCATAGTTTACCCGAAAAGTGTGTGCTTTAATTAGAAAGTCGCCACGAAATGGATAACTAAAATCACAATCGGGGTATACATATATCATCACAAGTAAATGGGGAATAACGATGGAATTATTGCTGACTATATTGATCCTGTTGATCGCGCTTCTCGTTTCCAATGTAGTGAGCCACTATGTGCCACAAGTGCCGACAGCGCTTATCCAAGTAGCGCTCGGAACGATCATCGTGCTGGTCTTCGAGGATTTCACCTTTGAATTGGAAGCCGAATGGTTTCTACTATTGTTTATCGCACCGCTCCTCTTTAACGATGGGCGGCATTTTCCGCGTGAGGAATTATGGCGGATGCGCGGGCCGATCTTCGGCAATGCAGTTATCCTGGTGCTGCTGACGACAATGATCGGTGGGTATTTTATCCACTGGCTCATTGAAGACATTCCACTGGCCGCTGCCTTCGCGCTTGCTGCCATCCTGTCGCCGACAGACCCGGTCGCAGTAAACGGCATCTCACAGCGCGTCCGTATTCCAAGCAACGTATTAAGTTTGGTGCGGGGAGAATCACTGATCAATGATGCTTCGGGGCTCGTCGCATTTAATTATGCGGTCGCCGCAGTCGTAACGGGTACCTTTTCGCTGTACTCCGCGATTTTTAATTTTTCCTATAAATTTCTTGCGGGCGCGCTGCTCGGGGCCTTATTGGCTTTATTATTTGTTGGAATTCGCTTGTTATTCCGCAAGCAAGGCATCAATGACGTGACCTTCCATTCGCTTTTGCAAATCATGACGCCGTTCATCATCTTTGTCATCGCAGATGAACTATTGGGTGCGTCTGGCGTTATCGCAGTAGTCGTCGGTGGCATTGTCCATTCGCTCGTGCAAGAAGACACGGAAGCTCTAGTCGCAGAAGAGCAAATGCTGACGGAAAATATTTGGACGATCATCACGTTTGTCTTGAACGGCATCATCTTCCTCTTGCTCGGGCTCAATATTCCAGGCGCGATGAGCGGCGCATTGGAAAACCCGAGCGTGGATGAAAGTGTCTTGCTGTCTTATGTGCTGGCGATCACGGCCATGTTGCTTGGCATTCGCTTTATTTGGGCGTATTTGTTTTCCCATTACGAATACCGCTTTGGCAAGATGGAAGATGCCGCTAAGCCAACTCTCAAATTGACTTTATTCGTCAGCTTGACGGGTGTACGCGGAACCGTGACTATGGTCGGTATTTTGTCTTTGCCAATGATCATAGAAGGCGGCTATATCTTTCCAGAACGTTCCTTGTTGCTGTTTTTGGCAGTCGGGACGATCCTTTCGACCTTGCTGTTGGCGACCGTATGTTTGCCGCTGCTCAGTAAAGGCAAACTGGCGGGAAGCGAGGACGGCGAAACCATCGATTTAGAAGAAGCGCGGCGCCGGCTATTGCTGGCATCGATCGCCCGCATCAAATCGGAATTGACCGAGGCGAATGAAACCGCGGCGTACGAATTGATGGATGAATACCGCTTGCGTTTCCAGCAAGTGCAGCCGGAAGGCGAGGAAGCGAAAGAAGCCAATAAAAAATACCAACGCCGTATGAAAGAAGTTCGGCTGAAGGCGTTAAAAGCAGAGCGCCGCTATATCGAAAAAGTAAAGAAGACAGATGGCATGGAGCGCGAGGTCTACGAAGCATTCGAACATTCCTTAAATCGCCGCGAGGAAGCGATTGCCCACAACGCCCGCTCGACGCTTTTGTATCTGCAAGGCAAACTGATCCGGGCGTGGCGGAGATTCCGCGGGGAAAACTGGCAGGACGAGGAAATCCGGCTGGTCGAATATCAAGTCGGCCGTGAAGTGCAATTGAAGGCACTCGAAGCCGCCCTTGAAAACTTGGAAGCCCATCACGAAAAAGCTAGCCGCAAAGACATCGTTGAGTCAGTTCTAACCGAATACCGAAAAATGATCAGTCGTTTGAGAAAGCCGGAAACCTTGTATGACGAACGTTATGAGATGCAAAAAGAAGAGCTGCGCATCAATGTTATGGACATGGGCCGCGCCAAAATTTATGATATGTACGATGCCGCCGAAATCACCAGGCAGCAAGCGAAGGAACTAAGAAAATACATCAATTATATTGAAAGCGTCACTTTATACGATCCGACGGAATGAAACAGCACAAGCCTCCGCTTGTGCTGTTTTCAGGCTGTCGAGAAAGTGATAAAGTCGTATTTTCCGAAGCTTATCGCTCGCTTTCCGTGGGGCGGGAATCGAGCCTCCTCGTTCGCTTCGCTCGCTGCGGGGTCTCTCAAACCCGCTAGTCCCACTGGAGTCGAGCGAACACTTCTCCAAATACTTGGAGAGATCATTGAATGTTAGATATAGAAAAAGGTTCTCTCTTTCATAGTTGAGAGCGAAATGTAGACTTCTTCAACACTCTGGAAACAGCACAAGCCTCCGCTTGTGCTGTTTTTCTTTTAAATGAAAAATCTGTCACTTCTGTAAATGACATGCTTTCACTTAGATAAAAAGCGAACGAATTTCAAATAATGTATTGAATCGTACGTTAAATAGCGTAGACTGGGTTTATGGAATGCGATTTATTTTCATAATTGCTGTTATTTACGAAGAAAGCGGGGAGAAGAGATGGAGAAAGTAGAATTGAAAACGGTCATCAAGGATTGGCGTTTGCATGCCATTGCCTTCATTTTAGTCGCCATTACCGAAGCAATCGGCCTGTTCAGCATTTCTGTAGGGCCAGGAGTTATTCTATTATTACCGATGCTGTACGCATTTTTTCTAGGACTCGGTTTGTATTTCACGCCGCTCATTTCTGAGAAAAACGCAAAAAATGCAGAACCGCTCATTATTTTAGGGGTGACGCTGCTGATTGCCAAAATCGGGGTTACGATCGGGCCGCAGATTGAAGCGATTATCGCAGCAGGACCGGCCTTGCTCTTGCAGGAACTCGGCAACTTAGGGACAATTTTCCTGGCGCTGCCGCTTGCAGTGCTGCTTGGATTCCGCCGTGAAAGCATCGGCATGACCCACTCGATTGCGCGTGAGCCGAATGTTGGGCTGATCGTCAATAAGTTCGGATTTTCATCACCGGAAGGCCGCGGCGTTATGGCGGTTTATATTTTTGGGACGGTGTTCGGTGCTGTTTTCCTGGGCTTGATCTCTGGTTTGCTTGCGACGGCGACACCGCTGCACCCGCTATCGTTCGCTATGGCATCTGGTGTTGGGAGCGGATCGATGATGGCGGCGGCGAGCGGTTCACTAATTGGAGCGTATCCGGAGCTTGAAGAACAGATTGTCGCATTTGCAGGAGCGAGTAATTTGTTATCACTTTCGACCGGTTTATATTTCAGTATTTTTATCGGTTTGCCGCTGACGGAGAAATTATACAGCATCATGATGAGAAGGTCTGAACGCAAAATAGCTAAAGGAGGCGGGCCAAATGCTTAAGAGCGTAATTGAATGGACGTGGGTGTTGGCCATTTTTGGCATCGCCGCCTTGATTGGCAATTGGTTTGGGATGGATGTGTTGCCGTGGCAGGCGATTCCGGGAATGCTGGTCTTGATGGCAGTCAGTCTCGTTGGCTTGATGTTGGAGAAGGCTTTGCCCTTTAGCATGCCAGCTGTCGGTTATATCGGGATACTCGCTATCCTTATTTCCTTGCCCGGGGTCCCAGGTTCTGAATATGTGGTCGCGTGGACGAGCCAAATCGGCATTTTGTCGCTTGCTACACCTATTCTTGCCTATGCCGGCATCTCAGTCGGTTCAAACTGGGCAGATTTCCGCCAGTTAGGCTTCCGAAGCTTCTTGGTGGCGATATTGGTCTTTCTTGGGACTTTTCTCGGATCGGCTCTTATCGCTGAGGTGATCTTGCGTTGGCAAGGCATTATATAAACAGTAGAATCCCCGCAGCGAAAAAGCTGCGGGGATTTGTTTTGCAATGAGCAAAAGAAATGGCCCGGTGCAGTCGCCTGCATCGGGCCTTCAAAAAATTTTTGGGGGGTGAAGGGGAAGCTCACTATACGCTTCTGTTAAGTAGTTACCACATGTGGCGGCTCCTTAAACATCTTACCCAAATTTTTTAGTTCCCGGCCTTTGTACAGAGAGAACAGGATGCAAGCGTCATCCTGCAAGGAAAAACCGCCCCCATCTATTTTGCCTACAGCAGCACTCCAGACTTCTAGCTGAAACTCCATCCTCCCAAGCGAGCGGAAACACGTTATAATGAAACCGTTGTTTTACTTTCGAATGGGGGCCAGAGGATGGCTGATGAAAATGTGAAGACAGGCAGTCGTTCGCTTGAACATTATAGCGACTCGCCAGAAAAATTACAGGGCTTGTACAAACGCACTTTATGGATCGTCATGCTGTCGCAAATCTTTGGGGGAGCAGGTTTAGCGGCTGGCATCACGGTCGGGGCGTTGCTTGCGCGCGATATGCTTGGCACTGAAAGTTATGCAGGATTGCCGGTCTTTCTCTTTACACTCGGATCGGCAGGGGCCGCGCTCGTTGTTGGGCGCTTGTCGCAGCGTTTCGGCCGCAGGACAGGGCTGGCCGCCGGCTTTTTAGCAGGTGGTGCCGGTTCGATTGGCGTGGTATTCGCCGCGATATGGGGCAATGTTTTCTTATTGTTCGCAGCCCTTCTAGTTTACGGCGCAGGCTCGGCGACGAACCTTCAAGCACGTTATGCCGGAACCGACTTGGCAAGCGCGAAGCAGCGCGGCACGGCTATCAGTGTGGCAATGGTGGCGACCACGTTCGGCGCATTTGCCGGTCCGAACCTGGTTGGTGTCATGGGAAGTTTTGCCGAATCAATCGGAGTGCCCGCGCTTGCTGGACCGTTTATTTTAGCTGGTGCTGCCTATTTACTGGCGGGCATTGTGTTGTTCGCGCTATTGCGTCCGGACCCGCTAGTAGTATCGCGTGTCATCAGCGATCAAAAAAAACGGGACCAGGCGGCATCTGGTGAAGCAGAAGCGACAGGACCTGCAATCAATAGCCGGGGCGTCTTCCTCGGGGCAACTGTGATGGTCATCACGCAAATCGTCATGGTCGCCATTATGACGATGACACCGGTGCATATGGGCCATCACGGCCATTCACTCAGTGCGATCGGTATGGTCATTGGCATTCACGTCGCCGCGATGTATTTGCCTTCGCTCGTGACAGGTGTGCTAGTCGATAAAGTGGGCCGTGTCGCAATGGTCGTCGCGGCCGGCGTGACGCTGCTGGCAGCAGGGCTGGTCGCTGCATTCGCTCCAGGAGATTCGTTGTTTGTGTTGATTCTCGCACTCGCGTTGCTTGGTCTCGGCTGGAATTTCGGTTTGATCAGTGGGACAGCGCTAATTGTCGATTCGACGAAGCCGGCAGCACGCGCCAAAACGCAAGGCACGGTCGATGTTTTGATCGCACTCGCCGGCGCGACAGGCGGTGGCATGTCCGGCCTTGTTGTAGCGGGCACCAGTTTTGCGGTGTTGTCTCTTTCGGGCGGCATCCTATCGTTATTACTCGTACCTGTCGTCATTTGGTTTTGGCGCAACGAAGAAACCGTTCTTTCATAAAAAAGTGGAGGCATTCAAGCCTCCGCTTTTTTTATCGAGAAGCATTGTTTCGATAAAAATTAGCCACAAGCTAAAAGACCTTAAAAAGCGCTGTGCCCTCAACTTAAGTGCGCCAGGCCAGTGTGTTGAGAACCACCATATGCTCGAGGTGAGGGCGGACGAAAAAATACTTGAAACAGTCAAAACCCCCATCCGGTTAAAGATGGGGGTTAGAAATTATTTTAGTTTTTTCAACTCGGCCAATACTTCGGACGGTTCTACACGATCTTTATAATCTGCTTTTGTGTATTCGTAAGCGATTGTGCCATCGCTTGAAATGATATACGTAGCGGATACCGGCAAAGTCCATTCGGCATCGCCGTTGTACTGGTCGACATCCAATTTATTGCCTTTGTAAATATCGATCAGGTAATCCGGCAAGCGATAGACCAAATTGAATTCGTCTGCTACTTTGTTGCCGACATCGCTCAATACTTTGTATTCCAAGTCATGTTTTTCCTGGGCCGACATGGAATGATCTGGAGTCTGCGGGCTGATAGCCAATAGTTCAGCTCCGGCGCCGTGGATGTCTCCGATAATCTCTTGGTAAGCCCGTAGTTCCATATTGCAGTAAGGACACCAATTGCCGCGGTAGAAAGTCAGGATGACTGGGCCTTGCTTTAATTGCTCATCAAGTGATATCGAGTTTCCAGCAGCGTCCGGCAACGTGAAGTTCGGGGCTTTGTCGCCTTTTTTCAAGCCTTTGCCTTCATCGGAAGCTTCGAGTTCAGTGATGGCATCCTCCATTTGCTGCTGGATTTCTTCTGGTTTGGAAGCTTTAAAATTTTTGATGTATTCATCGAATTCTTGTCTCATTTGCGTTGTCATTCACATCATCTCCCTTTCGGTAATTGAGTTGCTTATCGAATACTAGTTTTCAATTACACGAGTTTTTCAGCGATAGAAAGGATTTCTTCTTTCGGTTTGAAACCTACAGTCGTTTCTTGCAATTCGCCGTCTTTAAAGAACAGGAGTGTCGGGATGCTCATAACGCCGAAGTGTTGGGCCGTTTTTGGGTTTTCGTCGACATCCAATTGGACGACGCTGATTTTATTTTCGGAATCCTGGTCAATTTCTTCGAGTGCAGGAGCGATCATTTTACAAGGGCCGCACCAAGCTGCTCCTAGTTCTGCAATGACAGTTCCTTGGCCAGTCAATTCAGTGAATGTGGCATCTGTTACTTCTTTGATAGACATGTAATCTCTCCTCATCTGTTTTTCTAACCATTCATGATTATTCATGCGGTTAGAAAATAACTTTAAAGTATGTTATGATATACGTCAACGATTAAGTTTCGAGGAAGTGTATAAAATGGATGGAAAGTTTGAAACACAATATCCTTACCTAAGCGATTATTTATTTTTGAACCTGCTAAATACGACCAAACGCCAACGAAGCAAGAGAATGGATTTTCTGGTGGATGGCGGTGGAGTCGAGGAATGGCTGAAACTTATGCAGCAATTGAACCTGCTTGATTCACAGCAACTCAGTAAATTAATGGAGCAGCCGATCGATGCGAGTCAATTGCAGGCGTTTCGCATTCAATGGAGAGAGCATTTGTCGCAATTAGAAATTCCGGAGTACCCGCTAGACTCGCTGGCGCAGTATATCAAGCAAGCACCGCTTTATTTCGATTCGGAGTTAACGCCGATTCCAAGCAAAGGCGGGACTGCTGGCCTTCTATCGCTTGTGTCTTTTGAGATGTTGCGGGGAATCAAAGAAGGGCTGTTTGAAAAAGTGAAGAAATGCGACAGCGCGCCTTGCTATAGTTTTTTTGTGGACGTTAGCGGCAAACGGAAATGGTGTTCCATGGAAGTGTGCGGCAACCGGGAAAAAGCGAAAAAGCAATATCTTAAGACAAAAGACAGCCAGGCGCAGCAACAACAGTAATAGGTAAACAAAAAAGCTCCTGCTAGAGAAGCAGGAGCTTTTTTCAGGTTGTCGAGAAAGTGATAAAGTCGTATTTTCCGAAGCTTATCGCTCGCTTTCCGTGGGCTCGCGCCCAAGCCTCCTCAGTCGCTACGCGCCTTGCGGGGTCTCGGTCGTCTCGCTGATCCACAGGAGTCGAGCGAACACTTCTCCAAATACTTAGAGAGGTCATTGACTGTTGAAGAAAGCAAAAGACGCTATTTTTTCATAGTTGAGAGCAAACCATAGACTTCTTCAACACTCTGGAAAAAGCTCCCGCTATAGAAGCAGGAGCTTTTTTTCGTGTGGCATTTATTCAAATAAGTTCATGCTCAAATAGCGTTCTCCGGTATCTGGCGCAATGCACAAAACTTTTTTACCGGATCCAAGCCGTTTGGCGATTTCGATGGCGGCATAGATGGTCGCGCCGGCAGAAGGGCCGACAAAGACGCCTTCTTCTCGGGCAGCGCGGCGAAACATATCGATAGCATTTTCGTCTTCGATCGCCATGATTTCATCGTAGATAGCAGTATTCAAAGTATCCGGCACAAATCCAGGGCTGGTGCCGACTAGTTTGTGTTTTCCTGGCTTGCCGCCAGACAAAACAGGAGAGCCTTTTGGTTCGACGACGGTAATGTGAAGGTTTGGCAAATGTGCTTTTAAGGTTTCACCGGTTCCGGTAATCGTGCCGCCTGTTCCGGCAGAAGCGACGAATGCATCAAGTTCTCCATCCATTTGCTCGAGAATCTCGACGGCTGTCGTGCCGCGGTGAGCATCAGGATTCGATGGATTCTCGAACTGTTGCGGGATGTAGCTGCCAGGGATCGTTTCACGCAACTCCAAGGCTTTTTGGATCGCACCCGGCATTTTATCATCGCTCGCTGTTAGAACAACTTCCGAACCAAACGCCTTAAGTAAATTAATGCGTTCTTGAGTGGCGTTGTCCGGTAGTACCAGAATGGATCGGTAGCCTTTCGCTGCAGCGACCATCGCCAGGCCGATGCCAGTATTGCCGCTAGTCGGTTCGATGATTGTCGACCCGGGCTGCAAGGCTCCAGATTTTTCGGCTTGCTCGATCATGTTGTAAGCCGCCCGGTCTTTAACACTTTTTGTAGGATTGAACATTTCCAGTTTTACGTAAACGTCCGCTGCGCCTTCAGGAACAATGCGGTTTAATTTAACAACAGGCGTATCGCCAATTAAGTCAGTAATGGAGTCATATGGTTTCATCGGGTAAACAACCTTTCTTTATCGGATATTGAGGATATTATCCATTGTAGTATAAAGAGGAGGGCTGTGCCATTTGCTTGTTTGGCGAGCAGCAGTATGTCTTTATGCATTATAGAAGAAAGCTTGTCGACGCTTTCTGTTAGATGGGGTAAAATCTTCGACAAAACGCTCATGAGTAGCGTACTATTTTGGTAACGGGGAATCGTTCGAATTATGCAATGGAAAGTAGGGACAGGCATGAAAAAACAAATAGTGGTAATCGGGCTCGGTCGCTTTGGAAGCAGTGTCTGCAAAGAACTTTACGGGATGGGACACGATATTATGGCGATTGATTCGAATCCGGAAACGGTCAGCTCGATGTCCGATTATGCGAGTCATACGGCAACAGCCGATGCCACAGACGAAGGCAGCTTAAAATCACTTGGCGTTCGTAACTTCGAGTATGCCATCGTCGCAATCGGCGATGATTTGCAAGCAAGCGTTTTGTGTACGCTCATGCTGAAAGAACTCGGCGTCCCGAAAGTTTGGGTCAAAGCACGTGATCAGCAGCATCAAAAGATTTTAGAACGCATCGGGGCAGACCGCGTTATCCAGCCGGAATACGAGATGGGTGTTCGGACAGCGCATCACATCGATTCTGAAAAAGTGGTCGATTATATCAATCTGTCCGATAACTACAGCATCATCGAACTGGCTGCATCTAAAAAAGTGATTGGCAAAACCTTGGGCGAATTGAATATCCGCAAAGATTATGGCTGCATGATTTTGGCGATCAAACACGGCGAGGATGTCAATATCGCTCCTTTACTTGAAGACCAAGTGGCTGCAGGTGACATTTTAATTGCGATGGGACATAAAGACGATCTCAAACGCTTTGAAGACAAAGGGCTATAAGTTTAGCTTTACTGAAGGATAAAGGCGGTGACTGAATGAAAGTACGGATTGATTGGACGTATAAATCACCGAAGAACAAAGTGGTTGAATTTCTTTCTGAAGAGCTTGAAGCAAACGAAGCATTGGTGGTGGCGCAAGATCTCGAGCGCACAGGCCGCACGAAGCGCCTTCAGTTTGCAGACCGTCACAACAGCAATTGGAGTTTGAAAGAGCTGAAGAACTACGTCAAAGAAGTGGAAACAGAACCGCATGACATTGTCGCGTATTTCGATGGCGGCTTTGATCTTCAGTCGAAACGGGCGGGTCTTGGCTGCGCTATTTACTTTAAGCAAAATGGCAAGGAGTATCGCTTGAGGAAAAATGCCATTATCGACGAGATCGAGTCGAATAACGAAGCGGAATATGCGGCGCTGTCGATGGCGGCCCAGGAGATTGAATTGCTGGGCGCCCATCATCTGCCTGTCCGTTTTATTGGGGATTCGAGAACGCTGGTCAACCAGATGAGCGGCGAATGGGCAGTGCCGGAACAGAGCTTGGCAAGATGGGCTGACCGCATCGACCAGCGATTGGAGAAAACCGGCATTCGTCCTGAATATGAATTCGTTCCGAGAAAAGAAAACTCAGAGGCTGATCGCTTAGCGACACAAGCGCTCAATGGGACGCCAGTAAAAAGTTTAATCGATTTAAATGCAGGCAATTGAACTAATGTACAGAAGTTGTCAGGAAGAAGCATTCCTGGCAACTTTTTCTATTCCATGTAAGTTTGCATCGTTTCTTATGCCTAATTGCTTAAATTTATCAGAATAATTCAAAAATTATTGATTTTCTTTCGGATATGTTGTATAACTGAGGTGTACAAAAGTTATACAAATACTATATGGAAAGAGGTTGGACAAATGAAGAAAATTTCTGTCTCTCTTGTCGCGATGCTCGTATTGCTCTCGCTTTTCGGTTCATTAGTTATGGCTGACAACCATGGCGATATGGCAAAAGTGCGGGTCCTGCATGCTTCGCCTGATGCTCCTGCAGTGGATGTATACGTCAACGGTGATTTAACGCTCGAAGAAGTACCATTCAAAACCGACTCTGGATACTTAGAAGTCCCGGCTGGAACACATGATGTAGAAGTATTTGCTGCCGGCACTGAATACGCAGCAGGAGAAGGCGTCTTGCAGGCTGACTTGGAAGTGGAAGCTGGAAAAGCTTATACAGTAGCTGCCGCTAACCTCCTGGAGTCTATCGAATTTGTCGTAGCTGAAGATTCCATGGAAGTAACAGAAGGCCAAGCGAAGATCCGCGTCGGCCATTTGTCCCCAGATGCCCCAGCAGTTGATGTTGGCATCATCGGAGGCGATGCGTTGTTCAGTGGAGCTGAGTTCCCGGGAATCACAGATTACGCTGAAGTAGCCCCAGACACGTATGACTTGGAAATCCGCTTGCCGGATGGCACACAAGTCTTGCCGCTAGAAGGCACGGAACTGGCTGCAGATACAGTCTACTCGGTCTTTGCGGTCAATACAGTCGATTCGCTTGAAGTGATTGCGCTTGTCGATTACGAAGCTGCTGCAACACCGGATGAAATGCCGACAACCGGACTTGGTACACCGCAACAGTCCCAGTCTATGTGGTTGTTGATTGGTGGCGCACTGGTCTTGATCGCAGCTAGCGGGTTTGTGTGGAGAAAACGATTTCAATAAACTTGCTTTGCTCCTTGCAGCACTATTTCTTGCAGGTTGTACGTCACCGCAAGATGAAGTGAGCATCCGCAGTGCGGAAGTTGGCTTTGCCGTCAAAGCAGAGCCAGCTTGGACCGAGCAAACGATAGCTCAAGAGAAAGTCAAAGAGATCAAGCAACCTGAAGCGCCGTCAAAGCAAACGGCCAATCCAATCAATGAACTGAATCAGCCAGGCATCTCACCCGAAACTTTGGCGATTCCATCTATTGGATTGGAAGCCGATGTCACGCATCTCGGCGTAACGGATACGGGGGAAATGGCAGTGCCGGATAATGGCGATGAACTGAGCTGGTTCTCGCCTGGCTATCGTCCTGGCCAAAGAGGGCGAGCCGTCATTGCAGGTCATGTTGATGATTTGGATGGCCCGGCTGTCTTTTGGGACTTGACGGAGCTTGAGCCGGGAGATGAAATTGTCGTTTCCGGTGAAGAGCGCGAGCTGCGCTTTAAGGTCCATAAAATGGAATCGGTGCCACTCGATTTGGCAGATGTCGATTCGCTCTTCGGTTATCATTCATCTCCGGAACTGGTATTAATCACGTGTTCTGGAACTTATGATTATGACCGGGGGACACGAGAAGAACGCTTGATCGTTTATGCTTCGCTATCGGAAGAATAGAAAAAACGTCTCCTTGGAGGCGTTTTTTTTATGTCTTTATTTTAGCTATCGTCTGGGGACTTTGGCGAATGTGGGCGTCACATTTTGGCAACAAACCTTATTAGGCGGCGGGATTGAATCGTCACTTCCGGATACGCACATGATATAATTGGGCGGAACTGTTTGGCGCAATGTGCGCCGGTTACATCAGATGTTATAAGGAGTCGTCTATCGCCCTATGAAAGAGTCATTGAAGCGAATCGTGGAAAGTGCGCGGTTCAATACGTTTATTACTATTTTAATCTTAATCAATGCGTTGCTGGTCGGCTTGGAGACTTATCCTGCTATTGCGGACAATTACGGTTCCTGGCTATTGGTGCTGGACATCATCATCCTGGCTTTTTTCACCTTGGAAATACTCGCCAAATTATTTGTGTACCGGACAAAATTCTTTGGCAATGCCTGGAACAATTTCGATTTCCTCATTGTGGTTGGAAGCCTGATCCTGTACAACTCCTCGTTTATCAGCGTATTGCGGATTTTCCGTGTGCTGCGCGTGTTGCGGACCGTGTCGACGATTCCTTCGCTGCGCCGTGTCGTGACCGCTTTGTTTATGGCAATACCGACAATTACGAGTGTCATTTTATTGATGTCGATCATTTTTTATGTCTATGCCGTGATTGGGACATTCTTTTATGCAGACATCGAACCAGAGTATTTCGGTGACCTCGGGCTGTCGCTCATTTCCTTATTCCAGATTTTCACTTTGGAGTCTTGGGCTAGTGGGATTTTCCGTCCGGTCTTTGCGGCAGAACCGTGGTCCTGGCTGTATTTCATTTCCTTTATCATCGTCTCGACGTTCCTGATGATCAACTTGATCGTCGGGGAAATCGTCAACAATGCCCAAAAGATTTCGGATGAAATTGATAAGGAGACAGCCGAACTTGAAGGCATCAAAGAGGACACATCGGAAATTGAAGGTTTGAGAAAAGAAGTCAGCGAACTGAAAAGCATGATCCAAACACTCGTCGACCGAAAATAAGTGAAATCAAAAAGAAGCTGCCTTTTCAGGCGGCTTCTTTTTTGAGTGACTTAAACTTTTGGGAGCTGGTTGACGAGTGTGATGAACTCGCGGGAAACGTAGGGCACATAGCGGTTTTTGGCCATGATGATGCCAAGCCGCCATGGGAAGGTCTGGGTGAGGGAAATGGTCTTGAACGGCCCGTGCTGGACACGGTCGCAAATCAATTTTGGCATCAAAGTGACTCCTAGGTTTTTTTCCACCATGCCGACAATAAAGTCCCATTGAGAGCTTTCATAGGCAACTTTTGGTTCGAATCCTTCCCCGCGGCAAAATTCGACGGTCCGTCCATTGAGTGTAAATTCCTTGCTGAGCAGGAGAAATGGATCGTCTTTAAAATCGATTAAATCACGCGTTTCCCGATCAGCAAGCGGATGGTCTTCGTGAACGAGCAGCTTGATTTCTTGGGAAACAAAAGGAATGATGTCAAAGCGTTCGGCATCGACTGGCAACATAACAAACCCGAGGTCCACTTCACCATCGGCCACTTTTTCTTCCACTTTCTTGGCGCCGTCTTCTACGAGAATGACGGTTACATCGGGATAGCAGGATTGGAACTCGGCAATGATAGTTGGGAAAAACAAGGTGCTGATGACAGGGGGCAAGCCAATGGTGATTTTGCCTTTGTTCAAGTTCATGATGTCATAAAGCGAAGAGGACAAATCATCGAGACTGTTGACGATTTTTTGCGCTTGGACGAAAACTACTTCTCCGGCATCGGTCAACCGCACTTTGCGTGAAGAGCGGTCAAATAGCGATACATCCATTTCTTGTTCCAAATTTTTGACCATTTTGCTGAGTGTTGGCTGTGTTACATGAAGAGAATGAGCTGCTTTGGTAAAGCTTTGGTGCTTGGCGACTTCGATAAAATAACTTAGCTGGCGTATGTCCATATGAGAACTCCTTATCTATAACTAATATCTATGAAAGCTATTATAATTATTCATTTTACCTATCCTGCTCCCCGTTGTATAGTGATTAAAGGTTTCAGGACTAAATATTTAGACAATTTATCCATCGTCTATTCGAACAAAAGAAAGCGTTTTCAAAATGTTCGAAAAAACGAAATGTATTTTAAGGGGGATTTATCATGTTAAGTATGATTGGAATGATCGGAGGACTTATTCTCCTGATTGTGTTGACGATGAGAGGTGTCAACTTGTTAATTGCCGGACCATTGTCGGCATTGTTTGTCGCGGTACTCAGCGGCTTGCCGCTATTTCCGCAATTAGTGGAAGAAGGGGAAGTCAATTTACTCTCAAATTATATGGGTGGTTTCTCCGGATTCATCACGTCGTGGTTCCCGATGTTCTTACTCGGAGCCATTTTCGGTAAAGTTATGGAAGATACAGGGGCAGCAGATAGCGTCTCTAAATGGCTAGTCGGCAAGTTCGGGTTGTCAAAAGCAGTCCTCGCGATTGTTATTGCTTGTGCGGTTCTTACATATGGCGGCGTGAGCTTGTTCGTCGTTGCATTTTCGGTTTATCCGATGGCGCTCAGCTTATTCAAACAAGCCGATTTGCCACGCCGCTTCATCCCGGCCGCTTTGGCACTTGGGTCTGTCACATTCACGATGACTTCTGCAGGGTCGCCAGAGATCCAAAACTGGATCCCGATTGACTATTTGAACACTAGCCCGTATGCCGGCTGGGAAGTCAGCATCATTGTCGCCATCTTCATGGCATTCTTCGGCTACTGGTGGCTGAAACGCATGATCAATAAAGCGGTGAAAAAAGGCGAGCGTTTCGAAGCGCGTGAATCCGATCCGCAAATGGCCGATCGTGCATTGCCACATCCTGTGACGGGTTTGATTCCCTTGCTTGTGGTGCTAGCGGTATCATTCATTTTCCATGATTCGCTAGGTACTTCTGCCTTGATTTTGGCCTTACTTGGCGGTGTTCTTACGACTTATCTATTGAACATGAAATATTTCACGAATCTTGGCAAAGCATTAACTGATGGAACGATTGGCGCATTGATCGCCATCGGCAACACTGCAGCGGTCGTCGGATTCGGCGGCGTGGCAAAAGCCGTGCCAGCATTTCAAGTGGCAGTCGATGCCATGACGAGTATTCCGGGAAGCCCGCTGATCGGCGGCGCAGTAGCTGTCAGTGTCATCGCAGGACTAACGGGATCTGCTTCTGGTGGACAAGTCATTGCACTTCCGCTCATTGCGCCTCATTACATCGATATGGGTGTGAACACAGAAGCGCTTCACCGGACCATCGCGATTTCTTCCGGCGCGCTTGATTCATTGCCGCATAATGGTTATGTCGTGACGACAATTCAAGGGATTTGCGGCGAGACCCACAAGGCAGCTTACGGGGCGATGGGCGCTGTAACCGTCATCGTGCCGCTGATTGGCTTAACAATTGCGATTATCTTGTTCAGCCTAGGATTGGGTATTTAATCTTTCATTCGGAGGGATTCTATTATGGTAGAGGGTAAAGTGGTATTGATCACTGGTGCCGCAAGTGGCATCGGTTATGAAATTAGCAAGGACTTCGCTGAAGAAGGCGCCAAAATCGTGTTGACCGATATCAATGAAGACGCAGTGAAACAAGCTGCAGACGAGTTGAAGGGGCAAGGTTTTGAATGTATCGGCATCAAATGCGATGTCACCAGTGAAGATGAAATTAAAGCAGCCATCGATCAAACAGTGGAAACGTTCGGTTCTTTGGACATCTTGATCAATAATGCGGGGATGCAGCACGTCTCGCCGATTGAAGAATTTCCGACCGAGAAATACGAATTGCTGGTCAAAATTATGCTGGTCGCGCCGTTTATCGCTACCAAGCATGCCTTCCCGATCATGAAACAACAAGGTTTTGGGCGTATCATTAATATGGCTTCAATCAACGGACTGGTCGGGTTTGCCGGGAAAGCAGCGTATAACAGCGCCAAGCATGGCGTCATCGGTTTGACGAAAGTTGCGGCTTTAGAAGGCGCAGAACATGGCATCACGGTCAATGCGATGTGCCCTGGATACGTTGACACACCGCTTGTGCGCAATCAACTGGGCGATTTGGCGAAGACGCGCAATGTGTCGCTGGAAAAAGTTCTAGAAGAAGTCATTTATCCATTGGTTCCGCAAAAACGCTTGTTGTCGGTGCAGGAAATTTCCGATTACACGATGTTTCTCGCGAGCGATAAAGCGCGCGGCATCACCGGCCAGGCAGTGGTCCTGGACGGCGGCTATACAGCACAATAAAAGCACGGCGCATTTTTGCGCCGTGCTTTTTTATGGTTATAGCATTCATTAACAGTAACTCAATCGTCGAGAAAGTTTTCGGCGATGCCGAGAAATAGCCGCGGCTGTTCCACGTTCGGGGCATGGCCGGAACGCTTGAACTCCATAAAACTTGCATGCTGGATGAGCTTAGCGGTCTCATGTCCTTTCTCAGGCGGGTTCAACTCGTCGTAGCGTCCGCTGATAACCAAGGTTTCTGCTGAGATTGCTGGAAGTTCTGGGCGCAAATCAAAACGCTCTAGGGCATTAGACGCGATGCCTTGTTGCTCTAAGCTCAATTGAGGGCTGTTTTCAGCGGTCTTTGCCTGCCATTTCTGGACAGCCGTCAAACGATGGTACATATAAGTTTGTGCTTTTTCCAATTTGTCATGGATGGACAAGCCATCAAATTCTTCTGGGTGGCGCTCGAATAATTCGGCCATGGAAGATTTTTCGCCGAAGGACTTAGTGGCAACTAATAATAATTTGCGTACGCGTTCAGGTCGTCTTGCGGCTAGCCCTTGGGCAATATAACTTCCCATGGATACACCGAGAACATCAACTGATTCGAGCTGGAGGTGATCCAATAAGGCAACAGCGTCTTCGATATGGTCGTCGAGTGTATAGTCGCTAAGTTTTGCCGAATGACCATGGCCTCTGGAATCCAACGCAATGATGCGGTGCTTGTTGCGGAAAAAATTCATTTCGCGGTAGAACATGGCAGAGCTGCTAGTCAAACCGTGAAACAAGAGAAGCGGCTGCCCGCTCCCGATATCTTCGTAATATAAACTGATGTTGTTCTTGGTGAATATAGGCATTGTTTTCTTCCTCTCATCTCAATCTACTGTTACTATACCTCAATGACGCAAGCGCAAACGGCATCCCGTCTGCGCTTGTCAGAGTTTGTCTACTTTATGCTTACGGCTTTGCCATTTGTCGATAAAACTGAAAACCGCAGCGAGCAGCAGGAACATGCTCACTGTCGTATACCATGGAAACTGCGAAATGGCCCTGCCAAATGCTGTATACAAGAGGGCTGGCGCAATCAAGCCGAGCGCAGAGTAATACATGTATTCCCGACGCGTATTAGTCATTTCCATCAAATAAAAAGACAATAGATGAAAATGAACAAAGGGCATGACACGCAAAATCATCACTTGGGAAACCGTCAGATTGCGGTCAGGAAATAATTTGTCTTTCAAGGCGGCGAGTTTAGCGCGAAAACGCGGAAATTTATTGATCAGCACATAGGAGACAAAGCTCATCAGCGTTAATCCAATGAAAGACAGCAAAGCTCCTTGGAAAAAGCCGAAAAGAAATCCGCCGGCAATGCATACGGCAATGACCGGCAAAAATAGCAGCGGACGGATCAAATGCAGCAATATGAATAGCAGCGGAGCCCAAAGCCCTGCCTGCCCGATAAAGTTTTCAATCGCTTGCTCAAAATCCGCCAAATCCACTGGTTTTCCCGCCTTTCAGCTTGCGTTACTAATAAGGAAGAATAAGCGAAAAACAATCGAAAAGCAAGGATTGTTTGCCCGCTCTAGATGAAGGGTATGAAAAATTATCTACATAAAAATCATTTTGATGAACATCCAGTTCAACTATCATCCAGAATAAGGAGAGGGTTTTATGAGAAAAAGCTTGAAGATAGCCAGCGCCTTTATCGGCATTGTTGTCGGCGCTGGCTTCGCCTCAGGTCAAGAGATTTTGCAATATTTTACCAGTTTTGGTTATTGGGGTATCGCTGGCGTTTTGGTCGCTACTGCGTTATTCGGTTACATCGGAATGATTTTGACACGTCTCGGAAGCCGTATGCAAACGACTTCGCATGAAGATGTTGTCTATCGCATAAGCGGGAAATGGCTTGGGAAAGTCATCGATTATACTTTGATTTTGACCTTATTTGGTGTTTTAGTCGTAATGATTGCTGGGGCTGGGTCAATATTTTCACAACAATTCGATTTGGCACCGGCATTCGGACGCAGCATTATGATTATTTTAGTGATTGTCACCATCATGATGAACGTCAAGAAAGTCATTGCCGTCATTTCCAGCATCACACCATTTTTGATTTTGATGGTAGTGGGCATCGCTATCTACAGCGTAGTTACGATGGACAGCAGCTTTAGCGCACTCGATCCAGTGGCTAAGGAGCAGCTGTCCGCGACACCGAACTGGCTATTATCAGCAGTCAATTATGTATCACTCGCCATTGCGCTCGGGGCTTCTATGTCGCTCGTTATGGGCGGCGCTGAAAAAGATGAGAAAGTGGCAGCGCGCGGCGGATTAATCGGTGGGCTAGGCTTCGGCTTTTTGATCCTGCTTAGCTATGTAGCGATATTCGCGAAAGTGGATGTTGTCGGGGGAGCGGATTTGCCGATGCTTGCTATCGGGGATGACATCTCGCCAATCCTCGGTATCATCATGGCGGTCGTCATTTTTGCCATGATTTACAATACTGCTGTCAGCATGTTGTTGTCATTCTCAGCACGTTTTGCAGAAATTGGCACAAAGAAATTCCGGATTTTCGTCATTATTGCCGGATTGGTCGCTTTTGCACTAAGTTTCGTCGGCTTTACGTCCTTGGTCAATTACTTGTACCCGGCAGTCGGCTATCTTGGTTTGCTATTGATCGGTGCGTTGATCTTGTCGGATATCCGCAAGATTGGTAAAAACGACAAAGCTAACCGCAACAAGAAAGCAACAAACTAAAAAAAGGCCTCCTGCATATCAGGAGGCCTTTTCTTAGTGTTGAAGAAGTCTATGGTTCGCTCTCAACTATGGAAAAGAGCGTGTTTTGCTATTTTTAACTGTCAATGACCTCTCTAGGTATTTGGAGAAGCGTTCGCTCGACTGACCGAGACCCCGCAAGGCGCAAAGCGACTGAGGAGGCTTGGGCGCGAGCCCACGAAGTCGTGCGATAAGCTTCGGAAAATACGGATTACCTAAGTTTCTCGACAACCTGAAAAGGCTTCCTGCATATCAGGAGGCCTTTTTGGTATAGTGAAATGAGAAAGCAGTGGATTCCAAAGGAGGAATAGGATGAAGATTTTAATTGCTGGGGCAGGGGCGATGGCGTGTCTTGTGGGAGGTAAACTAAAAGCAATCGGTGAAGAGGTACGCTTATACAACCGCATGAATAGCCACGTGGAAGCGATCCATCAGCAAGGCTTGCGCATCGTCGAAAAAGATAATTCGACGACACATATCGAGCTGGAAATCGTCCAGGAATTACAAGCTGGCGAGCAAGTGGACGTTTTGCTTGTCTTGTTGAAAGCGCAGGCCAATGAATCGGTGCTCGGAAAATTACGCGGCAAGCTGGCTAAAGAAACGCTGATCGTCACGATGCAAAACGGCATCGGCAATGCTGAAACCATCCAGCAATTGTTCCCGGAAAACACGGTAGTGTCGGGCACACTCGGCCACGGCGCAAGCGTTGAACATGACGGCACGATTTTGCATAGGGGATGGGGCAAGAATTATCTTGGCGATGTCGAAGCTAGTGCTGATAGCAAGACGCTCGACCATTTTGCTGGAAAACTCAGCGAGGCAGGCTTGGAAACAGCCGTCTCGCCAAATGTTAAGGCGGTTATTTGGAACAAATTATTCGTCAATGCTGCGTTCAATTCCGTTACTGCTTTGACGCGCCTGAAAAACGGAGACATCCTCAATACACCAGAAGGAGAAAGCCTATTACGTGCTGTGATAGAAGAAGCGGTGCTTGTTGCCCAGGCGGAAGGGGTCGAGGCGGACGCGCAAGCAGTCACGGAAGAATGCTTGAGGATGGGACATCAGGACATTGGCGCCAATAAATCATCGATGCTCATGGACGTGTTAAAAAAACGCCAGACCGAGATCGAAGTCATCAATGGTGGCATTGTCACCTTAGGGAAAAAGCATGGAATCGCAACGCCAGTCAACGAGAGCCTCACCGGCTTGGTGCGCATCATCGAACAGAATTACAAGCTGCGCGTGGATGAATCGAGTGTACAAAAATAAGCCATTGGCCGGAGTTCCGGCCAATGGCTTATTCGCTTAAGGTAAGTATTTTTTGATGATTGGCTGCATTCGGAAACCGAACAAACCGGCAAAGACAGCGAGCAGCACGTCTTTTGGAAGAGGCACTGCCATCCAGGCCCAAGCCATGCCGTAAGAAAAGCCTTCTGGTGCGGCAAACCATAATTTATAAGCGGCATACATCCAGTTGGTGCCAAACACATAATTAATCGCAGTGGCTGCAAGGGCTGCTAAAATGAATCCTTTTTTGGAAGGTATTTTTTCAGCAATCCAGCCGGCTGCAAAAGCGGTGAAGATATAGGATAGGATAAAGCCGAATGTCGGCGAGATCAAGGTATCCATGCCGCCTGAAAACTTAGCGAAAACCGGTACGCCGGCAAGACCGATTGCGGCATAGACGATCATTGAAGCAGCGCCAAGACGTTTGCCGAGCAGGATGCCGGCGAGTATCGCGAAGAAAGTCTGCAAGGTGATCGGCACGCCGCCGACGATCAGGAATGAGGAAATATTCGCCCCGATCGCCATCAATGCGGCAAACATGGAGACGTGGACAAGCGTTAAAGTGCGTGAATGATTGCTGGATCTGGTTACTGAAGTTGTCATGAAAAACCCTCCACTTACTATGTACTAAAACTGAGTATAGAGACTGGTTTGTTTTAAGTCAACTTATTTTCATAAAAGGTTTACTTAAAAAGAGCTGTGTTTCTTTTTCAATTTTCCGTATGATGATAAGAAATGAATACATCTTCAGGGAAGTGGGCGAAGAAATGACGGAATGGTGGAAAAAATCAACAGTGTATCAGATTTACCCGAGAAGTTTCATGGATTCAGACGGTGATGGAATTGGGGATATCCAAGGCATCATCAGCAAACTGGATTATTTGGCGGAACTTGGCGTTGACGTATTGTGGCTATCGCCTGTCTATGATTCGCCGAATGATGACAATGGCTATGATATCCGCGATTACCAAAAAATTATGAGTGAGTTTGGAACGATGGACGATTTTGACCAAATGCTCCAAGGCATTCACGCGCGCGGAATGCGGCTGGTCATGGATTTAGTTGTCAATCACACTTCCGACGAACACGTATGGTTTACAGAACGACCTGATTACTACATATGGAAAAACGAGCCGAACAATTGGCGTTCGTTTTTCAGCGGTTCTACTTGGCAATTTGACGAAGCGAGACAGCAATATTATTTGCATTTGTTTTCCAAAAAGCAACCAGACTTAAACTGGGAAAATGAAGAACTGCGGGATGAAGTATATCAAATGATGCGCTGGTGGCTGGATAAAGGGGTCGATGGCTTCCGCATGGACGTCATCAATATGATTTCCAAAGACCAGGATTTCCCGGACGGCATCGAAGGCGATGGCACGCCACATTTTTTCAATGGGCCTCGCGTCCACGAATTTTTGCAGGAGATGAACACAAAAGCGCTCGCTGATTACGATATCGTCACTGTCGGGGAAATGCCAGGCGCGACGACAGAAGACGCGAAATTGTACACAGGTCCCGGGCGCAAGGAGCTCAATATGATTTTCACCTTTGAGCATATGAACTTAGATGAGGGACCGAGCGGCAAATGGGAGCTTCAGCCGCTTCATTTGCCGGATTTAAAGGAAAACCTGGAGAAATGGCAAGTGGAGCTTTTCGGAAAAGGCTGGAATAGCTTGTATTGGAACAATCACGATCAGCCGCGCATCGTCTCGCGCTTTGGAAACGATGGGCCATACAGAAAAGAGTCGGCGAAAATGCTCGCCACTTGTCTTCATTTCCTGCAAGGGACGCCGTATATTTATCAAGGGGAAGAACTTGGCATGACCAATGTGGCGTTTTCAGCTATTGACGAGTACCGGGACATCGAAACTCTGAATATGTATCAGGAAAAGCGGGCTCAAGGTATTCCACATGAAGAGCTGCTGGAATCGATTCACGCAAAAGGCCGAGATAATGCGAGAACGCCGATGCAATGGGATGCTTCTGAAAATGCCGGGTTCACAAAAGGCGAGCCGTGGATTTCCGTTAACCCGAATTATCCGGACATCAATGCTGCCGATCGCGAGGAAGAAGATTCAGTTTTCAACTATTACCGGAAATTGATCGCGCTTCGCAAAGATTTGGACGTGATTGCAGAAGGCGAGTTCAATTTATTGCATCGGGATGATGAAGAAATTTTTGCTTATACACGGAAAACGGCAGATGAGCAATTGACGGTGTACTGCAACTTCTCCGAAACGTCGCGTGAATTGCCCTTGCCTAAGGGCCGTCTGTTGATTGGCAATTATCCGGATTCAGCACTGCAGGAACCGATAGAGCTTAGACCGTATGAAGCACTATGCTTTTATGATAAGGACAGGAAAGTAAAAGAATGAACGGAAGGAAGGATGGAGAAAATGAATAACGTCATCGGGGTAGATATCGGCGGAACGAAAATCCGCATGGGGGTCATTGATGCAGAAGGGCGGATACTCGCAGAGCGTCAAGTGAAAACGCAGTTTCCGTTGTATCCATATTTAGAGCGCCAAGTCTTGCAGTTTTTAGAAGAACATCCCACTGTGTCTGCAATTGGCATCGGCACGCACGGGTTTGTCGATCCGAAAGCAGGAAGTATTGTATTCGCGGGCGATATGCTGCCTGGCTGGACAGGGACAGAAGTCAAATCGCCCTTGGAAAAAGCAACTGGACGGCCCGTAGAAGTAGAGAACGATGCCAATTGCGCGGCGCTTGCTGAAGCGAAATTCGGTGCTGCACGGGGATTGGGGCGTGTTGTCTGTATCACGCTCGGCACGGGGCTCGGGGGCGGTATCATTTGGGACGGCAAACTGTTGAGCGGTGGGACGCATGGCGGGGCTGCAGAACTGGGGCATATGACTTTATATCCGAACGGCTCACGCTGCGCTTGCGGTCGCCTTGGCTGTGCGGAGCAGTATCTATCTGGCACCGCACTGGTGCGACGCATTCGGGAAGCGGGATTGTCAGTCACGCCGCCCGAATTGTTTGAAATGGCAAGAAGCGATTCCCAAGCACAAAAGCTGGTCGCCGAATTTACCGAAGACTTGGCTATTTATATCAGTAGCTTACAGGCTATATTCGATATGGATATGCTCATCATTGGCGGAGGGGTATCGGAATCAGCCTCAGCTTGGATCGATGCGTTGAACAGTCGTTTGGCAACCATGCTGCTAAATCCGCTGCCTGTCGAAATAGCGCGATTCGAGAACGACGCTGGCATGCTCGGGGCAGCGCTGCTCGTGCTGGATCGATAAATATCTTGAACAGTCTATGCTGCCCTGTCCGCTGTCTTTAAGTCTCACAGCTTAGCAGGGGCAATAGATCGAACCCTCACGTACTGATAAATATTTTTTGAAAAAACAATTGAAAAATTTAAAAAATAGATTGTGCAAACGTTTTCATTGTGATAATCTGTATTTAATTAATTATTGGAAACGCTTACCGAAAGAGTTTCCAATTTTTTTCGCTATATTGTGCAATCGTTTGCACAACAACTCAAAGGGGGAGTTCAAGTGAAGGATTTAAAGTTCAGCAAAGGGTTAATGGCATCTGTTTTATTGTCAGCGGGGGCACTTGCAGCGTGTAGTTCAGGGGATGACGGATCAACGGCAGAAGGCGGCGGTGAGCAAGTAACAGTCGATATCTTCCAATTTAAAGTGGAGTTTAAAGATCAGTTCGAAGATGTCGTCGCTCAATACGAGGAAGAAAATCCTGATGTTAATATCGAGATCACGACAGTCGGCGGCGGCGAAGATTACGGCGCTGCGCTTCGTTCCCGTTTTGCTTCAGGCAATGAACCAGCCATCTTCAACATTGGCGGTCCTCAAGATGTAGCAGATTGGAAAGACAATTTGACAGACCTGTCTGATACAGGAGCAGCAGATGCAGCTCTCGAAGGAACGCTTGATGGGGTAACAGTTGAGTCGGAAGTGCTCGGATTGCCATATAACCAGGAGGGCTACGGATTCATCTATAACACCCGCCTGTTCGAGGAAGCGGGAATCGATGCCGCTTCCATCACAGATTACGCAAGTTTAGAAGAAGCGGTGAAAACGCTCGATTCGAAAAAAGACGAACTCGGGCTTGAATCGGTCTTCGCATTGCCAGGTAAAGAAACGTGGGTCACAGGGCTTCACTTGTCAAACACCTTCATTGCGCCTGAATTTGATAGCAATGTATTGACGGCTTATGATGCGGAAGCAATCGATTTTGAATATGGCGAAGGGTTCAAGAAAATCCTTGATCTGCAAAATGAGTATTCCAAACAGCCAACAGTCAGCCTCGACTATTCACAACAAGTGGAAGAGTTGTTCTCACTTGAGCGCGTGGCGATCATCCAGCAAGGAAACTGGGCTTATGGCTCGATTGCCGGCATCGATCAGGAATTGGCAGACTCCGGCGTTGGCATGATGCCGATTCCAGTAGAAGGTTTGGAAGAAAGCGGATTGCCAGTCGGCGTACCGATGTATTGGGGCGTCAACTCGAACCAAGATGAAGAAGTGGTGACAGCATCAAAAGATTTCCTTGATTGGCTCTATACTTCCGATGCTGGGAAAACAGCCGTTTTGGAAGATTTCAAATTCATTCCTGCATACGAAGGATATGACACATCTAAAATTACCGATCCGATGTCCAAAACAATTTACGATGCTTCAGAAGCAGGCGACACAATCGGTTGGGTCTTCATGGGCTATCCGACTGGATGGGGCCAAGATGAACTGGGTGCCAACATCCAGAAATACTTGAGCGATGAAGCGAGCTGGGACGAAGTGGTCGATTCAGCAAAAGCCGCATGGGAAGCAGACCGCGGCGAGTAACTTGTCTATCAAACCAGAGCAGCCAATGTGCTGCTTTGTTTTGTTTCAAGGCTAAAATAGAAAGAGAGGCGAAAATATGCGTACACGGGATCTTTCCTATTGGTTGTTTTTAGCGCCGGTGCTGTTGGCACTTGGCTTGGTCGTAGTGGTGCCCATGGTGCTTGGGCTTTTCTATTCATTCACGGCATGGAATGGCATTCAAACCGGCGAATTTGTCGGATTTCAGAACTACATAAACTTGTTTACAGATGAGCGTTTCCTTGATTCGCTTTGGTTCACGACGAAATTTTCGGTCGTCTCCGTGATTTTGATCAACTTCATCGGGCTGTCGCTCGCGTTGATCGTCACGTCCAAGATCAAGACCAGCAGTTTGCTGCGGACGACGTTCTTCATGCCGAACTTGATCGGCGGCTTGATCCTCGGTTTTATCTGGCAGTTCATTTTCCTAAAAGTGTTTGCGAGCGTCGGCGAAGCAGTCGGCATGGAAAGCTTGCAGGCGTGGCTGTCAACGACGGAAACCGGGTTTTGGGGCTTGGTCATTTTGATGAGCTGGCAAATGGCCGGATACATTATGGTTATCTACATTGCTTATTTGGAAGGCTTGCCGAATGAATTGATCGAAGCGGCGGAAATTGACGGCGCCTCGACGATCCAGCGCTTCCGCTACATCATCTTCCCACTCGTCGCACCGGCTTTTACCGTCAGCATGTTCCTGACCTTGTCGAATACTTTTAAACTATACGACCAGAACTTGTCACTGACAGCAGGTGGGCCATACAACTCGACGGAAATGGTCGCAATGGAAATTTTCAAGACTGCGTTCGTGCAAAATGCCTTCGCCTATGCGCAGGCAAAAGCGATCATTTTCTTCTTGATCGTTGCGGTCATCGCACTTGTTCAAGTGTATATCAATAAACGCCGGGAGGTCGAAATGTAATGCGCAACCGCTGGAATATAAAAGTCGAAGTGCTTGGCATTTTGCTGGCGATCCTTTGGTTATTGCCGTTTTACTTAATGTTCGTCAATTCCTTTAAATCGAAAAAAGAAATCTTTCTCGATACGACGAGCCCTCCAGAAGCTTGGAGTTTCGATAATTACATCACGGCCTTCCAGGAGCTCGATTTTCTTAGAACTTTGTTCAATTCTTTATTGATCACCGTCATTAGTGTCGTGTTGATCGTCTTGTTCTCGGCGATGGCTGCTTACGCGTTATCACGGGCCAAAAGCAAGATGTCCACTTTCTTGTTCTTCCTGTTCGTCTCAGCAATGCTCATCCCGTTTCAATCGGTCATGATTCCACTTGTCACGGTGTTCGGCCAATTCGACATGCTGAACCGTGGCGGGCTCATTTTCATGTACATTGGCTTTGGTGCGAGCTTGTCGATTTTCCTGTATCATGGGGCTTTAAACAATGTTCCAAAGTCGCTCGATGAGGCGGCAAAAATAGACGGGGCGAACCGTTGGCAAGTGTTTTGGCATATCATTTTCCCGGTTCTCAAGCCGATCACGGTCACGGTCGCGATACTCAATATCATCTGGATTTGGAATGATTACCTGTTGCCATCGCTAGTTATCAATACGACGGGCAGCGAAACAATTCCGTTGAAAATGTTCTTTTTCTTCGGCGAATACACGAAGCAATGGCATTTGGCGCTGGCCGGCCTGACGCTTGCCATCATTCCAGTTATTGTTTTTTATTTCTTTGCACAACGCTCGATCATCAAAGGTGTTTCGGACGGCGCTGTAAAATAAGGGGGCACACGCTATGGCGATCACAATTAAAGATGTTGCGAAACTAGCGGAAGTTTCGCCGGCGACGGTTTCCCGGGTTATTGCGGATCATCCGAAGATCACTCCGAAAACAAAACGCAAAGTAAGGCTGGCGATGGACGAGCTCGGCTATTATCCAAACTTCCAGGCACGCAATTTGGTGGCGCAAAAAAGCAAGGCGATTGGCGTCGTCATGGAGAATTCCACAACGCTCGCTTTTCAAAATCCATTTTTCCCGGAAGTCTTGCGCGGTATTTCGGTCAGTGCCCATCAGAGCCAGTACGGTTTGTATTTATCAACCAGCGCGACAGAACAGGAAATCTACGAAGAAGTCGTGGCGATGACACAAGGCAAGCGCGTCGATGGCGTTATCTTGCTGTATTCTAAAATTGATGATAAAATCTTGGACTACCTACTAGCGAATGGCGTGCCGTTTTCCGTCGTTGGACGGCCTTATACACGTCCGGATGCCATTTCTTATGTAGATAATGACAATGTCGCCATTGCGAAGGAAGTGGTAGATCATTTGATATCACTGGGCCACCGGGATATTTCGTTCGTCGGGGGGGCTTCTGATTTCATCGTGTCTTCGGACCGCTTGTGTGGTTATCGGCAAGCCTTGGCTGAAGCCGAAATTCCGTTCACACCGGAATATGTGGTCACGCAAGAAGCGATGGAAGGCCAAGAACAACAAGCCATCTGCAAGCTGATGAAACAGAAAAAGCCGCCGACTGCTATCGTCACACATGACGATTTGGTCGCCTATGAAGTGATTAGTTATTTGGAGGATTTGAACATCGCTGTACCGGCAGATGTATCGATTGTTGGGTTCAATAATCATACCTTGTCGAGCCACTTAAAGCCGCCACTCAGCACGGTGGATATTTCGATTTTTGACCTTGGTTTGGAAGCTGCGAATTTAGTACTGGAAAAAATAAACGATGGCAATGCAGCCCCGCGGAACATCGTCGTTCCAGCGACTTTGATCGAAAGGGCTTCTTGTCAAAGTCTTTGAAAGGACACGATTATGAAGAAAACATGGTGGAAAGAGGCCGTGGCGTACCAAGTCTATCCGCGCAGCTTCAACGACTCGAATGGAGACGGCATCGGAGATATCAATGGCGTCACGGAAAAACTGGATTATTTAAAAGAACTTGGCATCGATGTCATCTGGATTTGCCCGATGTACAAATCACCAAATGACGATAATGGTTATGACATCAGCGATTATCAGGAGATCATGGACGAACTTGGAACGATGGAAGACTTCGATCGCTTGCTGGAGGAAGTGCATGCACGCGGGATGAAATTGATCATCGATCTTGTCATCAATCATACGAGTGATGAGCATCCGTGGTTTTTGGAATCACGTTCATCGCTCGATAATCCAAAACGCGACTGGTATATCTGGCGCGATCGCCCAACCAATTGGGAAAGTATTTTCGGCGGCCCTGCATGGGAATTGGATGAGAAGACCGGGCAATATTATTTGCACATCTTCTCGAAAAAACAGCCGGACTTGAACTGGGAAAACAAAGAAGTACGTGAAGAGCTCTACAAAATGGTTAATTGGTGGCTCGATAAAGGCATCGATGGATTCCGCGTCGACGCCATTAGCCACATTAAGAAAGATTTCAGCGATTTGCCGATCGAAGAAGGCAAACCGTGGGTGCCGGCATGGGAGAAAATGATGAATGTCGATGGCATCCAGCCGCTGCTTGCGGAATTGCGCGATGAGACCTTCGCAAAATACGACATTATGACAGTCGGTGAAGCGAACGGTGTCTATGCAGAAGATATTGACGAATGGATTAGCGAAGAAGAAGGCAAATTCGACATGGTCTTCCAATTTGAAGATTTGACGCTTTGGGACAACGATGTCAAACAAGGCATCAACGTCAACGACTTGAAAACCGTCTTGACGCGCTGGCAAAAAGCAGTCGATGGCGTCGGCTGGAATGCGTTGTTTATCGAAAACCACGACAAGCCGCGCGTTGTCTCTACGTGGGGCAACGACGGCGAGTATTGGCGCGAAAGTGCAACAGCGCTCGCTTGTATGTATTTCTTCATGCAAGGGACGCCGTTCATTTACCAAGGCCAGGAAATCGGCATGACCAATGCGCCGTTCGAGGAAATCCATCATTATGACGATGTCCATACGCATAATTTGTATTTCTATAATTTGGCGGAAGGCATGGAACACGATGCCATCATGACTTTATTGAAATCGACCAGCCGCGACCATTCCCGCACGCCGATGCAATGGAACGCAGAGGAAAATGCCGGATTCACAACAGGTAAGCCGTGGCTGCAGATGAACCCGAATTTCGAATGGCTGAATGTCGAGAGCCAACAACAGGATCCAAGCTCCGTTTTCTCGTTTTATAAACAGATGATTTCTTTGCGCAAGAACATGGAGGTCTTGGTGTATGGCAGCTACGATTTGGCTGAAACCGACTGTGAGGACGTTTACGCTTATACCCGCACACATGGAAACGAACAAGTCCTTGTCCTTTCAAACCTGGGAAGCACTGCGTGTGCTTGGCAGGAACCGAAAGGCGCGGAACTCCTGCTCGCGAACTATCAAGACCGTGATGCCCATCAACTAAAACCGTATGAAGCAAGAGTGTACAAGCTCGCTTGATGTTGCAGTAATAGAAAAACGCTTTTCCCGATTGGCCAATAGGCTGTTCGGGAAAAGCGTTTTTTTTAGAAACCTGGTTTTTTCAACAGTTTGAAGATATTGTTCTTGTATTCTTCAACACCTGGCTGGTCGAATGGGTTGATGCCCAAAAGATATGCACTGTAAGCGCAGCTCAACATGTAGAAGTATAACAAATGGCCGATCTCAGATTCGTCGATGCGGTCTACCGTTAAGCTCATTTGCGGCACGCCGCCTGATAAATGGGCGTTTGATGTGCCTTTATGGGCGATATGGTTGAATTCCTGCAAGGACAAGCCAGCAATATAATTCAATTCGTCGCCGTCTTCAGGCGTCTCGAAAATCTCCAAGTCTTGCTGTGCTTCTTTCACGAGCAAGAAGGTTTCGAACAGATTGCGCTGTCCGTCCTGGATAAACTGGCCGAGCGAGTGCAAGTCAGTCGTAAAGACAACAGATGCCGGGAAGATGCCTTTTCCTTCTTTCCCTTCGCTTTCGCCGAATAATTGCTTCCACCATTCTTGGACGAATGACAGCTTCGGTTCGAAAATGGCATTGACTTCTGTCGTATAGCCTTGCACATACAGGTGATGGCGGATCGCCGCGTATTGCATTGCAGGGTTGCTATCAGGGCCCGCCTCCCGGTAAAGCGTTTCCGCTTCTTTGGCGCCGTCTAAAAGCTTACGGATCGAATGGCCAGCAGCGGCAATCGGCAATAGCCCGACTGCTGTGAAGACGGAATAGCGTCCGCCGACATCATTCGGCACGATAAAGCGTTCATAGCCTTTTGTTTCGGCCAATTGACGAAGTGCTCCTTGTTCTGCATCGGTTGTCACGATAATGCGTTCAGCGGCTCCGTCGCCATAGCGCTGTTCCATATAATCGCGCAGGAAACGGAACGCGATGGCTGGTTCTGTCGTTTTGCCCGATTTCGAGATGACATTGACGACGACCTCTTTGCCCTCTAAATGGGCAAGCAATTGCTTTAAGTATTCACCGCTCACTTGATGTCCCGCAAACAAGACTTCCAATTGTTCGTCTTTCGGGAAATAAGGTGACAGCGCAGAAAGGACAGCTTTTGCCCCCAGGTAAGAACCACCGATACCGATGACAACCATGACGTCCGCTTTTTCACGGATGGCTTTAGCGGTATCTTCGATTTTTACCAGAAAATCTTCCGGCAAGGAAGACGGCCAGTCCAGCCAACCGAGAAAATCAGAGCCGGCTCCTTTTTTCGCATACAGATCCTCCTGGATTTGCTGCAAACGTGTTTTCATTTTGAGATCCACTGCGGACTCGATGGCTTCAGAATATGTTAAATTAATCATAAGCATCCTCCTCTTCTATAATTACTGATTTTACCATAGTGAAGGAAATGATAGCAGATATAGAAAGAAAAACTGCAAAGCTTCGAAAACGAGGGAATCGGGTTTGCTTCGGTGCCACTTATTGGTAAAATAAAAAGAAACTTCAATTAGCCTGGGTTGTATTTTATGCCAGTCTAATCTAAATGGCTGGTTTTGGGGAGAGTATTAGTATTTTTTTGTTGAATAAGCAAAAAATAGTCGCGAACCCATAACGTGAGCTAGAAAGTTACAGGAGGTCAGGAAGATGAAACGATACATAGCAATGGCAGCAGGGGCAAGTGCACTTATCCTGTCAGCGTGCCAACCCCAGCCGACGCCACAAGACCGTTTGGATGAATACGTCGACCATTGGAACGAACAGGATTTTGCAGCGATGTATGAAGATTATTTAACGGAAGGCTCAAAAGAAACCTTTCCATCAGAAGCGTTTGATGAGCGGCAACAGCAATTAATTGAGGACTTGGGCATTGAGAACTTAGAAGTTAGCTACACAGCTCAGGAAGAAGCGGAATGGGACGAAGCAGAACCGGCCGAATTTCCGTTGGCTGTGCAGATGGAAACGCTAGCAGGCCCAGTTGAATTCGAGCAGACCGTGTCATTGATTTACGAAGAGCAAGAAGACGGGGAGAATTGGTTTGTCGAATGGGATCCGTCGCTAATCTTTAAAGACCTGGAAGCGGACGATGAAGTAGCCGTGCAAACAGAAGCCGCTGAACGCGGTGAAATTTTAGATCGCGAAGGGCGCGGCCTCGCGATCAACGGCACCGGCTATAATCTTGGCGTGGTGCCGGAGCGTCTCGAGGGGGACGGCGACCTGGAGGAAGCCGCTGAACTGCTTGGGCTGACGGTGGAGTCGATTGAAGAAAGCTTGAACCAAAGCTGGGTGCAGCCGGACCAATTCGTGCCGCTGACGAAAGCATCGAAATCGGCTGAACAATTGATCGCTGATGTCGAAGCGAGTGATGTTGCGACTTATCAAGAAACAGCGATGCGCGAATATCCGTACGGAGAAGCATTCGGCCATTTGACCGGCTATATCGGTTCGATTACAGCGGAGCAATTGGAAGAATTGAAAGGTCAAGGCTATGGGGCAACGGACCTGATCGGCCGCCAGGGGCTCGAACGCCGCCTCGAAGAACAGCTTCGTGGTGAGAGCGGTGCGCGCATCCTGATCGACAAGCAGGAAGAAGGAGCGGAAGATATCGTCCTAGCTGAACAGGAGCCAACCGCTGGGGAAGATATAGAGCTGACGATTGATGCTGAATTGCAGACGGCTGCCTATGATTCGATGCAAGGAGAACCAGGTGCTGCGGCCGCAGTGTCACCTGAAACAGGCGAGACCTTGGCACTCATCAGCTCACCAGGATTTGATCCGAATGAATTTATCGCCGGCATCAGCGGCGAACGGTACGCCGAACTATCAGACGACCCATTAAATCCATTGTTCACGCGTTTTGCCGCAAGCTATGCGCCAGGGTCGACGATCAAGCCGGTGACAGCGGCGATTGGCATGGAGGCAGGAACACTTGATCCGCAGCAAGGGCTTGAAATTGATGGCCAGACGTGGCAAAAAGACAGCTCATGGGGCTCGTACCGTGTCTCCCGCTTGCATCCAGAAGCGCCAAATCCGATCGATTTGAACAAAGCGCTTGTCTACTCGGATAATATCTATTTCGCAAGACAAGCACTTGAGATGGGGACTGAGACCTTCATTGACGGCTTGACTTCGTACGGCTTCGGAGAGGAGTTGCCATTTGCCATCGAGCTGGAAAGTTCTCAGATTTCTAATGACGGAACTCTTGGGTCTGAAGGGCAATTGGCCGATACATCCTTTGGCCAAGGGGAGATGCTCGCCAACATCCTGCATCTTGCTTCTGCCTACGAACCATTCTTGAACGGCGGCACGATCTATGAGCCGACGCTTTATGCCAGTGAAGAAGCGGGGCAGGTTTGGAAAGAAGGCTTGATCAGTGAAGGCAATGCGGCTGTGCTTCAAGAAGATCTCCGCAATGTCGTCACGGACGGCTATGCCAAATCAGCGGACATTGCCGCAGTTCCGATCGCCGGCAAAACCGGCACCGCTGAATTGAAAGGCGCTCTCGGCGAAGAAGGGCAGGAAAACGGATTTTTCGTTTCCTATCACGCAGAGCAGCAGGACTTCATTTTGGCAATGATGATTGAATCCATTGAAGACAATGGCGGCAGTGATTACGTTGCAGGCTTCTCCGCCAACGCCATGGAACAGTATTATTTAAATAATTAACCGAAGCCGTCCGCACTTAGCGGGCGGTTTTTAGTATGGAAAAAAGGGGTTTTAGGAAAAAAGGCGTATATTAATAAAAACGGCGGCTGTCCTGGCGATAGGGGAGCTTCCATTTCACAACAGCAGGAAGAGGGGGATGAGCTTGAAAAAGACATGGTGGAAGGAATCAGTTGTGTATCAGATTTACCCGCGCAGTTTTTTCGATACGGACGGCGACGGGTTCGGTGACTTGAACGGCGTCCGGGCCAAACTCGATTACCTGCAAGAACTCGGTGTGGATATGATCTGGTTATGCCCCGTCTACAAATCGCCGAATATTGATAATGGTTATGACGTCAGTGATTACCAGGCAATCATGGATGAAATGGGGACGATGGAAGATTTCGACCGCTTGCTAGAAGATATTCACTCCCGTGGCATGAAGATTATGATGGATCTCGTCTTGAATCATACAAGCGACCAGCATCCGTGGTTTCTTGAATCGAAGTCATCACGCGACAATCCGAAACGCGATTGGTATATCTGGCGAGACAAACCGACAAATTGGGAAAGCATATTCGGAGGGCCGGCCTGGACGTATGACCCGAAAACGAGCCAATACTATTTTCACTTGTTCTCGAAAAGCCAAGTCGACTTGAACTGGGAAAATGCAGAGTTGCGCCGTGCGATATACGACATGATTCTTTGGTGGCTCGATAAGGGAATTGACGGTTTCCGTGTAGACGCCATCAATCACTTGAAAAAAGATTTTACGGACATGCCGAATCCAGAAGGACTGAATTATGTGCCAGCTTGGGAGAAGATGACCAATGTTCAAGGAATCCAGGAGCTGTTAGAAGAGTTGCGCCGCGAAACGTTTGGCCGCTATGATGTGGTGACAGTTGGCGAGGCCAATAGTATCAGGGCGCACGAAATCGGGGAGTGGATCAGTGAAGAAGAAGGGAAATTCAATATGATTTTCCATTTGGAAGCACATGAGGAAGCCTGGAGTGAAGAAAGCGTGGGAGGCGTCGATGTCGATGATTTGAGAATTGTGCTGGACCGCTGGCAACGCAGCACGCAAGGCATTGCATGGAATGCTTTGTATTTGGAAAATCACGACCGCCCGCGCACCGTTTCGACTTGGGGCAACGACCGAGAGCTGTGGCGAGAAAGCGCTACGGCCCTCGCTTGCATGTATTTCTTCATGCAAGGCACGCCGTTCATTTACCAGGGGCAGGAAATCGGCATGACCAATGCGCCATTTGACGACATCGATTTATACCGGGACATCGAGACGAAAAACATGTATCGCTACAATCGCCAAAAAGGGGTGCCTCACAGAGATTTGATGAACACCCTCAGGAAAATCAGCCGGGACCATGCAAGGACCCCAATGCAATGGAATTTTGGTGCAAATGCTGGTTTCACAGGGGGCGAACCGTGGATTCCATTAAATCCGAATTTCAATTGGCTGAACGTAACAGCGCAGCAGCGAGATCCGCAATCGGTTCTGTCTTTTTACAAAAAGATGGTGCAGTTAAGAACGCAGCATGAAGCCTTGATTTACGGCAGCACGCATTTGACCTTTTTGGAATGTCCGTATGTGTATGCTTATACGCGAGAATATGGGCAAGAACGTTATTTGATTATCTCGCACCTCGACAATGATACCTGCTCGTGGTGGAGTCCAGCAGAAGGCCAATTACTGTTGTCGAATTACGTTCATCATATAGACGGCAAATTGCAACCCTACGAAGCAAGGGTATACCTATTAACGTAAAAGTCGCCTAGAGCGGCTTTTTTCATTTTCTCATTTCAAGGCATATCGTTGCAGGTACAAAGGTTCATTATGAAGATATCGGCTTTTTGAGAGACGGATTTTCCCAATTACGCAACGGCTGATTGTCTGCTAGATTTAAAGCATGGCCAAGCCGCAGGATAAACAGGCGGGACGCCGCTTGCTGCAAAGAGCCATGCAAATCTATTCGGAAAAGGGGATTCGAAAGATGAAAAAATCAGCAAAATTCATTACCACAGCTATGTTGGCAGCGACTATGCTCGTACCGGCAATGGGGGTTTCAGCAAATGAAGCTCCAGACGCACAAAAAACGAACGCCAACGAGACGATCCGTGTGCTCGTCGATATGCCAGGAAAAAGTGACTTGAAAAAGGCAAAAGACCAATACGGCGTGCAGTGGGATTTCGATAGCGAAGGCTTCACGACGGATATGACTGAGAAACAATATGAAGCATTGAAGAAAAATAAAAATATAAGTATTGAAAAAGTGCCGGAATTTACAGTAGAAACGACAACACTTGAACCGCAGGCACGCTATCAAGCAATGGCTGCAGCCCAGTCGACTCCATGGGGCATCAAAGCGATGTATAACAATAGTTCCATTACGAAGACAACGGGTGGTTCAGGCGTCAACATTGCTGTACTAGACACTGGCGTCAACACAAGCCATGCAGACCTTGCGGCGAATGTCGAGCAATGTAAAGACTTTACTATTGGAACAAGCATCGTCAATGGTTCTTGTACAGACCGTCAAGGACATGGAACGCACGTAGCTGGATCGGCACTTGCAAACGGAAATGGCGGGTTGTATGGTATAGCACCGCAAGCTGATCTATGGGCTTATAAAGTTCTAGGCGACAATGGATCAGGGTCTGCCGATGATATCGCAACAGCTATCCGTCACGTAGCGGACCAGGCTTCATCACTGAAGCAAAAAACCGTCATCAACATGTCTCTTGGCTCTTCAGCAGAAAGTAGCTTGATCACGAATGCGGTCAACTACGCATACGGTAAAGGTGTTCTTGTCATTGCAGCAGCAGGCAACGAAGGCCCGTACCAAGGGTCGATCGGCTTCCCAGGTGCTTTGCAAAATGCCGTAGCGGTAGCAGCTCTTGAGAACGTACAGCAAAACGGCACGTACCGTGTAGCGGATTTCTCCTCACGCGGTTATAGCCAATACGCTGGTGACTATTCTATCGGCAAATACGATGTAGAAGTTTCAGCGCCAGGCGCAAGCATTTACTCAGCTTGGTACGATGGAGGTTATGCGACAATCAGTGGTACATCGATGGCATCTCCTCACGCAGCAGGACTTGCAGCGAAGATTTGGGCAGCAAACCCAACTGCAACGCATACACAAATCCGCAGCGATCTTCAAAACCGTGCAGCGAATAACGACATCCTATCCGGTTATTATGCAGGATCTGGAGACGATTCCGCTTCTGGATTCGGATTCTATCGCTTGCCATAAGCATGAGTTCCAAAACAAGCCCGGCTGTTACAGCCAGGCTTGTTTTTTTGTGTTAATATTTATATATTCTGACAAAGAAAGGTGAGTTTATGAACATCGGTTCTGTGATTAAATACTATCGCCACAAACACAATCTTACACAGTCACAGCTCGCTGATGGCATCTGTTCCGTCTCGCATCTCAGCAAAATCGAATCCAACACGTATACACCACACGAAGAAACCTATGAAGCGTTGCTGTTAAAAATGGGCGTGCAGTTGAAGAAAGAACTAGAGCACCAGAAACGGCTGGAACAGCAATTGGGGCGATTTATTGATTGTGCACTTCACTACGATCTCGATAATTTACATAAAATCTATAAAGAGCTTTTGGATGAAGATGATTACCTGCAATCGACGGATTTGGTGAATCAATACGAATTATATAAGTTTCGCTATTATGTCTTGGATTTGCAAATGGACAAAGCATCCACACAGCAAAAACTGCTTGAAAAGTTGAAAGCTTCATTTACAGCACCAGAGTTATGGATGAGCCGATTTTTCCAAGCGCTTTATTTCACGACTTTGGGTAAGCAAAAAGAAGCAATGGATTTAATGCACAGATTGGATCAAGGGCTGCAAAGCATTCCACAAAAACTGGAGGGAGAATTTTATTATCAAAAAGCGAGAATTTTAATAGTTCATGATCGATTAGAGCTATCTGCATATTTTGCGGAGCGGGCAGTCCGTTCTTATGAGATGCACCATAATTATATCCGTCTTCTGCATGCGCAGCTGCTGCTCGCAATTAACTACACTAGGCGCAATTTGAGTACTCAGGCCGCCAGCTTATACGAAGTGGTAAAACGCAACGCTCATTTGACCCATCAGTCCGAATTATATCAATCAGTACTTTACAATTACGCAGAATTGCTGAAGAGCCAGAAGCACGACAGCCAAGCATTCGAGATGTTTTCGGAGCTGAAAGACGTGTTACAACCTGGTAGCTATATACACAAAGCAGTTATCGTCAACCTGCTGGAACTTGAAGGCGTAAGTGAAGAAGAGACAGTTGACCTAATTGAACAATTGCGTATGCCCGGGACCCCGAAAGATGAAGAATACTTTAAGTTATACAGTGATTACTACGAGAAACGAGAATTTTCCCAACAAGAACTTTTGAACTATAAAGAAGATAAAATGTTTCCATTTTTCAAAAAATATGGTTATATAAAAGACACCAAACATCTTTCTGAAGAACTTGCGGCTCATTACAAAGACCAACAAGATTGGCAGAAAGCTTATTACTATCAAACTCATATTCTGGAAAGTGACGGTGAATAATATGGAAAAGAAAAAACTTTTAGTTGGCGCAGCATTAGCGCTAATCTTAACGTTGTCAGCTGGGTTGCCTCAACTCGCTATAGAAACAGAAAGTGCTGGTGGAGGCGTGACAGTGAATGGACCACAAGTATTGCCGCCAGTTTAATAAAAATTGAAGAAAAGCTTGCCAAATCGGCAAGCTTTTCTTTTGTGGTGATTTTTAATATGTAAACTGTCGATTGATCCGCCTCCCACAGGATTGTGGGAAGACGCAGCAACTTCGGGTAAACTAAACAAAAAGAAAGGTGGGATGGCAATGTACAAAAAACAGCAATACGTCTTCAAAGATGGGCGCCCGGTGATGGCAACCATCCGGACCTATACGGAAAAAGATTTTCCAGGCTTAATCGACGTGCAGCGCGAAAGTTTCCCACCGCCGTTTCCACCGGACCTACTATGGAATGAGCAGCAACTCCAAAGTCACATCACACTTTACCCTGAGGGTGCGATTTGTGTTGAAATCGGTGGCGAGATTGCGGGATCCATGACAGCGATGCTGACAACGATCGATCCCGAGCATCCGGCACATACGTGGGAACAACTGACGGGTTCGGGATCCATCAACACACATGATCCGCACGGCACATCGCTGTACGTTGTCGATATCGGCATCAAACCAAAATTCCGCCAATTGAAATTAGGTAAACTATTGATGGAAGCGATGTACGAACGCGTTGTTGCAGACGGGATTGAGCGGCTCATTGGCGGCGGGCGCATGCCAGGGTATCACCGGTACGCAGAACAGCTGACAGCGGAACAATACGTGGACCAAGTACTAGCCGGCGAACTAAGGGATCCGGTCATCAGCTTCTTGCTGAGCTGTGGCCGCATGCCTGTTAGCATAATACCTGGATATTTGGCTGATGAAGAATCACTTGATTACGCCTTATTAATGGAATGGAATAATCCTTTCACTCGCTAATTAGTTAGAGTATTCTGACATCACCTTTTTTGAAGCGCTTGTTTTTGCTATACTGGCAGAAACCAACTAGGCGCGGAGGGGATTATATGCAATTGACCGTGCAAGATGTTTTGGATTATGAATTGCTGGAGGGGGCAGTCGTCCGGACCGCCAAAGAGCGAGCAAATGCGCAGCCTGTACACTGGGTATCTGTCATGGAAATGCCGGTAGAGAACTTCGTGCGCCGTAATGAACTGGTATTGACGACTGCGATGGGATGCAATAATGATTTGGAGATTTTCCGGGGATTTGTCCAGGACATTATCGATTCAGGTGCTGCTGTATTGATGATTGCGATGGGACGGCATGTCTATGAGATTCCAAAAGAAATTGCGCAATTGGCGGAAGAAAATGAATTCCTGCTCGTTGAACTGCCATGGGAGCTGCGCTTTTCCACGGTTATTGAAGAAGTGATGATTGATTTGAACGACCTGCATCGACAAGAGCGGCAACGCTCTGAGCAAGTTCAGCAGGATTTGTTGAAACTGATCTTAGCAGATGCGGAATTGGAAAAAATCGCTGCCTATATTCGCCGTGAGCTCGACAGTGCGTTACTCATCACGGATGCCCACGGGACAGTGCAAGCTGCAGCCGGTTTTTCGCGTGCCAAGCTGGAACAATGGGAGCAACAGGTCGCCAAAGGAATTTTCCCGATTCATCAAACAGCCCTAAAGGAGACTCGCGATCCGATGATCCAGAAATTCAGCAGTGGTGAGTTAGGCGGCCGAAAACTTATCCAAGTTCCGGTGTTGCAAGTATCGGAGGAAGCCCAGGGCTATCTATTCGTTGAACTGCCGGAGACTGCCGATGGTCGGCTTGATGTCTTTTCGGTGCATGTGCTCGAGCATGCCGCAACGACGATTTCCTTATGGCGCTCTAGGCAAAATGCAGTCGAAGAAACCAAAGCGGCGTTGCGTATGGATTTTGTCAGAGAGCTTGCCAATGGGGAATTTGCGAGCAAAGAGCAGGCGGCATCTCGGGCGCGGGCGCTTGGCTATGACCTGGAGCTTCCCTATATCAGCCTGGCCGGAAGCCCGGAGAATTTCCGTCACTTGTTCGACCGTAAAAAACCTGGAACCAGTTCATATACCGAGTGGTCGAAAAGCATGGTTGCTTATCTCGAAGAAGAAGTCCATTACGCGGCACATGCCATGAAACGCGCAGTGATGACCGGATATGCAGACGGTTACTTAATCATCTTCTTGGAAAAGCCGCCTGAAAGCGGGCAGGAAAACCAAATTAACTTCCTGGATTTGATCGAACGGCGGCTCGGAAATTTATTGCCTGAAGTGGTCTTGTCCTGGGGCATCGGTGATCATGCAGAAGGATTTGATGGCTTTAGTGACAGTTTCCGGCATGCCAAAACAGCGTTAGACATCGGGCGTAAGAAAAAAGGGCCCGGGCACCGGATGGATTACCGTGACACCCGGGCAGACCGGCTGCTGCTGCAATTGGCCAAAACGGAAGGGATGTTAGACATCATCCAATCGACAATCCAGCCGCTCGCAGGTTACGACCAGCAGCGGCAAATGGACTTGATCGGCACTTTTTCAGCATATAATCATTATCAGGGAAATGTCAGTCAAACGGCACGCGCGTTGAACCTGCATCGCCAATCGCTGCTTTACCGTTTGCGGAAAATAGAGTCATTGACCGGCTTATCGCTAATTGATCCGGATGATTTGTTTCTATTGGAATTATGTGTCCGGACCTATCGCATGGGTGCTGCGGAATACGACGATATTTGAACGAAAGCCTTCTTCTCAAGAAGGCTTTTTTGTATGGGGGAAAATTGACTAAAGGGCAGTGTGCATTTTCATACACTATGACAGATGCCTTAAAATCCACACAGGCGGTATAGTAAAAACAAGAATAAGAAATTGATTATTCCGACTTTTCATTCGTGAATACAAGGAGGGGATTCCCCATGTCGTTCGGAACTGCAGAATATCAGGGGCGTATCAGAAAAACAAAGCAGCAAATGGCGGAAAAAGGCATTGAAGTGCTGCTCATCACGGACCCTGCCAATATGAATTATTTATCCGGCTATGACGCCTGGTCGTTTTATGTCCACCAAATGCTCATTGTCATCGAAGACGAAGACCAGCCTTTGTGGGTCGGGCGGATTATGGACGCAAATGGCGCCAAGATCACTACTTGGCTGTACCACGACAACATCATCCCGTATCCAGAAATCTACGTGCAATCACAAACGCATCACCCAATGGATTTCGTCGCGGAAATCTTGACGCAGATTGGGCAGGACCGGCGTTCGATCGGTGTAGAAATGGAGAATTATTATTTCACGGCCAAATGCTACGAACGCTTGCAAAAAGGCTTGCCGAATGCCCGCTTCCAGGATGCCTCATTGCTTGTCAATTGGGTGCGCATCGTGAAGTCGGATACTGAGATTGCCTATATGAAACGCGCCGCGCGTTTTTCCGAAAAAGCGATGGCGGCCGGCATTGAAATGATTGCAGAAGGCGTCAGGGAATGCGACGTTGCGGCAAGGATCCTCGAAGTGCAGGTGAAAGGCACGAAAGAGCACGGTGGGGACTATCCGGCAATCATGCCGCTTTTGCCGACAGGGGAACGCACCGCCGCGCCTCATTTGACCTGGACCGATAAACGCTATGAACAAGGTGAATCGGTCACGCTGGAGATTGCCGGCTGCTATAAACGCTATCATTCGCCGCTCGCGCGCACCGTGTTTATCGGGACGCCGGACGCCGAACTGCAGCATCTTGCGGAAGTGACGACAGAAGGCATCAACGAATGCATTGCTATGATCAAGCCGGGCATCTATTTGGAAGAAGTGTGTGCGACATGGACCAAAACGATCGCCCGCTACGGATTTGAAAAAGAAGCGCGCATCGGTTATCCCGTCGGCTTGAATTACCCGCCGGATTGGGGCGAGCATACCGCGAGCATCCGCAAGGGCGACCGCACGATACTCGAACCGAACATGGCGTTCCATATGATCCCGGCGATGTGGTTTGACGATTCGGGCTTTGAAGTGAGTGAAACCTTCCGTGTGACAGAAACTGGCTGTGAAACGCTGGCGAATATGCCAAGGGGCTTGTTCACGAAAGGCCATTTAATTGGCTATCAGGGCGGCGCTTGAATAATTGAAAGTGAAAAACTATTTTGCCGAAAAGGCATTCAAAAATTGAGGAGTGAGTTCATGACAAACAAAAAAATCCATCCATCCACATTAGCAGTCTGGGGCGGCGAAAAAGAGTATTTGGCACACGGAGCGTCGCAAGTTCCGGTCGTCTTGAGCGTCGCCTATACGTATGACGATATGGACGAATGGTACGACGTCGCGATCGGTAAGAAAAAAGGGCATATCTACGGCCGCAACACGAACCCGACCGTCCAGGCATTCGAAGACAAAGTAAAATTGCTCGAAGGCGCTGAGGCGGCGACCAGCTTCTCGACCGGCATGGCAGCCATCAGCAATACGCTCGCAACCTTCCTCGTGCCAGGCGACCGCATCGTCTCAATCAAAGATACGTACGGCGGCACGAACAAAATCTTCACGGAGTTTCTGCCGCGTCAG
Source organism: Planococcus maritimus (assembly GCF_001687625.2). Taxonomy (NCBI): domain Bacteria; kingdom Bacillati; phylum Bacillota; class Bacilli; order Caryophanales; family Caryophanaceae; genus Planococcus; species Planococcus maritimus. Next base: position 909,598 of record NZ_CP016538.2, read on the forward strand.
CAAATCGATGTCGCGCTCGTCGACACGGGCGACCATGAAGCGATTGAAGCGGAACTCAAAAAAGGCTGCAAGATCCTTTACTTGGAAACACCAACCAACCCGACTGTCAAAATCACGGACATTGCGCGTATGGCAAAAGCGGGGCATGAAGCGGGAGCGTTGGTCATTATCGACAATACATTCGGCACCCCGATCAACCAAAATCCGCTTGAAGACGGCGTCGATTTGGTGTTGCACAGTGCGACGAAATTCCTCGGGGGACACGCAGATGCACTAGGCGGCGTGTTGGTCGGATCCCACGAACTGGTCGAACAGGTTTACCATTACCGTGAAATCAACGGCGCGACGATGGACCCGATGGCCGCTTATTTATTGCTGCGCGGCATGAAGACTTTGCATTTGCGCATCCGCGAGCAAAGCAAAAACGCGATGGCGCTCGCCAAGTACCTGCAGACCAAAGACATTGTCGAAGATGTCTTCTATCCAGGGCTCGAGACGCATCCGAACCACGATATCGCTAAGCGCCAAATGAAAGGTTTCGGCGGCATGCTGAGCTTTTCAGTCAAAGGCGGTGTCGACACGGTCCGCGACTTGCTGCCGAAGCTCCAATACGCAAACCGAGCTGCAAATTTAGGTGCCGTCGAGACGACAGTCGGTCCGGCACGCACGACAAGCCACGTGGAATGTACGCCGGAAGAACGCGCCGCGATGGGCATTCCGGAAGGCTTGATCCGGGTATCTTGCGGCATTGAAGAAATCGAGGACATCATTAACGATTTCGAGCAAGCGTTCCAGCATGTCGAAACGGTGATGAACGTCTAAGGAAAGCCGGGTGTAAACATGGGGAATAAAGACGAACTCCTGACACAAGCGGAAAAAATGAGCGGCAAGCTCAGCGAATGGCGAAGAATGCTGCACCAATATCCGGAACTGAGCTTCCAGGAATTCCAGACAGCCGATTTTATCGCATCTATTTTGGCGACTATCGATGGCATCACCGTCGAACGGGGGATCGGCGTGCAGACGAGCGTCATCGCAACGCTCGGAAAAGGCGAGGGCCCGGTAATAGCATTGCGTGCGGATATCGATGCTTTGCCGATCACCGAAGCGAATACATGCGATTACCGGTCGAAAACCCCTGAAGTTATGCATGCCTGTGGACACGATGCGCATGCCACCATCCTGCTCGGCGCCGCTTCGCTTCTCGCAGACTACTTCCGGGACAAGCCATTGGGCGGAACGGTCAAGTTCATTTTCCAGCCGGCAGAAGAGATGATTGACGACGAATCCATGTCAGGCTCACCGTATCTGTTGCAAGCGGGCGCTTACGACGAAGCGGAGCTGGCGATTGCGCTTCACATGTGCCCATGGCTACCAGTCGGTTCAGTTCAAATGCATGACGGCATCAGCATGGCGAACGTCGATGTCTTTCACGGGACGATCCAGGGAACCGGCGGGCATGGTGCGTATCCGGAACTCGGCAGCGACCCGACTTGGATGCTCGGCCTCATTTTGCAGGCGCTGCATGGCATCGTGCCGCGGAAAGTATCCGCACTCGAACCCGCGGTCATCAGTGTCGGGCAAATCCATGCAGGAACTGCCAGCAATATCATCCCGCACGAAGTTCAAGTGGAAGGCACTGTGCGAAGCTATTCAGCCAGCACGCGTGATCTGCTCGAAATGGAAATCCGCGATGCATTCGCACTCGCGAAACATCTGGGCGGCGATTATTCCTTCCATTACCAGCGGGGAGAGCCTCCGTTAATCAATGATCGGCATGTGAATGAACAGATCACAAAAGCTATCCAAAAAACGGATCCCTCTGTCAGATTCATTCATCAAGCGTTCGGCATGGGAGGCGAAGACTTCGCTTATGTCACGCAGCAGCTGCCGGGGGCGATGTTTTTCCTCGGCTGTTCGCTGAATGACGGAATCGAGCGGGATTTGCATACGCCGCATTTCGACATCGATGAACGCAGTTTGCCGCTCGGCGCTGCTATTTTAGCAAATGCGGCAATTGGCTTTTTTAAAGGCAAAGACGGAGAAGGAGAGGAACAGCATGGCACATAAACTGGCATTTATCGGATTCGGCGTAGTCGGGCAAGGACTCGCGGAGATTCTGCATGATAAGCGAGAAAGCCTGAAAAACGAAGAAGGCTTCGAAGCGAAAGTCGTAGCGATCTCGGATTTCAGAAAAGGCTCTTTGTATCATCCACAAGGACTTGACCTCGAGGCGGTACTGGAGACTGTACAAACAACGGGGAGTTTGGGCGGCTACCCGAAAACGGAGGGCTTAATCACTGGCTGGGACAGCTTGCAAACCATCACGCAATCGAACGCTGATACAATAGTTGAAGTTTCCTATACGGACGTCAAGACCGGCCAACCGGCAATCGACCATTGCCGCGCAGCATTCGAAAGCGGTAAAAATGTGGTCATGACCAATAAAGGGCCGGTTGCGCTCGCTTACCAGGAATTATCGGCTTTAGCGCACAAGCACCAAGTATCTTGGGGCTTTGAAGGCACGGTCATGAGCGGTACCCCGGCGCTGCGGATGCCGAAACTGGCACTCGCCGGAAACGACATTACTGAAATTCGCGGCATTTTGAACGGCACGACCAATTTCATGCTTATGCGGATGGATGAAGGGGAGAGCTATGAAGCCGCGCTTAGAGAAGCCCAGGCGCTCGGCTATGCAGAAGCGGACCCGACGAGTGATGTAGAAGGCTTGGATGCCCGTTATAAAATCGTTATTCTCGCTCAACATGTCATGGGCATGCCATTATCGGTCGAAGATGTCGAGTGCACAGGCATTTCACAAATGACGCCAGAACTCATCGAGCAAGCACGTGCGGAAGGAAAACGTTGGAAACTAATTGCCACGGCAAAAAAAGACAATGGGATGGTTACAGCGAAAGTTGCAGCTGAAAAAGTGCCGCTGGATGACCCGCTTGCTGCTGTTTCGGGAGCGCTTAATGCCATCACCTACGAAACTGATCTGCTGGGCCCGGTCACCTTGAGTGGCGCAGGAGCGGGCAAAACAGAAACCGGATTTTCTTTGCTTATCGACTTATTGACCATCGCAAAGGCGAGAGAAACGGTGCGTTCATGAAAGGAGGCAGGTTAGATGGCGACACATGTTGAAGGCCAGAAAATGTTTTTGGCAGGTGAATGGGTAGAAGGCAAACAATGGATCGATGTGACCGACCCACAAGATGGGACGCTCATCGATCGTGTGCCTGCCGCTACGAAAGAAGACATGGAAGCGTGCATCGAAGCGGCAAAGTCGGGCGCTAAAACGGCAGCCCGCATGCCGGTCGTCGAACGCATGCATATTATTGGGAAAGCGGCGGAGTATATCGAGACGAATTCCGAACAATACGCGCGCATCATTGCGAAAGAAAGCAGCAAGACAATCCGTGAAGCACGTAAAGAAGTAGGACGGGCGGTGGAGACCTTGCGCTTGAGCGCAGAAGAGGCGAGACGCATCACCGGAGAGACGATCCCGTTTGATCAGTCGCCTGGTGGAATCGGCAAAGTCGGCTATTACCGGCGCTTTCCGCTCGGCATCATCGGGGCGATCACGCCGTTTAACGATCCGTTGAACTTAGTGGCGCATAAAGTCGGCCCGGCGATTGCATCGGGCAATGCCATCATCGTCAAACCGGCAACTGTCACACCGCTCAGTGCGCTTTTGATGGCACAAGCTTTTGCGCACGCAGGCTTGCCGGAAAAAATTCTGTCAGTCATTACCGGAAGAGGCGGGGAAATCGGCGATGTCCTGGTCGAGCATCCCGCGGTCCGGATGATCAGCTTTACCGGAGGCGTCGAAACCGGGCTTGCGATCACCAAAAAAGCCGGCCTGAAAAAAGTGGGCATGGAACTTGGATCGAATTCGCCTGTTATCGTCTTGCAAGATGCCGATTTGGACGACGCGGTAGCGTCTTGTGTATCGGGTGCATTTTGGGCAGCTGGGCAAAATTGCCTCGGCGTCCAGCGAGTTTACATCGAAGAGAATGTCTACGACACGTTTAAAACCCAATTTATCGAGCAAACTGAACGTTATATTGTCGGTGACAAGCAATCTGAAATAACGGACATGGGCCCATTGATTACGGAAAAAGAAGCAAAACGGGTCGAGGCACTGGTCGAGGAAGCCCTCGCAAAAGGCGCGACGCTTAAAACCGGTGGGGAACGGGACGGTGCTTTTTATTCACCGACTGTGCTCACGGATGTTCCTGAAGATTGTGCGCTCGCAACAGAAGAAATCTTCGGACCGGTCGTCTTGCTATATCGAGTGGCTGGTTTGGATGAAGCGATTGAACAGGCAAATGCTGTCGATTACGGACTGCAGGCAGGAATTTTCACGAAAAACTTGGACCATGCCCACCGTGCGATCGAAGAACTCGAAGTGGGCGGCGTCATGATCAACGACAGCAGTGACTTCCGAATCGATGCCATGCCGTTCGGCGGCGTTAAGCAATCCGGACTCGGCAGAGAAGGCGTCAAATTCGCCATCCAGGAGATGACCGATACGAAAGTGATTTGCTTTAAATTGGGATAGTTTCAGCACGAAGCGCATAGCAAGCGAGCTATGTGCTTTTTTAATGTTATAGCGCACTATGTAAAAATGGAGAAGAGACGGGGTGACGAATGGGAGAAATGCTTTTATACCATATGAAAACGGATACACAAATGTAATTGTGACAAATTGTAAAATATTATTATTAATTATCGATTTATTCGTTGAATTCTGAAAAATGTACTCTATAATAGAGAGAAACTCAAATCAGCCGGATCCTCAATTCCGGATGGCTAGCTAGGTGATTCCTCTGGGGCCGGTGAATTTAATGAGTGCTCCGTGAATCCGCGAAGCAGATACATAGAACAGAAAGGGTAGGATACTAATGAAGAAGGATTTGCGCATCAAGAGTAAAGTTTTTAGCGAAGGGCCGATGAAAGCCCCGAACCGTGCGATGCTGCGTGCGGTTGGCGTGACGGACGAAGGCTTCGAGCAGCCGATGGTCGGCATCGCAAGCACATGGAGCGAAGTCACACCGTGTAATATACATATCGATGAACTGGCGAGAGCCGCTAAAAAAGGTGCGCGACAAGCCGGTGCTGTTCCGTTTATCTTCAATACGATTACCGTTTCTGATGGCATTTCCATGGGGACAGAAGGCATGAAGTATTCGCTATCGAGCCGAGATGTTATCGCTGACTCCATTGAAACCGTTGTCGGTGCAGAAAGCTTGGACGGGCTCGTTGCAATCGGCGGCTGCGATAAAAATATCCCGGGTTGTTTGATTGCCATCGCCAATTCCGAAGTGCCGGCAGTATTTGTCTACGGGGGAACCATCGCAGCAGGTCGCTATAATAGCCAGGATATCGATATCGTGTCTGTGTTCGAAGGTGTTGGCCAGCACAATAATGGCACCATCGACGACTCGGCATTGCGCAAAATCGAATGTAGCGCTTGTCCCGGCGCAGGTTCGTGCGGCGGGATGTACACAGCGAACACGATGGCTTCAGCTGCTGAAGCGATGGGCATGAGTTTGCCGGGAAGCTCCTCGAATCCGGCCGTGTCTGAATACAAAGAAGCGGACTGTGAAGCGGCAGGTGCTGCAGTGCATAATCTTCTGGAGCTTGGCATCTATCCGAAAGACATCATGACAAAAGAAGCGTTCGAAAATGCCATCACGGTCGTCATGGCGCTTGGCGGTTCGACAAATGCGATTCTTCACTTGCTGGCAATCGCTCACGCGGCGGAAGTGGATTTGACGATCGACGACTTCAACCGCTTGCAAAAAACAGTGCCGCATATTGCGGACCTGAAACCAAGCGGCAAGTACGTCATGCAAGACCTTCACCGAGTAGGCGGCGTTCAAGCGGTTATGAAGATGTTGTTGGAAGCGGGTTATTTGCACGGCGATTGCATGACAGTCACCGGAAAAACCGTCGCCGAGAATTTGCAGCAAGCGCCGAGCCTGGAAGAAGGGCAAGACGTCATCATGCCATTCGACAATCCGAAGCGCAAAGACGGCCCGTTGATCGTCTTAAAAGGCAATCTGTCCCCAACAGGCGCCGTTGCTAAAGTGTCTGGTGTAAAAGTCAATCGCCACACGGGCCCAGCACGCGTCTTTGACAATGAAAAAGAAGCAACGGCCGCGGTCATGGCAAACAAAATCAACGACGGCGATGTCTTGGTCATTCGTTATGTCGGTCCCAAAGGCGGTCCGGGCATGCCGGAGATGCTGTCGATTTCAGCAATCCTCGTCGGAAAAGGCATGGGCGAATCTGTTGCATTGCTCACCGATGGGCGTTTCTCTGGCGGCACGCACGGCCTAGTCGTTGGGCATATTTCACCGGAAGCACAATCCGGCGGGCCGATCGCTTTGCTTCAAGAAGGCGACATGGTAACGATCGATTCCGATCTCCAAGAAATCTCTATGGATGTTTCTGAAGAAGAGCTTGAACAGCGCAGAAGCGAATGGATCGCGCCACCGCTCCACCGCAAAGGCGTTCTTGGCAAATATGCACATAATGTCTCTTGTTCTTCTAAAGGAGCCGTGACAGATTATTTAAATCGTTAACAAAAAGCAGCGTCCACTCCGGAATGAAACCGGTGCGGCGCTGCTTTTATTTCGTGCGGAAATTGGAAAAGGGCTACCCTCAAGTGAGGGTAGCCCTTTGTTTATTAGGTAACAATCATGCGTTTTGACTTAAATATTAACCCGTAATGAACGGGGAATCATTTCCATTGAAAGTGTTTGCTTTCAGTGCCGCGGTAATAGTTCCACTGGGTGCTTTAAACTTAAGCAACGTAAACCCTGCCTTCTTTTACGTCCTTGCGATCCTTTAATCGCGCCAGTGTGAATAAGTATCTTCAAAAACATTGCGTAGAATGCCAGTCATCAAAATTTATATGTTACCTCGTAGTTAACTCCGAATACTATCTCATATTTTTGGGTATATGTCAATGATAGGGCTTACGTGCGAAGACAAGAGCTTATAAAATAAGGAATTTGATGTATAATAAGAGTCATTACTGTGGAAGAAGGGGATTTTTGTGGAAACGCGTTATGCAGATGATAGCTTGGCATTACATACCGATTTATACCAAATCAATATGGCGGAAACTTATTGGGCGGATGGAATGCACGAACGGAAAGCGGTGTTTGAATTATTTTTCCGGAAATTGCCATTCGGTAATGGTTATGCCACATTTGCGGGGCTTGAGCGGGTACTAGATTATTTAAAAAACTTCCATTTTTCGGAAAGTGACATTGCTTATTTGCGCGATGAGCTCGGGTATCGAGAAGATTTCTTGGATTATTTGAAACAAGTCCGTTTTACGGGAGATGTCTATTCAGTCGTTGAAGGCGAGCTTGTTTTCCAGAATGAACCGCTGATTCGCGTCGAAGCGCCTCTATTAGAAGCGCAATTGGTTGAGACGGCGCTGCTCAATATCGTTAACTATCAAACTTTGATCGCCACTAAAGCAAGCCGCATCAAGCAAGTTGTCGGCACGGAACGCGTCATGGAATTTGGCACGCGACGGGCGCAGGAAATGGATGCGGCAATCTGGGGCACGCGGGCTGCGTATATCGGTGGGTTAGAAGCGACAAGCAATACCCGTGCCGCCAAATTGTTCGGCATTCCAGCAGCAGGCACTCATGCCCACTCAATGATTCAGGCATATAAAGACGAATACGAAGCGTTCCATGCCTATGCGAAGCGTCATCGTGAATGCGTCTTTTTGGTCGATACGTACGATACTTTGAAGTCGGGCTTGCCGATTGCCATCCAAGTGGCGAAAGAACTTGGCGACAAGATCAATTTCCGCGGCATTCGCCTGGACAGCGGCGATATCGCTTTTTTGTCCAAAGAAGCCCGTAAAATGCTGGATGATGCTGGATTTCCGGATACCGAAGTGGTCGTATCGAATGATTTGGACGAGTACACGATCCTCAATTTGAAAGCGCAAGGCGCACGAGTCGATGCATGGGGCATTGGGACAAAACTCATTACTGCCTACGACCAGCCTGCACTCGGGGCTGTCTACAAATTGGTTTCGATCGAAAACAGTGTCGGCGAAATGGAAGACACCATCAAAATTTCTGGCAATGCAGAAAAAGTGACGACCCCTGGATTGAAAAACGTTTACCGGATTATAGATAGGGAAAATGGGAAATCAGAAGGTGATTATATCACCCTACACGATGAAGACCCAGCTTCTGAAGAACGGCTGAAAATGTTCCATCCCGTCCATACCTTTGTCTCGAAGTTCATCACCAATTTTGATGCTGTCAACATCCATCAACAAGTGATCAAGTCAGGGGAAGTGATCTATACGAACCCATCGCTTCAGGAAATCCAACAATATGCGGTAGGGACGCTCGATTTACTATGGGACGAATACAAACGATCGCTCAACCCGGAAGAATACCCAGTTGATTTGAGTGAGAAATGCTGGAATAACAAAATGCGCAACATCCAGGAAGTGCGGGAATCAGTACAGGAATTCATGAACAAATAAGGAGGATCTACATGTCGATACTACAACAGCAGATCATTGACGAATTGAAAGTACAGCCTTCAATCAATCCGCAGGAAGAAATCAAACGGACGGTCAATTTCCTGAAAGAATATTTAGAGCATCATTCTTTTCTGAAGGGATTTGTACTCGGCATTTCCGGCGGCCAGGATTCGACGCTTGCCGGCAAGCTCGCACAGATGGCCGTTGACGAACTGAATGAGGAAGCTGGCGAGCAAGTATACAGTTTTTACGGTGTGCGTTTGCCATACGGTGTCCAAGGCGATGAACACGATGCACAGGATGCGATCCGATTCATTGAGCCGACTAAAGTGTATACCATCAACATCAAAGAAGCTGTCGATGGAAGCGACCGTGCGCTAGAAGCGGAAGGCATCAAACTGACAGATTTTGCTAAAGGAAACGAAAAAGCGCGCGAACGCATGAAAGCACAATATTCGGTGGCTGCCATGCATAATGCGGTCGTGCTCGGCACCGATCACGCGGCTGAGGCGATTACCGGTTTTTACACAAAATACGGCGACGGCGCAGCAGATGTACTGCCTTTGTTCCGGTTGAATAAGCGGCAGGGTCGTGAACTGCTGAAGGCGCTTGGTTCGCCCGAGCATTTGTATACTAAGGCCCCAACAGCTGATTTAGAGGAAGATAAACCAGCCATTCCAGATGAAGTCGCGCTCGGCATCACCTATGAGCAAATCGACGATTACCTCGAAGGCAAGGAAATTGCTGAAGACGCGCGCGAAAAATTAGAAGGTTATTATTTGAAAACCCAGCATAAACGCAATTTGCCGGTGACGATTTTTGACGATTTCTGGAAAAACAATTAAATAAGATCAATCAACGGGAAAAGCGGGTGCTTTTCCCGTTTTTCTATGTAAACACGTCGTTCAAAAAGCCCCGTCCACTAAGCGTGCCACGATGGCTCAGTTGAGTTATCACCTGAAATCCGCTATGATGGCAATAAGATTGTGATAATTCAAAACCTTTTTTTACTTATATAGGAGGAACCGATATGAAAGCGACAGAACGATTAGGAAAAGTCATAGATAATATCGAAAAAGTGATTATCGGAAAACGCGAAATCGCTGAGTTGAGTTTGGTCGCTTTATTATCGCACGGCCATGTTTTGCTGGAAGATGTGCCGGGCGTCGGCAAAACAATGCTGGTGCGTGCGCTGGCAAAATCAGTCGGAGCGGATTTTAAACGTATCCAGTTCACTCCGGATTTGCTGCCTTCAGATGTGGTAGGTGTTTCCATATACAGTCCAAAAGATATGCAATTCCATTTTCGTCCGGGCCCGATTATGGGCAATATCGTCTTAGCGGATGAAATCAACCGGACATCTCCAAAGACCCAGTCAGCATTATTGGAAGCAATGGAAGAAGCTTCAGTGACAACGGATGGCGTAACGATGCAGATTCCCAAGCCGTTCTTCGTGATGGCGACGCAGAATCCGATTGAATACGAAGGGACTTATCCATTACCAGAAGCGCAATTGGATCGTTTCTTACTGAGGGTGAAAATGGGCTATCCGACACGCGAAGAAGAAATTGAGGTATTGACACGTTCTCAGTCCATTCCGCCGATTGAAGAACTGGAATCGGTGCTGACCTTAGAGGAATTGCTGGAGCTGCAGGATGAGGTGCGGACGATTCGCGTCGACGATACCATTCGCGCTTATATTGTCGAGTTGGCCACTCAAACCCGTCGCGACCCTTATGTTTATCTCGGGGTCAGCCCGCGTGGCTCGATTGCCTTGATGAAAGCGGCTCAAGCTTATGCCATGCTCAAAGGGCGTAATTATGTCACGCCGGATGACATTCAATATTTGGCAAAACCTGTTTTTGGCCACCGCATCATGTTGCGCTCGGAAGCCCGTTATGACGGTATTACCGCAGAAGAACTGACAGAGCGCATCATAGCCAAGACGCGTGTTCCTGTGCAAAGGCTTGTAAATCAATGAAGCGGGTTAAACAAATTTTAGGCTCTTCGGGCAGGATGATATTTGTGCTCATCCTGCTTTTTTTGACTTTTGCATTTGCCATGTTCCAAGGCGGATTTGTTAGTTGGTTTATCTTTTACATATCTGTGCCTTTTATTGTCTATTCGATTTTGTTGTCATTTTATCCATTGCGGAATTTGCGCGCAGAACGCGTAGTGCATACGCCGCGCGTCCAAAGCGGTCATCGCTTTTCGGCCACGGTCACTGTGAGCCGTACTTTGCCATTTCCGCTGCTGTATACAGTCCTCGAAGAGCAAGCGCAATCTGCGCGTTTTAAGGTTCGCATGGCAGAATCCGGTCAGCGGCTGCTGATTCCAGGGTTCCGCCATCAGTTTTCCTGGAATTACGAAATCGGGGAAATGCCAAGAGGTGAGCACATTTTAGAGGGCGTAGTGGTGGAGACGGCCGATTTTTTTGGATGGGTAAAAAAGCGGCAAGTATTGCCGGCCACACAATCTATACTGGTTTACCCGAATACGGTTGAAATGAAATATCGGCCGATCGGCTCTAGCTTTGACCAAGGCTCGATCGCAGCACCTTACACTTTGGTGAAAGATACAACGATGGCGAGCGGGATCCGTGATTACCAGCCGGGAGACAGGGTTTCGTGGATTCACTGGAAATCGTTTGCGCGGACGCAGACGATGCGCACGAAAGAATTCGAAGACCGTCAATCGCAGGATTTGTTCTTGCTCGATGACCGTTCTCCGTCTCCGGTTTTCGAAAGGCAAGTTGAATTGATTGCCTCGATCCTTACTTCCGTGGTGGCATCCCATGCCAGTGTCGCTTATTTATCGCCCGGCACACCGCGTGCTTTTTTTCCATTGATTCAAAGCGATGAACAATTGCAACGCGCGCTCTATCATTTGGCAAAAGTTCAGGATGATTTAGACCGCCCGATCGAGGCGCTCGTCGGACAGGACTTAAAGCAAGTTCATGTATCAAGCCTAGTTTATGTCACGGGTTCGCTGTCTCGCGGCATAGTTGACGAGATTCGGCGGAATGCGACGAGCTTAAGTCAATGTCTCTGTTTCGTTGTGACAGAAAAAGGGCAATCGCTCACTCCTGAGGACGAACAAAATCATCAATATGCCAGATCAAAAGGGTTTCGTGTCAAAGTAATCGAGCCTGGAAATTTCGCTTCGGCGTTCATGGAGGCGAATCGCTCATGACTTCGATCAGAAAAAACAAAGTATTTATGGGGTTATTGTACATATTGGTTTTTTTGCTGCTGTCGGAATGGCTACGCCCAGTTATCGAATTAACTGAAACTGGCCATCACAGACTGTTTTTAGCTTTTGTAGCTATAGGTCTCATAATGGCGTTTTTCGATATCCCGTGGTGGGTCACCGCTCCGGTGAAAGTGATTTATATTTTATGGTTTATCGTCTATGTATATACCGGAAATCTGTTTTTTACGGCGGAAAGCCTAGCTTTTGTTATGGAACAGGCCAGTATCAGTTTATCGGCCCTGTTCAGTCAGGATTGGCAAGCAACAACTGATGCGTTCCGCACAGTCCTGTTTTTTGCACTATTGTGGATGGCTATTTACCTGATCCACTATTGGGTTAGTTTCCGCCTGAGTATTTTCCTATTCTATCTATTGACGGTTGTGTTTATCGCGGTATTGGATACATTTAGCCCTTATTCAGGGGATGCAGCTATCGTTCGTATTATGGTAATTGGCCTGCTATTGGCCGGGTTATTGCACTTGGCCAGGTGGATGGAGCATCACGCGGCAACTGCGAAGACCGATAAACTATTGGTCTTTTCAATTCCGTTATTGATGTTATTGGTCGCTTCAACGGCCTTTGCCTTTTACTTGCCAAAGGCCGAACCAATTTGGCCGGACCCTGTTCCATATATCACTTCCTATTCGGGGCAGGGCGGTGTCGGGCAAGGCGGCGTTGGTCGCATCGGCTATGGCGTCGATGATTCACAGCTCGGTGGCTCTTTTGTTTCCGATGATACGACTGTTTTCAGGGCAGAAGTCGAAGAAGGCCAATATTGGAAAGTTGAAGTGAAAGATGTTTACACAACAAAAGGCTGGGAGTTTTCGGACGAAGATGCACAAGAGCAGCTTTACCAAAACGGTGATGAAGTAGAGACGGATTTCCCGCCGCAAGGAGAAGACCGTACTTCAGCTCTTGTCGATATGCAATTGCCATTTCCATTTGTTCTCTATCCTTATGGTACCGCCTCTTTCTTAATGGAAGAGACATTGGATTATCGCTACGATCCCGTTCAACAACGCTTCGACACTTTACAGGAAAATACAGCGTTTGAACCCGATGTCTATGAAGTGTTTTACAGCGAACCTTCTTTCAGTTTGACCGCATTGCGTGAAACCGATGTTGAACAACTTGACGGCTTGCCAACGGAATATGATCGCTACCTGCAACTACCTGATGAATTGCCTGACCGGGTTGGGGAACTGGCACAAGAAATCGCTGCCGGTTCCGATACGGTCTATGCTCAGGCGCAAGCGGTGGAACGCTATTTTGGCACCAATGGTTTTGAATATAGCCAAAGTGACATTGCCATTCCTGAGGGAGACGAAGATTATGTCGACCAATTCCTCTTTGAGACGCAGCGGGGGTATTGTGATAATTTCTCTACATCGATGGTCGTTATGTTGCGTTCTTTGGATATTCCTGCGCGTTGGGTAAAAGGCTTCAATGAAGGAGAAGTCATTGATACAGTGGATGGCTACGACGTCTATGAAGTTACGAACAATAACGCACATTCTTGGGTGGAAGCCTATATGCCAGGAGTAGGCTGGATGATGTTCGAACCAACCATCGGCTTTACTGGCTCGTCTTCCGTTGATTTCGATTTGGAAATCGATGCTTCAGATCCGGAAGAAGAAATGCCGGACCGCCCGGAACCGGAACCCGAAACTCAGCCTGATCAGACGGATAGCAACGCTGCCACGAATGCTGGGCCTACAACAGGTGAGCGATTCCTGGCATTTGTAGCCGAACAGGCTGGAAAGCTAATCGCAGCAACTATCGCATTGCTTTTGTTGGCTCTCCTATTATTCTCGATCCGCAAAAAATGGATGCCCAAAGTATTAATTCCGTATTACCGCCGAAAACAAGCAGATGCAGAAACTTTTGAAAAAGCCTATTTGCGGCTGTTGAAGCAATTGGAACTATATGGGATTAAACGTGCGCCAGGCCAAACGCTGCGTTCTTATGCTGAATACGTCGATTCGTTTTTTGGCACGAAAGAAATGACAGCATTAACGGCAGCGTATGAGAAATCCATTTACGGCGGTGACCCTCATTCAGTCGATTGGCCGAAGCTGAAGGAAAGTTGGGAAAATTTAATCAATCGGACAAGCGGTTGATTTTAAAAACACTAGCCTGTACAATTGAGAAAATTATAGAATACAGTGCCCTCATATATGTCCGATGATACGGTTCGGATGTCTCTACCAAGTCACCGGAAATGACTTGACTATGAAGGCGGATGACGCATGCTTATTTGCCTGTGCATTCGCCTTTTTAACGTAGAGGACAAGAACGCGAGGAGTGATTTTTCGCGTTCTTTTTTATATTGTGGCCTGAATCGAACAGAAGAGGTGAAGGATTTGCCAGTCAGCCCTATGTTGAAAGAACAGAAAAAAATCGTCGTCTTGGATTTCGGCAGCCAGTATAACCAATTGATCACGCGCCGCATCCGGGAAATCGGAGTGTACAGCGAACTCCATCCGCATACAATCACTGCGACCGAAATCAAAGAAATGAACGCGACAGGAATCATCTTCTCCGGTGGACCAAACTCCGTTTATGATGAAAATGCATTTTCTATCGACCCTGAAATTTTCGAAATGGGATTGCCAATCCTTGGCATTTGCTACGGCATGCAATTGATGGCGCTTCGTATGGAAGGCAAGGTCGAGAAAGCTTCTAATCGTGAATACGGAAAAGCTGAACTGACTTTGACAAAAGAAAGTTCCATTTTCAAAGATGTACCTGAAGAACAAATCGTCTGGATGAGCCACGGTGACCTCGTGACAGCAGCACCTCCTGGATTTGATGTCATTGCGACAAGCCCAGGATGCCCGGTTGCGGCAATGGCCAACGAAGAACGCAAACTTTACGGAGTTCAGTACCATCCGGAAGTCCGCCACTCTGTTTACGGCAATGAAATGCTGCGCCAGTTTGTCTTCGATGTCTGCGGCATGAAAGACGAGTGGTCAATGGAAAACTACATTGAATTAGAAATTGCCAAAATTCGCGATCAAGTGGGCGACAAAAAAGTCCTTTGCGCACTCAGTGGCGGCGTAGACTCTTCAGTTGTAGCTGTGTTGATCCATAAAGCAATCGGTGATCAATTGACGTGCATGTTTGTAGACCACGGCTTGCTCCGTAAAGGGGAAGCGGAAAGTGTCATGAAAACCTTCGCGGATGGGTTCCATATGAACGTCATCAAAATTGATGCCCGCGAACGCTTCATGAAGAAACTTGAAGGCGTCAGCGATCCTGAACAAAAACGCAAAATCATCGGCAACGAATTCATCTATGTATTCGATGATGAAGCAGAGAAACTAAAAGGCATGGATTTCCTTGCCCAAGGCACTCTCTATACCGATATTATCGAAAGCGGCACAACGACTGCCCAAACGATCAAATCCCACCACAATGTGGGCGGATTGCCTGAAGACATGCAATTCGAATTGATTGAACCGCTTAACACTTTGTTCAAAGACGAAGTGCGTGCACTCGGCACGGAGCTTGGCATGCCGGATGAAATCGTTTGGCGCCAGCCATTCCCAGGCCCAGGCCTCGGAATTCGAATCATGGGAGCGGTCACGAAAGAAAAGCTTGAAATCGTCCGCGAATCGGATTGGATTTTGCGTGACGAAATCAAGAAAGCCGGCCTTGACCGTGATGTTTGGCAATACTTCACGGTGCTGCCGGACATCCGCAGCGTCGGCGTTATGGGCGATGCCCGCACATATGACTACGCAATCGGCATCCGTGCAGTTACATCAATCGACGGCATGACATCTGACTGGGCAAGAATCCCATGGGATGTGCTCGAGAAAATCAGTGTCCGCCTCGTTAACGAAGTAGATCACATCAACCGCGTATTATACGATATTACGAGTAAGCCACCTGCAACTATCGAGTGGGAATAGAGTAAACGGCTGCAAATTGCAGCCGTTTTCCTTTTTTACGAACTTTTAGTCAAAAAAAGTGATAATTGTTCGTGTTTCGTCTTGTTTTCTCATACCTATCGTGGTATTCTATAAATGAAATTAAATAAGCTTGTCGTATAAATTCAGGAATATGGCCTGAGAGTCTCTACCGGTTCACCGTAAATGATCCGACTACGATTTTTTGTCCGCCTTATAAAATAGGCGGACTCTCTGTTTTCAGACGGAGATAATCGGACGCATACGGCAAATCGCTGTATGCGTTTTTTTCGTAGACTTATACAAAAGCATACGGAGGAATTATGCATGAAGAAATATTTTCAGTTTGAAGAACTTGGCACAAACTATCGTCAAGAATTTATCGGCGGTTTAACCACATTTTTAGCGATGGCGTATATTTTGGTAGTCAATCCATTAACGCTGACGATGGACTCGATTCCTGATTTGGATCCGGCCCTTCGCATGGATTATGGTGCAGTATTTGTGGCGACAGCGTTAGCAGCTGCTATCGGAAGCTTATTGATGGGAATCATAGCAAAATACCCGCTTGCTTTGGCGCCAGGTATGGGCCTCAACGCGTTCTTCTCTTATACGGTTGTTCTTACCTACGGTGTGCCTTGGCAAACCGCATTGACGGGGGTATTGGTTTCAGGCTTGATTTTTATCCTGCTGACATTGTCGGGCATCCGTGAAACCATCATCAATGCCATTCCGGCCCAATTGAAATACGCAGTCGGTGCGGGTATTGGCCTTTATATTACGTTTATCGGATTGCAAAATGCCGGGATCATTGTAGGCAATCCGGATACACTTGTTGGGCTCGGCGATTTAACGACTGGATCCGCTTTGCTCGCAATCTTCGGCTTATTTATTACCGTGATCATGATGGTTCGTGGAGTAAAGGGAGGGATTTTCTTTGGGATTCTGATTGCTGCTGTCGTCGGCATGGTTTTCCAAGTAATCAGCTTACCGACTGCAGTCATTGATTTAAATGTTCCGAGCCTCGCGCCGACATTCGGCGTAGCACTCGAACCCATCTTTAATGACCCGGGTTCATTAATGACTATCCAATTCTTAGTCATTGTACTGACATTTTTGTTCGTAGACTTTTTCGACACTGCCGGAACATTGGTGGCGGTAGCGAACCAAGCTGGTCTAATGAAAGACAATAAATTACCACGCGCTGGAAAAGCTTTGCTCGCGGATTCAATTGCAACGGTGAGTGGAGCTATCTTCGGAACTTCGACTACTACGTCATACATTGAGTCGACGTCTGGTGTAGCAGCTGGAGCACGTTCCGGTTTTGCTTCGGTGGTTACAGGAATTCTATTCCTGATTGCGATTCTTTTCTATCCATTGTTGTCAGTAATCACAAGCGCGGTCACAGCGCCAGCCTTGATCATTGTCGGCGTCCTGATGGTCTCAGCTCTTGGTCAAATTGAATGGGGTAAGTTTGAGATTGCTGTTCCAGCCTTTCTAACAATGATCGCGATGCCGCTTGGTTATAGTATCGCTACGGGGATTGCGATTGGCTTTATCTTCTATCCGATCACGATGTTGGTTGCAGGAAGAAGAAAAGAAATTCATCCTATCATGTATGGGCTATTCGTTATTTTTGTTTTGTATTTCATTTTCTTAGTCTAAAGAAAGACTGTCGGCGTAAGCCGGCAGTTTTTTTATATCGCCAAAAAAGCTTCCTTCTATATATAGTAGGAAGTGTGTTAAAGAATTGTCCAGTAGGCGATGTGTTTACGAGTTGATTGACGATTAATAAATTGAGGCAAGTATTTGAATGAAAGGAAGCAACATCCTTTCAAAATTGTAATAATTTTTTAGTTGAATATTAAGAATATTGAGTTATAATTAAAACAGTAAAAGTTTCTCATAAAAGCTTGACGTTATTTTTGTAGCGTGCTATATTAGTCAAGTCGCCAAGAGAGGCGCACAACATGAACCTTGAAAACTGAACAGCAAAACGTCAATAATACAGTCGCGAGCGATCGCGACACAACTTACTGATCAGCTACGGCAGATCAAGCGAATCGCGCGTCTTTCGAGACGGCGATACGCCAGCAGTATTGAGCAATCAACTACTCTATAATGGAGAGTTTGATCCTGGCTCAGGACGAACGCTGGCGGCGTGCCTAATACATGCAAGTCGAGCGGAACCATTGGAGCTTGCTCCTTTGGTTTAGCGGCGGACGGGTGAGTAACACGTGGGCAACCTGCCCTGCAGATCGGGATAACTCCGGGAAACCGGTGCTAATACCGAATAGTTTGCGGCCTCTCATGAGGCTGTACGGAAAGACGGTTTCGGCTGTCACTGCAGGATGGGCCCGCGGCGCATTAGCTAGTTGGTGGGGTAATGGCCTACCAAGGCGACGATGCGTAGCCGACCTGAGAGGGTGATCGGCCACACTGGGACTGAGACACGGCCCAGACTCCTACGGGAGGCAGCAGTAGGGAATCTTCCGCAATGGACGAAAGTCTGACGGAGCAACGCCGCGTGAGTGAAGAAGGTTTTCGGATCGTAAAACTCTGTTGTGAGGGAAGAACAAGTACCAACTAACTATTGGTACCTTGACGGTACCTCACCAGAAAGCCACGGCTAACTACGTGCCAGCAGCCGCGGTAATACGTAGGTGGCAAGCGTTGTCCGGAATTATTGGGCGTAAAGCGCGCGCAGGCGGTCCTTTAAGTCTGATGTGAAAGCCCACGGCTCAACCGTGGAGGGTCATTGGAAACTGGGGGACTTGAGTGCAGAAGAGGAAAGTGGAATTCCACGTGTAGCGGTGAAATGCGTAGAGATGTGGAGGAACACCAGTGGCGAAGGCGACTTTCTGGTCTGTAACTGACGCTGAGGCGCGAAAGCGTGGGGAGCAAACAGGATTAGATACCCTGGTAGTCCACGCCGTAAACGATGAGTGCTAAGTGTTAGGGGGTTTCCGCCCCTTAGTGCTGCAGCTAACGCATTAAGCACTCCGCCTGGGGAGTACGGCCGCAAGGCTGAAACTCAAAGGAATTGACGGGGGCCCGCACAAGCGGTGGAGCATGTGGTTTAATTCGAAGCAACGCGAAGAACCTTACCAGGTCTTGACATCCCGCTGACCGCCTAGGAGACTAGGCTTTCCCTTCGGGGACA
Source organism: Planococcus maritimus (assembly GCF_001687625.2). Taxonomy (NCBI): domain Bacteria; kingdom Bacillati; phylum Bacillota; class Bacilli; order Caryophanales; family Caryophanaceae; genus Planococcus; species Planococcus maritimus. The sequence goes on from NZ_CP016538.2 coordinate 928,466, forward strand.
GCGGTGACAGGTGGTGCATGGTTGTCGTCAGCTCGTGTCGTGAGATGTTGGGTTAAGTCCCGCAACGAGCGCAACCCTTGATCTTAGTTGCCAGCATTCAGTTGGGCACTCTAAGGTGACTGCCGGTGACAAACCGGAGGAAGGTGGGGATGACGTCAAATCATCATGCCCCTTATGACCTGGGCTACACACGTGCTACAATGGACGGTACAAAGGGCTGCAAACCCGCGAGGGGGAGCCAATCCCAGAAAACCGTTCTCAGTTCGGATTGTAGGCTGCAACTCGCCTGCATGAAGCCGGAATCGCTAGTAATCGCGGATCAGCATGCCGCGGTGAATACGTTCCCGGGCCTTGTACACACCGCCCGTCACACCACGAGAGTTTGTAACACCCGAAGTCGGTGGGGTAACCCTTACGGGAGCCAGCCGCCGAAGGTGGGACAGATGATTGGGGTGAAGTCGTAACAAGGTAGCCGTATCGGAAGGTGCGGCTGGATCACCTCCTTTCTAAGGATAATATCGGAACCGATTTTTCGGAATCGGGTTGACGTTTTGCGTTCAGTTTTGAAGGTTCACTCCTTACGGAGCACTTTCAAACTTGTTCTTTGAAAACTGGATAGATCGACATTGATTAAGAAACAAGCATCATAGTAGCGTGATCGCGATTGCGATCAACTTATTTTTTTGACCATCAGTGGTTAAGTTAATAAGGGCGCACGGTGGATGCCTTGGCACTAGGAGCCGAAGAAGGACGGCACTAACACCGATATGCCTCGGGGAGCTGTAAGTGAGCTGTGATCCGGGGATTTCCGAATGGGGAAACCCACTGTTCGTAATGGAGCAGTATCCATGTGTGAATTCATAGCACATGAGAAGGCAGACTCAGGGAACTGAAACATCTAAGTACCTGAAGGAAGAGAAAGCAAATGCGATTCCCCAAGTAGCGGCGAGCGAAACGGGATCAGCCCAAACCAGAAGGCTTGCCTTCTGGGGTTGTAGGACACTCTATACGGAGTTACAAAGGAACGGATTAAGCGAAGCGACCTGGAACGGTCCGCGAGACAGGGTAACAGCCCCGTAGCTGAAAGTTCGTTCTCTCCAGAGTGGATCCTGAGTACGGCGGAACACGAGAAATTCCGTCGGAATCCGGGAGGACCATCTCCCAAGGCTAAATACTCCCTAGTGACCGATAGTGAACCAGTACCGTGAGGGAAAGGTGAAAAGCACCCCGGAAGGGGAGTGAAATAGATCCTGAAACCGTGTGCCTACAAGTAGTTAGAGCCCGTTAATGGGTGATAGCGTGCCTTTTGTAGAATGAACCGGCGAGTTACGATTACATGCAAGGTTAAGGCCTATAAGCCGGAGCCGCAGCGAAAGCGAGTCTGAATAGGGCGAATGAGTATGTAGTTGTAGACCCGAAACCAGGTGATCTACCCATGTCCAGGGTGAAGGTAAGGTAACACTTACTGGAGGCCCGAACCCACGCACGTTGAAAAGTGCGGGGATGAGGTGTGGGTAGCGGAGAAATTCCAATCGAACCTGGAGATAGCTGGTTCTCTCCGAAATAGCTTTAGGGCTAGCCTCAAGAAGAGAATCCTGGAGGTAGAGCACTGTTTGGACTAGGGGCCCATCCCGGGTTACCGAATTCAGACAAACTCCGAATGCCAGTGATTTATACTTGGGAGTCAGACTGCGAGTGATAAGATCCGTAGTCAAGAGGGAAACAGCCCAGACCACCAGCTAAGGTCCCCAAATATCCGTTAAGTGGAAAAGGATGTGGCGTTGCTTAGACAACCAGGATGTTGGCTTAGAAGCAGCCATCATTTAAAGAGTGCGTAATAGCTCACTGGTCGAGTGACACTGCGCCGAAAATGTACCGGGGCTAAACGGATTACCGAAGCTGTGGATGGACATCGTAGATGTCCGTGGTAGGAGAGCGTTCTAAGGGCGTTGAAGTCAGACCGGAAGGACTGGTGGAGCGCTTAGAAGTGAGAATGCCGGTATGAGTAACGAAAGACGGGTGAGAATCCCGTCCACCGAATGCCTAAGGTTTCCTGAGGAAGGCTCGTCCGCTCAGGGTTAGTCGGGACCTAAGTCGAGGCCGATAGGCGTAGACGATGGACAACAGGTTGATATTCCTGTACCACCTCCCCGCCGTTTGAGTAATGGGGGGACGCAGAAGGATAGGGTGAGCGTGCCGTTGGTTGTGCACGTCCAAGTTGTGAGATGAGAAACGAGGCAAATCCCGTTTCTATATACATCAAGCAGTGATGGCAAGAGGTTTACCTCAGAGTCCCTGATTTCACACTGCCAAGAAAAGCCTCTAGCGAGGCGGGAGGTGCCCGTACCGCAAACCGACACAGGTAGGCGAGAAGAGAATTCTAAGGTGAGCGAGTGAACTCTCGTTAAGGAACTCGGCAAAATGACCCCGTAACTTCGGGAGAAGGGGTGCTCTGGTAGGGTGTTAAAGCCCGAGAGAGCCGCAGTGAATAGGCCCAGGCGACTGTTTAGCAAAAACACAGGTCTCTGCAAAACCGTAAGGTGACGTATAGGGGCTGACGCCTGCCCGGTGCTGGAAGGTTAAGGGGAGTGCTTAGCGCAAGCGAAGGTGCGAACCGAAGCCCCAGTAAACGGCGGCCGTAACTATAACGGTCCTAAGGTAGCGAAATTCCTTGTCGGGTAAGTTCCGACCCGCACGAAAGGCGTAACGATCTGGGCACTGTCTCAACGAGAGACTCGGTGAAATTATAGTACCTGTGAAGATGCAGGTTACCCGCGACAGGACGGAAAGACCCCGTGGAGCTTTACTGTAGCCTGATATTGAATTTTGGTGCAACTTGTACAGGATAGGTAGGAGCCAGAGAACCCGGAGCGCCAGCTTCGGGGGAGGCGTCGGTGGGATACTACCCTGGTTGTATTGAACTTCTAACCCACAAGCCTTAGCGGCTTGGGAGACAGTGTCAGGCGGGCAGTTTGACTGGGGCGGTCGCCTCCTAAAGAGTAACGGAGGCGCTCAAAGGTTCCCTCAGAATGGTTGGAAATCATTCGCAGAGTGTAAAGGCACAAGGGAGCTTGACTGCGAGACGGACAGGTCGAGCAGGGTCGAAAGACGGACTTAGTGATCCGGTGGTTCCGCATGGAAGGGCCATCGCTCAACGGATAAAAGCTACCCCGGGGATAACAGGCTTATCTCCCCCAAGAGTCCACATCGACGGGGAGGTTTGGCACCTCGATGTCGGCTCATCGCATCCTGGGGCTGTAGTCGGTCCCAAGGGTTGGGCTGTTCGCCCATTAAAGCGGTACGCGAGCTGGGTTCAGAACGTCGTGAGACAGTTCGGTCCCTATCCGTCGCGGGCGCAGGAAATTTGAGAGGAGCTGTCCTTAGTACGAGAGGACCGGGATGGACACACCGCTGGTGTACCAGTTGTTCTGCCAAGAGCATCGCTGGGTAGCTATGTGTGGCCGGGATAAGTGCTGAAAGCATCTAAGCACGAAGCCCCCCTCAAGATGAGATTTCCCATTGCGCAAGCAAGTAAGATCCCTCAGAGACGATGAGGTAGATAGGTTCGGGGTGGAAGCGTGGCGACACGTGCAGCTGACGAATACTAATCGATCGAGGACTTAACCAATAACTGAAATGCGTTTCCATAATCCAATGTCGATTTATCCAGTTTTGAAAGAATAAGATAATATTTTTCAAAAAAATGCTTGAAATAATCGGTATTATTGATATAATAAATCTTGTCTTTCAAATTAATACAGTCTAGTGATGATGGCAAAGAGGCCACACCCGTTCCCATCCCGAACACGGAAGTTAAGCTCTTTTGCGCCGATGGTAGTTGGGGGTTTCCCCCTGTGAGAGTAGGTCGTCGCTGGGCACCTAATAGAAAGACCGTTACCGGAAAAACCGGTAACGGTCTTTTTTTATTCATATGCGTTTTTTCTAAAACAAGGTCTATTCCCCCTTGCATTCATGCGTTGATTAACCTAATATGAAATTTAATTGCGAAGGAAAGGGTGCAGAAATTGGATATCAATCCGTGGTTAATGGTTCTTATAATATTTTCAATCAATATCGTCTATGTCACTTTCTTTACTGTGCGGATGATTATGACACTCAAAGGTTTTCGATATATGGCGGCCCTTGTGAGCATGGTGGAAGTGGTTATATATATAGTAGGTCTTGGCTTGGTTTTGGATAACCTGGATCAGATTCAAAATTTAATTGCGTATGCGATTGGTTATGGATCTGGAGTTGTCATTGGTTCCAAAATTGAGGAAAAAATGGCTCTTGGATATATAACGGTCAACGTCATCAGCAACGATGAAAGCGATTATCTTCCCCGTCAGTTGCGTGAAAAAGGTTACGGTGTGACAGACTGGGATGCGAATGGAAGAGATGGCGGTAGACAAGCCATGCAAATTTTAACACCGCGGAAGATGGAATTGAAATTATACAAAACGATTCAAGAAATCGATCCCAAAGCATTTATTATTGCGTACGAACCGAAAACTATTCATGGTGGATTCTGGGTCAAACAAGTGAAAAGAGGTAGGTTATTCAAATGAATAAAAAAACACTCTGGTTTGAAGTGCAGGAACATGAAACAATGGAAGACTGCCTAGACCGGATGAAACGAGAGGGTTACATGGCTGTTGGGCGAAAAGAAGAGCCCTTATTCGAGGAAGTTAACGGAGAACCCGTACCCGTTCGTCAGATTATCAAGTTCAAAGGGAATAAAATCGAAAATTAGCAGAAGATGGGTAAAAAACACGAACGTTAAAAGATGTCTTTTGGTTATCGTTCGACTTTACCATTGACGCATATGAATCATCTTGTTATGATTAATAAGGAAACCCCATATATGCAGAAGAATTGGCTTCTGCGTCTCTACCAGGACACCGTAAATGTCCGGACTATGCGGGAAAGCAACTTATGGTACTTATAACGGAGGATGTGCTTTTTTATGCCATCACGTATGTTTTCGTTGAATCAAAGTCCTTAAGTAAACTGCTTTTCACGTCATGTGAGCAGTTTATTTGAGGGCTTTTTACTTTTGAAAGAGAGGTTATTGAATGAATCCGCGAATTGGCATTATTATGGGAAGCTCGAGTGATTGGGAAACGATGAAACATGCTTGCGATGTGCTAGATGAATTGAAAATCGGTTATGAGAAAAAAGTGATATCAGCTCATCGAACACCTGACTTGATGTTCAGCTATGCTGAGGAAGCGCGTGCCAAGGGCTTGCATGTTATTATTGCAGGCGCTGGAGGAGCTGCTCATCTACCGGGGATGGTTGCAGCAAAGACTACCCTGCCGGTCATTGGGGTTCCTGTGCAATCGAAAGCATTGAATGGCTTGGATTCCTTGTTATCGATAGTTCAAATGCCTGGCGGAGTGCCGGTCGCAACGGTAGCAATTGGGAAAGCCGGCGCAATTAACGCGGGACTACTGGCTGCCCAAATTCTTGGAACGGTGGATACTGATGCGGCCCAAGCACTAGAAGAAAGACGAAAACGAACTGCGGAAGCCGTTTTGGAAAGTTCAGGTGATTTGGTGTGACTAGAACAATCTTACCGGGTCAAACTATCGGGATTATCGGTGGAGGGCAGTTAGGCCGCATGATGGCGTTAGCTGCTAAGGAAGCCGGCTTTAAAATTGCTGTCTTGGATCCAGGTATGGATTCGCCGACGGGGCAAGTAGCAGATGTTCAAATCGTTGCCCCTTTTAATGATGCACAAGCTTTGGAAGAACTAGCGGAAGTGAGTGACGTCATTACGTATGAGTTTGAAAACATTGATGTAGACGGGCTTCGCCACTTATCTGAAATCGCCTATGTGCCACAAGGGGCTGAGCTGATTGGGATCACGCAAAACCGGATTCTTGAAAAGCAGGCTATCCGTGAGGCTGGAGTTCCCGTAGCGAATTATATAGAAGCTTCTTCTTTCGATGAATTGCAAAAGCAGATCGCTCATTTGGAGTATCCCTTTGTCGTTAAAACGGCTAGAGGTGGTTATGACGGGAAAGGCCAGCAAATGGTGGAGAATGAAAAACAATTGGCAGCAGCTGAAGCCTTATTTCAAACCGGAGATTGTGTAGCGGAAGCGTTTATAGATTTTACGATGGAAATATCTGTTGTGATCCAGCGCAATACACTAGGTGAAACAGCTATATTGCCAATAGGAGAAAATATCCATAAAAACCATATATTGCATCAAACGGTAGTTCCGGCACGTGTTAGCGAAGAAACGTTAACGAAGGCGAAAGTGGCAGCAGAGGCGATAGCCGAACATCTGCAAATGATCGGGACTTTGGCTGTCGAAATGTTTGTACTGCCGAATGGGGAAATTCTGGTGAATGAATTGGCGCCTCGCCCTCATAATTCGGGACATTATTCAATAGAAGCAACGAATATCTCGCAGTTTCATCAGCACATCCGCGCTATTTGCGGCTGGCCATTACGTGAACCGAAGCTGTGGAGCCCTGCTGTGATGGTGAATGTATTAGGTGAACATGTAGCGCAGCTGACGACGAAAATCGCGCATTACCCGGACTGGTCAATTCATCTATACGGAAAAGACGAAGCGAAGCATAAACGCAAGATGGGGCATGTGACCATTTTGACAGAAGACGTAAATCAGACATTACAAGAAATCGACGCATCTGGCATTTGGCCGGAATAATTGGAGGATATTGAATATGATCGCACGTTATACACGCCCGGAAATGGGTGCCATTTGGACAGAAGAAAACAAATACCAGGCTTGGCTTGAAGTTGAAATTCTCGCTTGTGAGGCGTGGGCGGAAATTGGTGACATTCCGAAAGAAGATGTAGCGAAAATCCGTGAGAACGCTGGTTTTTCTGTAGACCGCATCTTAGAAATTGAAGAAGAAACCCGTCACGACGTAGTGGCTTTTACACGTGCCGTTTCTGAGACACTTGGGGAAGAGCGCAAATGGGTTCATTACGGATTGACCTCGACGGATGTTGTCGATACGGCACTTTCCTATCTATTGAAGCAGGCGAACGAACTCCTGCGCAAAGATTTAACGAACTTTATCGATATTTTAGCGGTGAAAGCAAAAGAGCATAAAATGACAGTGATGATGGGCCGCACACACGGTGTCCACGCAGAGCCGACAACATTTGGATTGAAATTGGCACTTTGGCACGAAGAAATGAAGCGTAACCTGGAGCGTTTTGAAGCGGCAGCAAAATCGATTGAAACTGGTAAAATGTCCGGTGCGGTTGGAACGTATGCAAATATCGATCCTTTCGTTGAAGAATATGTATGCAAGAACTTAGGCATTGCTGCATCGCGGATTTCCACACAAACTTTGCAGCGTGACCGTCATGCGCAATATATGAGCACACTCGCATTAATCGCGTCATCGGTCGAAAAATTCGCGACGGAAATCCGCGGCTTGCAAAAGTCCGAAACACGCGAAGTGGAAGAGTTTTTCGCCAAAGGGCAAAAAGGATCTTCCGCAATGCCTCATAAACGTAATCCAATCGGTTCTGAAAATATGACTGGCCTCGCGCGTCTTATTCGCGGCTATATGATGACTGCTTATGAGAACGTATCGCTATGGCACGAACGCGATATCTCGCATTCCTCTGCAGAGCGCGTCATCTTGCCAGATGCGACGATTGCCTTGAACTATATGCTCAACCGCTTTGGCAATATCGTCAAAAACTTGACGGTGTTCCCGGAAAACATGAAGCGCAATATGGATTCGACTTTAGGATTGATCTACTCACAGCGTGTACTTTTGACATTGATCGATAAAGGCATGGCTCGCGAAGCGGCATACGACACGGTACAGCCTTGCGCGATGGAAGCATGGGAAACGCAGACGTCTTTCCGTAAAGTCGTCGAAGCGAATGACACGATCACATCACAGCTAACGAAAGAAGAGCTGGATGATTGCTTTGATTACAACCACCACTTGCAGCAAGTCGATATGATTTTCAACCGTCTTGGATTAAATTAAACGGGGGCCTCGATCATGGAAAAAGCTCAGCTATTGTACGAAGGAAAAGCGAAGCGTCTGTATCAAACAGACGAGCAAGGCGTTCTATGGGTGGAGTATAAAGATTCTGCCACTGCGTTTAACGGAGAGAAGAAAGAAGAGATCTCAGGCAAAGGACGCTTGAACAATCAAATTACCTCTTTACTGTTTGAGAAATTAAAAGCAAACGGTATCGCCTCTCATTTTGTGAAACAATTATCTGATAGTGAGCAACTGGTTCGGGAAGTAAGTATTATTCCGATTGAAGTGGTCGTGCGCAATATCGTCGCCGGCAGCATGGCGAAGCGTCTTGGGCTCGATGAAGGCAAGACGATCGACGTACCGGTCGTGGAATTTTACTTGAAAGATGATGCGCTTGGCGATCCGCTGATTACGGACGATCATGTCAGCATGCTTGCGCTTGCGACGGAACAGGAAGTCGCTTCCCTAAAAGACAAAGCACGAAAGATCAATGAGGTATTGATTGGCTTTTTCCAAGAAATCGGTGTCGACCTGGTCGATTTCAAGATTGAGTTCGGCCGTGATGAACATGGGGACATCCTCTTGGCGGACGAAATTTCACCCGACACATGCAGATTATGGGACAAAGAAACAAAACAAAAACTCGATAAAGACGTATTTCGCCGGAATCTCGGCAACTTGACCGATGCTTATGAACTCATTTTATCTCGACTGGGAGGACAAAATTGATGAAAAAAGTAAAAGTGTATGTGACATTGCGTGAAAGTGTACTTGATCCACAAGGTTCCGCTGTGATGGGATCGCTCCATAAAATGGGCTATAACGAGGTCCAGGACGTTCGGATTGGTAAATATTTGGAGCTGGTCATTGGAGATAGCGAACGCGATGTCGATGCGTTGGTCGACGAACTCTGCAACCGGATGCTGGCGAATACGGTGATTGAAGATTACAGGTACGAAATCGAGGAGGTTGTCTCGCAATGAAGTTCGCAGTGATTGTTTTCCCAGGGTCGAATTGTGACTTGGATATGTACCATGCCATCAAAGATGAGCTTGGAGAAGAAGCGGAATATGTCTGGCACGATACGAAAGACTTAAGCGGCTATGATGGAATTTTGCTTCCGGGTGGTTTTTCCTACGGCGATTATTTACGTGCCGGTGCTATTGCGCGTTTTTCAGGAGTCATGGAAGAAGTGCGCAAAGCAGCAGAAGACGGCAAACCGGTTCTAGGCATCTGTAATGGCTTCCAAATCTTAACGGAAGCAGGACTTCTTCCTGGTATGCTGATGCGCAATAAGAACTTGAAATTTACTTGCGGCACCGTCAGCTTGAAAGTGGAGAATGCCCATACTTTGTTCACGAACGAATATAAAGAAGGCGAAGAAATTCGCATTCCAGTCGCTCATGGGGAAGGCAATTATTACTGCGACGATGCGACATACCAGCATTTGCAAGACAATAACCAAATCGTTTTCACTTACGCAGAAGATTTTAACGGCAGCCGCAATAACATTGCAGGGATCATTAACGAGCGTGGCAACGTGCTCGGCATGATGCCCCACCCAGAACGCGCCGTTTCCGACTTGATCGGCGGAACGGACGGTTTGCCATTATTCAGATCAATCGTTAAACAGTGGAGGGAATCGCATGTCAGTCACGCTTGAGCCGAATACGCAGCAGATTAAAGAACAGAAAATCTACCAGCAGATGGGTTTGTCGGACGCTGAATTCAAAATGGTTGAAGATATACTCGGCAGAACGCCAAATTATACGGAGACCGGTTTGTTTTCTGTCATGTGGTCTGAACATTGTTCCTATAAAAATTCCAAGCCGGTGTTGTCAAGATTCCCGACTAAAGGCGACCATGTATTGCAGGGGCCCGGAGAAGGCGCGGGCATCGTCGACATTGGCGACGGCCAGGCTGCGGTATTCAAAATGGAATCGCATAACCACCCGTCCGCGATTGAACCTTATCAAGGCGCAGCGACAGGCGTTGGCGGCATTATTCGTGATGTGTTCTCCATGGGCGCACGACCGGTTGCTCTATTGAACTCGTTGCGCTTTGGGGAACTAGAGACACCGCGCGTCAAGTATCTGTTTGAAGAAGTGGTTGCTGGTATCGCTGGCTACGGCAATTGCATCGGCATCCCAACAGTCGGCGGCGAAGTGCAATTCGATGCATCGTATGATGGCAATCCGCTTGTCAATGCGATGTGTGTCGGTTTGATCGATCATAAAGACATCCAAAAAGGCGTCGCTAAAGGCACTGGCAATCCGGTTATGTACGTTGGCGCGAAAACTGGCCGTGATGGCATTCACGGCGCAACATTTGCTTCAGAAGAATTGACGGACGCATCTGACGAGAAACGCCCAGCAGTCCAAGTTGGCGACCCTTTCATGGAGAAATTGCTCTTAGAAGCATGTCTTGAACTCGTGAAATCGGATGCGCTAATCGGCATTCAGGACATGGGGGCAGCTGGACTGACTTCATCTTCAGCCGAAATGGCATCTAAAGCCGGATCTGGCATTGAGATGGACCTCGATCACGTCCCGCAGCGCGAAACAGGCATGACGGCATATGAAATGATGCTGTCAGAATCCCAGGAACGCATGCTGATCGTGGTTAAACAAGGACGCGAGCCGGAAATTGTCGAGCTGTTTGAAAAGTATGGCTTGGACGCTGTAACAGTCGGGCGCGTAACGGACGATTCAACTTTGCGCTTGAAGCATAAAGGCGAAATCGTCGCGGAAGTGCCGGTCGATGCATTAGCAGAAGATGCACCGGTCTATCATCAGAAATCGAGCGTGCCGCAATATTATAAAGAATTCCAGGAATTGCCGAACGAAGAGCCGAAAGTCGAAGACCATCAGTCAACTTTGATGTCGCTCTTGCAGCAACCGACCATCGCTTCAAAAGAATGGGTTTACAATCAATACGACCACCAAGTGCGCACGAGCACAGTCGTTTCTCCGGGCTCTGACGCAGCGGTCATCCGTGTACGCGGAACGAATAAAGGCTTGGCAATGACAACGGATTGCAACTCACGCTATATTTACTTGGATCCGGAAACCGGAGGCAAGATTGCCGTTGCAGAAGCTGCACGCAATGTCGTCGTCTCAGGCGGACGCCCGCTTGCGATCACAGATTGCCTGAACTTTGGCAACCCGGAAAAGCCAGAGATTTTCTGGCAGCTCGAAAAAGCGGCGGACGGCATGTCTGCAGCTTGCTTGCAATTGAATGCACCGGTCATCGGCGGAAACGTCTCTTTATATAATGAAACGAGCGGTACGGCTATTTACCCGACACCGACCATTGGGCTTGTAGGCCTCGTGGAAGATTTAAAGCACGTCACGACACAGGATGCCAAAAAACAAGGCGATTTCGTTTACCTCGTTGGCGGCACCATGACGGAATTCGGCGGCAGTGAATTGCAGAAGATGGTGGAAGGCCGTATTTTCGGTAAAGCACCATCGATCGATTTGGAAGTGGAAGAACAGCGCCAATCACAAATCCTATCAGCGATTCAGCAAGGTTTGGTCCAATCTGCTCACGATACAGCAGAAGGCGGCATTGCAGTAGCGCTGGCCGAAAAAACATTCGGCAACGGGCTTGGGGTTGAAGTCACATTGACGGGTTCAAAAACGACTGCACTATTCAGCGAAACACAGTCACGCTTTTTGCTGACGGTGTCGCCTGAACATACTCAAGCGTTCGAGGAAACGGTGAAAGATGCACGGAAAATCGGTGAAGTCACGGGTGATCACATGATCGTCAAAGGGGAAGACGGAGCCGTATGGATCGATGAATCGGTCGAAACGCTCCGCTCCGCCTGGAAAGGGGCTATACCATGCTTGCTGAAATCAGAGGCTTAAACGAAGAATGCGGGATTTTTGGCATTTGGGGCCACACCAACGCAGCGCAACTTACGTATTATGGGCTTCATGCTTTGCAACACCGCGGCCAAGAAGGCGCAGGAATCGTTTCGACTGATGGAGAAGCTTTACGCGCTTTAAAAGGCGAAGGCATGGTCAGTGAAGTGTTCACTCCCGAGAAATTGGAGCAGATTACTGGCACTGCAGCAATTGGTCATGTCCGATATGCAACAGCAGGCGGCAGCGGCATCGAGAATGTCCAGCCTTTGCTGTTCAACTCGACAACTGGCAGCTTGGCGATTTCGCATAACGGCAATTTGGTCAACGCGACGCAATTGAAGGGCCATCTTGAGCGCCAAGGCAGCATTTTCCAAACGACCTCCGATACAGAAGTGCTTGCTCATTTGATCAAGCGCAGCGGTTACGAAAGTTTCGAAGAAAAAGCGAAAAATGCCTTGTCTTTGTTAAAAGGGGCATTTGCGTGTTTAGTTCTGACAGAAGAAGCCATGTTTGTGGCACTCGACCCGAACGGATTACGCCCTTTGTCTGTCGGGAAAATGGGGGATGCGTGGGTAGTTGCTTCTGAAACTTGCGCATTCGATATTGTCGGTGCGGAACTTGTCCATTCGGTAGAACCTGGGGAATTCCTCATTGTGAATGATGACGGCATGCGCAAGGAACGTTTTGCTTATCCAGAAGAGCGTTCAATTTGCACGATGGAGTACGTCTATTTTTCCCGTCCGGACTCGGATATTGATGGCATCAATATCCACTCTGCAAGAAAACGGCTCGGCAAGCAATTGGCGAAAGAAGTTCATATCGATGCGGACGTCGTTACAGGTGTTCCTGATTCGAGTATCTCTGCCGCAATTGGCTTTTCCGAACAAAGTGGCATCCCGTATGAACTTGGGCTCATCAAAAATCGCTATGTCGGCCGGACGTTCATCCAGCCTTCACAGGAAATGCGAGAACGCGGCGTTAAGATGAAATTGTCTCCGGTCCGCCAAGTGGTCAAAGGCAAGCGCGTTGTCATGGTTGATGACTCGATTGTTCGTGGAACGACTTCACGGCGTATCGTCGCCTTGCTGAAAGAAGCGGGAGCGACGGAAGTTCATGTCGTGATTAGTTCGCCGCCGATCAAGAATCCTTGTTTTTATGGCATTGATATTAGCACATCGGGTGAATTGATCGCTGCGAACAATACAGTGGAAGAGATGCGCGAAATCATCGGAGCGGATTCGCTGACATTTTTGTCGGTTGACGGGATGGTACAAAACATCGGCCGCACGGATCCAGGTTCGAAATGCGGCCATTGCCTGGCATGTTTCACTGGCGAATACCCAACGAATATCTATCCAGATACCGTGTTACCGCACGAAAAAGAAAAAGTGAAATAGGGGGAACCGAAGTGTCTAAAGCGTATGAAAAAGCAGGCGTCAATATCGAAGCAGGCTATGAGGCCGTCAAGCGGATGAAATCTCATGTTGAACGTACCGCACGCACCGGAATGCTCGGTGCATTCGGCGGATTCGGCGGCATGTTCGATTTGTCCGAGCTGAATTTGAAACAACCGGTTCTCGTCTCCGGAACAGACGGTGTCGGCACGAAGCTAAAACTGGCTTTTATGGCGGATAAGCACGATACGATCGGCATCGATTGTGTGGCGATGTGCGTCAACGATATCGTCGCACAAGGTGCGGAACCTTTGTTTTTCCTCGATTATATTGCTTGCGGCAAAGCGGTTCCCGAAAAAATTGAACAAATCGTCAAAGGTGTTGCGGATGGCTGCGTGGATGCAGGCGCCGCATTGATTGGCGGCGAAACCGCTGAAATGCCTGGGCTATATGACGCCGATGAATACGATATTGCCGGCTTTGCGGTCGGTGCTGCAGAAAAAGCGGATATCGTGACAGGCGAGCGCATTCAAGCAGGTGACGTGTTGGTCGGGCTTGCTTCAAGTGGCATCCACTCGAACGGTTATTCGCTCGTGCGCCATATTTTATTCGGTGCGGAGGAAGGTTCATTGGATAAGACAGTGGCAGGCTTTGAACAACTTGGCACGCTCGAATCCTTGTTGCTGGAGCCGACGAAAATTTATGCCAAGACCGTTCAGTCGATCCGCAAACAGGCAGATGTTCACGGCATGGCGCATATCACAGGCGGTGGATTTATCGAAAACTTGCCGCGCATGATGCCTAAAGGGCTGGGTGTAGAAATCGAGCTAGGCTCTTGGCCCGTACTTCCGGTGTTTGACTTGTTAAAAGAGCAAGGAGAATTAGCAGACCGCGATTTGTATTCGGTCTTCAATATGGGCATTGGCTTTGCCGTGGCAGTTTCTGAAGCTGAAGCCCAACAAGCGATTCAAGCAGCTGAAGCAAGCGGCGACAAAGCCTATGTCATCGGCCGCGTGACAGATGTAGAAGGTGTCCAGTTCCAAGGCAGTCAGGACGGGACTTTACATGAAGAATAGAACAAAATTGGCCGTTTTCGCTTCTGGAAACGGCTCTAATTTTCAAGCGCTTTACGACGCGACACAAGACGGGCGGCTCGATGCGGACATTGCATTTGTCGTGGCGGATAAGCCGTCAGCGTTTGTCCTGGAACGGGCAAAGCAGGCGGGAGTTCCCGCATTTTCGTTTACACCGCGTGATTATGCATCCAAACAGGCATATGAAGAGATGCTAGTGGGAAAATTGGAGGAAGCGGGAGTCGAGTGGCTCGCGCTGGCTGGATTTATGCGTTTGGTTGGCCCGGTTTTGCTTACTGCTTACGAAAACCGCATCGTCAATATCCACCCATCGGTGCTGCCGGCGTTCCCGGGTAAAGACGCCATCGGGCAGACGCTAGAAGCCGGGGCGGAAGAAGCTGGAGTCACCGTCCATTTTGTCGATGAAGGCATGGATACAGGAGCAATCATTGCACAGCGCTCGTTTCCAGTGAATGGACAGAACCGTGAAACCGTAGAACGCAAAATCCATGACATCGAACATCAATTATATCCTGAGAGTTTGCAACAATTATTCAGCCGGCAGCAGTCGGTCTAGGAGGTCTATGCATGAAAAGAAGAGCATTGATGAGCGTATCGGACAAATCCGGTATTTTGGAATTTGCCCGTGAATTAGTGAAGATGGATGTTGAAATTCTGTCGACGGGCGGCACACGCAAACATTTAGAAGACAATGGCGTGCCGACAACTGCAGTGGATGAAGTGACCGGTTTCCCTGAAATCCTCGGGGGGCGCGTAAAAACCTTGCATCCGTTGATTCACGGCGGACTGCTCGCGAAACACGACGATAGCGAGCATCAGCAGCAAATGGATGACAACGGCATCGCGCCGATCGAGTTTGTCTGTGTGAATTTATACCCATTCCGTGAAACCATTTCAAAACCGGATGTGTCAGTAGACGATGCCATCGAAAACATTGATATCGGCGGCCCAACGATGCTGCGTTCTGCAGCGAAAAACCACGCATATGTGACGGTCATCGTCGATTCAGGCGATTACGAAGCAGTGCTAGCAGAACTGCGCGAACAACAAACAACAAGTCCGGAGCTGCGCCGGAAACTCGCTGCGAAAGTATTCCGCCATACAGCGGCATACGATGCATACATTTCCAATTATTTGACGGACCTGACAGATGAGCAGTATCCAGAGCAATTGACCCTTACATATGAATTGTCCCAAGCGCTTCGCTACGGGGAAAACCCGCACCAAAAAGCAGCGTTCTATAAGAGTGCGCTCGGTTCGGATTTCTCGATCGCACATGCCACGCAATTGCATGGCAAAGAACTTTCCTATAATAATATCCAAGATGCCAATGCGGCGCTTCAAATCATTAAGGAATTTACGATGCCGGCGAGTGTCGCAGTCAAGCATATGAATCCTTGCGGCGTCGGTACCGGCAATACGCTTTCCGAATCGTTCCAAAAAGCGTATGAAGCGGACTCGACATCGATCTTTGGGGGCATCGTCGCCTTGAACCGCGAAGTCGATCTTGAGACCGCACAGCAATTGTCGCAGATTTTCCTTGAGATCGTCATTGCGCCATCGTTCACAGAAGAAGCACTGGCAGAACTCGGCAAAAAGAAAAACATCCGAGTATTGACGGTACCGTTTGAAACCAAACGCCGCGATAAGTGGAATACCGTCACAGTTGAAGGCGGCTTGCTTGTTCAAGAGCCGGATACGTTCGGCTATGAAGATGCTGAGATTCGCGTCGTGACGGAGAGGCAGCCGACAGAACAAGAACTTGAAGCTTTGAAACTTGGTTGGAGTGTCGTCAAGCATGTGAAATCCAATGCCATTGTCGTCTGTGACGAGTCGATGACTTTAGGCGTCGGGGCTGGGCAAATGAACCGTGTGGGTGCAGCTGCCATTGCACTCGAGCAAGCAGGCGAGAAAGCAAGTGGCGCAGCGATGGCCTCGGATGCATTCTTCCCGATGTCTGATACGGTCGAAACAGCGGCGAAGGCCGGCATCAAAGCGATCATTCAGCCAGGTGGATCGAAAAAAGATCAGGAATCGATCGATGCAGCGAATGCGCACGGCATCGCAATGGTCTTCACAGGCATCCGTCATTTCAAACATTAATCGG
Source organism: Planococcus maritimus (assembly GCF_001687625.2). Classification (NCBI taxonomy): domain Bacteria; kingdom Bacillati; phylum Bacillota; class Bacilli; order Caryophanales; family Caryophanaceae; genus Planococcus; species Planococcus maritimus. Next base: position 944,930 of record NZ_CP016538.2, read on the forward strand.
AGGTGCACGATGATGAACGTATTGGTTATCGGGAAGGGCGGACGTGAACACGCACTCGCGCATCAATTTGCCATCTCACCGTCGGTCGCGAAAGTTTACGTCGCGCCAGGCAATGACGGCATGAAACAGGATGCACAGCTTGTGGATATCCATGAGACGGATTTTGAAGCTTTGGCAAGGTTTGCTGAGGACAATGAAATTGCCTTTACATTCGTTGGGCCGGAACAACCGCTGTCAGAAGGTATCGTTGATTTCTTCCAAGCACGCGGCTTGAAAGTTTTTGGTCCCGACAAAGCCGCTGCACGCATCGAAGGCAGCAAAGCATTTGCCAAGGAATTGATGAAGCAATACAAGATCCCGACTGCAGCTTATGAAAGTTTTACAAACACGGAAGAAGCTATAACTTATATCAAGCAGCAAGGCGCGCCGATTGTCATTAAAGCAGATGGACTTGCAGCCGGCAAAGGTGTGGTCGTCGCACAAAGTGAACAGGAAGCAATCGATGCAGTGAAGGATATGCTGGATGGCCAGAAATTTGGCGACTCGGGATCGACTGTCGTCATCGAAGACTTTTTGGATGGTGAGGAATTTTCCTTTATGTCCTTTGTCCAAGACGGCAAGATCTACCCGATGGCCATTTCACAAGACCATAAACGTGCGTTTGATGGCGATAAGGGTCCAAACACAGGCGGTATGGGCGCATATTCGCCAGTGCCGCAGATTTCGGAAGCGGTCATCGAGGAGACTTTTGCGAAAATCGTTCGTCCGACGGTAGATGCGATGGCTCAAGAAGGCACGCCGTTCAATGGCATTTTATATGCAGGCATCATCTTGACTGCTCAAGGACCGAAAGTAATCGAGTTCAATGCGCGCTTCGGCGATCCGGAAACGCAAGTGGTCTTGCCGCGCCTAAAGACTGACCTTGGCGCATTCATTGCAAGCATCCTGGACGGGATAAGCATGGATCTTGAATGGGATGACCGGCCGGTACTCGGTGTGGTCATCGCGGCGGAAGGTTATCCGGGCACTGCCGCGAAAGGAGCCGTTTTGCCGGAGTTGGATAAACTAGACGGGGTAACCGTGACACATGCTGGCACGAAAGGCGCTGATGGTCGGTTTACAGCAAATGGTGGCCGAGTCCTGCTCGTTGCCGGCAGCGGAGAAACCTTAGCAGATGCTCAGCAAACAGTCTACCACGCACTTAAACAATTGGAGTGGGGCGGTTTCTTTTACCGCACAGATATCGGCTGGCGTGCAATCTAACTAAATAATTGTTATAATAAAATGGCACAATTTCATGGCGAAACTGTGTCATTTATTTATGCAGCACCGCGCTGCAGAGGATTTTCAACAGCCCACTTTTACCTCTTTTACTAAACTCCAATTTTCACCCATCACTACCCCGGAACCAACAAAACCAGCAGGGCATTCAAACTCGGAAGGAGCAAAAATGATGAACTGGTATGAAAAATTGAATCAATATTTCCCAGTGGAGGAAATGAAATCGAAAGAGCATATGGACACTTTGCTGAAGGAAAAAGGCAGTGTCTACTACAAAGATGAGGGTCCTTATCATGTCCTAATGTATGCGGAATTCCCAAGCTTCTCGTTCGTGGACTATTTATTTGTATCGAAAGAGTCACGTGGCATGGGTATTGGCAAGAAAACTTTGCAAATGCTTAAGGACAAGAACAAACCGATCATCTTGGAAGTTGAACCGGTCGATTACGAAGACACGGATTCCGAGAAACGCCTGCGCTTCTATGCACGCGAAGGTTTTGAACATGCCGCATCAATCGGCTATTGCCGCCGTTCACTCGCGACTGGCGAAGAAAACTCAATGGAGATTCTTTACTGGGCGCCGAACAATGAAACCGAAGAAGAGATTTTTGAAGCGATGAAGAAAATGTATGAAGACATTCATACGTATAAAGACGAACATTTCTACGGCGAGTCGTATGATCCGGTTTCAGACGTCTTAACGAGAAAAGAACAAGACCAGAAGGATATCCTGAAACCATTCAGCGATCCGGTCAATAAGTAAACCTAAATCCACGTCTGAGACGTGGATTTTTTATGTCCGGTGCTGCAAAAAGGAGGCTTGTTTTCAGGTCATTCTCTGTAAAATAATGCATAATTATGCTAGGATACGATATATGGATATTGAAAAGAGAGCAGGTGCCTTCGGATGGTAAACCCTTTATGGAAAAATACAGAAATACGGAAACAATTGAAAATTGTATCGAAAGAATTGTCCCCGGATCTTGTGCTGACGAACGCGACTTATCTGCACGGGATATTTAAAAAATGGGTGAATGGAAATATATGGATCGATGGAGACCGTATCGTTTACGCAGGACAAGACATGCCAAAAATTGATGATTCGACAGAAGTAGTGGACGTCAGCGGCAAATGGATCGTTCCTGGCTATATCGAGCCCCACGTCCACCCGTATCAACTCTACAATCCCCAGCAATTTGCCGATTATGCTGCGCAAGGCGGAACAACCGGGTTCATCTCAGACAACTTGCCGTTATTTTTAGCGTTAGAAAATGAGAAAGCGTTTACATTACTTGACCGTATGGCGGAACTCCCGTTCACGTTTTACTGGTGGACACGCTTCGATTCGCAGACGGAACTCGTCGGGGAAGACCAAAAATTCACCTCGAAAGCAGTTGGCGAATGGCTAGAGCGTCCAGATGTCATCTTAGGCGGAGAATTAACAGGCTGGCCGAAGTTATTGGCTGGCGACGATCAAATGCTTTATTGGATCCAAAAAGCAAAAATCAGTTTGAAGAAAATTGAGGGGCATTTCCCCGGAGCTTCCGAGAAAACCTTGGCACGCATGAAATTGCTCGGTGCTGACGGAGACCATGAAGCGATGACTGTTGATGAAGTGGAGACGCGCTTATTGCATGGCTACGGCGTGACGCTGCGCCATTCCTCGATCCGTCCGGATTTGCCAGAATTATTAGCGGGAATTGTTGAGCGGGAATTGAATGTGTTCGATAAATTAATGATGACAACAGATGGCTCAACGCCCGTCTTTCATAAAGATGGCGTCATAGATATGTGCATCCAAATCGCGCTCGACGCAGGTGTTCCAGCAATTGATGCCTACATGATGGCTTCTTATAATGTAGCGCGTTATTACAATCTGACGAGCTTGCACGGTTTGATCGCAACGGGGCGCTATGCGGATTTGAATATTCTCGATGCGATCGACAACCCAGTGCCGAGCGGCGTCATTTCCAAAGGGGTCTGGCTCAAGCGCGATGGCGAGAAAGTGCGCTCACTCGATGAAGTGGATTGGTCGGTACTGCCGGAATTGGATCTTGACTTTGAATTGACCGATGACGATTTCCAGTTTTCGATGCCGTTTGGTGTGGAGATGGTCAATGATGTCATCACCAAACCCTATTCCGTAAGCGTCGATACGAACGTTGAGCGCTTATCGAAAGAACATGGCGAAAGCTTCCTCATGCTTATCGATAAAAATGGCAAATGGCGGGTAAATACCTTGATCAAAGGATTCGCGACAGAAGTCGATGGGTTTGCTTCTTCTTATACCAACACAGGCGATATTGTACTGATTGGCAAAAGTCAAAAAGACATGTGGAAAGCATTTGAAGCCGTGAAGCGTCTAAGAGGCGGAATTGTCTTAGTCGAAGATGGCGAGACCGTCTGCGAATTGCCGCTGCCTATTGGCGGCATCATGTCTGATTTGCCGATGGAATCGTTAATGGAGCAGGAAACTGAGCTGAAGAAAGCTTTGAAACAACGCGGCTATGAACATGGCGACGCTGTCTACACCTTATTGTTCTTGATGGCGACGCATTTGCCTTATGTGCGCATCACCCAAAAAGGCATTTATGACGTCATGAATAAAACCATTCTATTCCCAGCGTTCATGAGAGGCCAGTAATGAAAAAGTGGCTGGTCTTGCTTGCTGTGCTGTTAGTCGCAGCTGTCTTGGGTTTGTGGCTGATAGGAAGGGATAACGCGGAAGAACCGGCAAATCCACAAGTTCCAGATGCACAGAAAACACCTGACATGCCGGAGCAAGTGCTCACCACAGCCCCGTTTACAGGTATGCAAGGAAACGGGCCATATAGCAGCAGGCCAGTGATGGCAGTCATCAATAATCATCCAGAGGCGCGTCCTCAAACTGGGTTAGTCGAAGCTGATATGGTTTTTGAAATCATTGCAGAGTACAACATCACGCGGTTTTTGGCGTTGTATCAAAGTCAGTTTCCCGTAGCTATTGGGCCGGTGCGCAGTGCGCGTAATTATTTTGTCGAATTGGCTCAAGGCTATGACGCATTTTTCATTGCTCACGGTTACAGCCCGGAAGCCCAGCAATTGCTGGAGTCGGGAGTGATTGACCACGTCAACGGCATGCAATACGACGGGACCTTGTTCAAGCGTTCGGTGGACCGTGTCGCGCCACACAACTCCTATATTAGCTACGACAACGTCGGACTTGCGATGCAGATGACCGACGCTTCACCCAATTACCGCATAAAAGCACCTTATACTTTCTCTGCGGCGGGCAGTAATGATAAACTAGGAGAACAAGCTGCTTCTATTGAAGTAACCTACGGTGGCGACCCGCTTTTTGCGAGTGACTATACGTATGATGCAGAGACGCAGCTTTACGGCCGGTCAACGGGCGGAGTCGACACGGTCGATAAGGATACTTCGCAACGGATCGAAGTCGCCAATATCTTGGTCATGGAAATGGCACACGAAACGATCGATGCGAAAGGGCGTCAGGAAATTGATCTCGTTTCCGGCGGACAGGCGTTGTTGTTCCGTGAAGGACGCGTACAGACAATCAATTGGCGTGCAGAAGATGGCATGCTCGTGCCAGTCGGAAATGACGGGCCAGTTGAATTGAAGCAAGGAAAAACCTGGGTCCATATAATTCCGGAGTTGCCGGGAATAGACCAGGCGGTACAATATAGCCCGTAGAAGCGGGATCAATCGAAGAGCAATGAAAGGACGTTGAATGTGCATGCAAGTTGATAAGATTAGAGGGCCGCAGACCGATCAATTGATCGAAGCGGTGCTGGCATTGGAAAACAAAGAACAAGCCTATCGATTTTTTGATGATTTGTGCACGATCAGCGAGATCCAATCGTTATCACAGCGATTTGAAGTGGCGCATATGTTGCGCTTGAAAAAGACTTATGAAAAAATCAAGAACGAAACGGGCGCGAGCACAGCGACGATTTCGCGTGTACGCCGCTGCTTGAATTATGGCAACGATGCATACGAGGAAATGCTTGATGTATTGTATCCGGAAGAAAAGCAGAATGAACTTCCAAAAGACTGACCAGCGAATGATGCTGGTCAGTTTTTTCGTGAGTTGAATTTTCATTTGTGGATGGATGGGGACAGAGTGTTGGGCGATCTTTTGTTATAATGGAAAGATGAAAAACAAAGTACAGTTAGGAGAATACCTGTGGACTTTCAAACATGGCGGCATGTCTTTAAATTAGACCCTGCAAAAGAAATGTCAGATGGACATTTGGAACGAATTTGCAAATCCGGGACTGATGCCATCTTGATTGGCGGAAGCGATGATGTCACACTCGACAATGTCCTGGAGTTGATGGCCCGTGTGATGCACTATTCGGTGCCAGTTGCACTTGAAGTGTCGACGGTCGAATCAGTGACGCCGGGCTTTGACTATTATTTCATTCCGACGGTGCTCAACAGCAGCGACCCCAAATGGATCAAAGGGCTTCATCATGAAGCGATCCGGGAGTACGGCGAGATCATGGACTGGACGGAGATCGTTCCGGAAGGCTATTGCATTTTGAATCCGGACTGTAAAGCGGCACACTTGACCGGGGCGGATGCATCTTTGAGTGAAGAAGATGTGCTCGGATATGCACGCATGGCGGAGCATTTCTTTAAGTTGCCGATCTTTTACCTGGAATACAGCGGTGTGTATGGCGATCCGGAATTAGTGAAAAAAACCGCGTCGGTGCTATCCGAGACTCGGCTATTTTATGGTGGCGGCATTGATTCAGCGGAGCGCGCCAAGGAAATGGCCGCCATCAGCGACACGATCGTAGTCGGCAATATTATTTATGAAAATCTAAACCAAGCGATTGCGACCGTCAAGGCAGTTGCGGAAACGGCTGAGCAATCGTTATAATAGTAGGAACAAATGTTCGAGGTGGTGCACAATGGAAATAATCACGAAAAACTTGCTGCGGGGCATGAACCCCGAGCAAGAAGAAGCAGTCAAAACAACAGAAGGCCCGCTATTGATCATGGCCGGTGCGGGATCCGGGAAAACACGCGTATTGACACACCGCATCGCGTACCTGGTACTGGAAAAGCAAGTCTATCCGTCCAATATCCTCGCGATCACTTTCACCAATAAAGCCGCACGTGAAATGCGTAACCGAATCGATGGGCTATTAGGCCACGGAACGGGCGACCGTATGTGGGTGTCAACATTCCACTCGATGTGTGTGCGGATTTTGCGCCGTAACATTGACCGCTTAGGCTTTTCGAAAAGCTTCTCGATTTTGGATACGACCGATCAATTGACGGTCATCAAGAATGTCTTGAAACAGCAAAACCTGGACCCAAAAAAATACGAGCCGCGGACGATGCTGAACGCTATTTCGTCGTCAAAAAACGAATGCATTGATGCAGAAACCTTTGCGGCGAACGCCAATCAATTCAATCCGTACGAAAAAACGGTGGCAGAAGTATTCACTGGCTACCAAAAACGGCTCCAAAAAAACCAATCGCTCGATTTTGACGATTTGATTATGATGACCTTGAGACTCTTTGAAACGGTACCAGACGTGTTGGATTATTATCAGGATAAATTCCATTACATCCATGTGGACGAGTATCAGGATACAAACAATGCCCAATACCAACTGGTGCAGCTACTGGCGAAGAAATTTAAAAATATTTGTGTCGTCGGCGATTCCGATCAGTCGATCTACCGCTGGCGTGGGGCGGATATTACCAATATCCTGTCGTTCGAAAAGGATTATCCGGATGCCAAAGTGATTATGCTCGAACAAAATTACCGTTCGACTAAGCGCATTTTACAGGCGGCAAATGACGTTATCCAGAAAAACACGAGCCGCTATCCGAAAGAGTTGCGTACCGATAATGATGAAGGACCGGCGATTACGCTTCATAAAGCAGGCGATGAGCGACAAGAAGCCCAGTACATTGTCCAGACCATTCAAAACCTCATGCAAGAAGAAGGATACAAAACTTCTGATGTTGCCATTCTCTACCGGACCAATGCCCAATCGCGGATTTTAGAGGAAATGTTCGTCAAATCGAATATGAGCTACACGATTGTCGGCGGCACGAAGTTCTATGACCGCAAAGAAATCAAGGACCTGCTCGCTTATTTGCGTTTGATTGCTAATAATGAAGACGATTTGTCGCTTGCTCGCGTCATTAACGAACCAAAGCGAGGCATCGGTGCAACGTCATTTGAGAAAATGGCGCGCTTTGCGATCGAGCAGGACCGTACGATTATGGATTCCTTGCAAGAAGCGGATTTCATGGGGCTGACGGCAAAAACCGCACAGACCGCGCTGGAATTCCGGGCGATGATTGCTGGATTCACCGAAATGCAGGAATTTTTATCGGTAACGGAATTGGTGGAAGAAGTGCTGAAGAAATCCGGCTACCGCCAAATGCTCCAAAACGACAAGACCATCGAAGGCGAAAGCCGCCTCGAAAACTTGGATGAATTCCTAACAGTGACGCAAGCTTTTGAAAAACAAAGCGATGACAAGTCACTGGTAGCGTTTTTGACCGATTTGGCTTTGATTGCAGACATCGATTCACTCGACGAGGAAGAAGAACAAGGCGACGGCCCAATCATCCTTATGACGATGCACGCAGCGAAAGGTCTCGAGTTCCCGGTCGTGTTTATCGCAGGACTTGAAGAAAACGTCTTTCCGCATTCACGCTCGAACAACGATGAGGAAGAACTAGAAGAAGAGCGGAGACTCGCCTATGTTGGGATTACGCGCGCCGAGAAACGGCTGTATTTCACGCACGCTTCGTCACGGACAATTTTCGGCAAAAGCAATTTCAATATGCCATCGCGTTTCATTTCCGAAATTTCAGAAGACCTCATTGAACAAACGTTTGCCAATCACCGTGCTGGCGCTGCGACAAGTTACAAGCAAGCGCCAAAACGAAAAGCGGTCATGAAACCCTCTTACCAGCAATCTGGCGGCGACCGCTTGGGCTGGAAAACAGGGGACCGCGCGAAGCATAAAAAATGGGGCGTGGGCACGGTCGTCAACGTCAAAGGCGAAGGCGAGCAAACAGAGCTCGATATCGCTTTCCCAAGCCCAACAGGCATCAAGCGTTTACTCGCAAAATTTGCGCCGATCGAAAAAGAATGATCTGGAGGAACTTGAATGGACCGCATTAAAGCTGAAGAACGTGTAACCGAATTGAATGAATTGCTCCGCGACTATGGGCATGCTTATTATGTGCTCGACAAACCGAGTGTGCCAGATGCTGTGTACGATCAATTACTTAACGAATTGATTGAACTAGAAACCCTATACCCTGATTTGATATTCCCGGATTCGCCCACACAGCGGGTTGGCGGGACGCCTTTATCGAATTTCGAGAAAGTCCGCCATGAGCGGCCGATGCTCAGTTTGTCGAACGTCTTCAATGAAGAAGATTTGCGTGATTTCGATAAACGCGTGCGCGGAGGCGCCGGAGACTCTGTGGAATATGTATGCGAATTGAAAATTGACGGTTTGGCGGTGTCACTTCATTACGAAGACGGCAAATTCGTGCGTGGTTTGACGCGCGGGGATGGCCGCGTCGGGGAAGACATCACGGTCAATTTACGCACAGTGCGTTCGATTCCGCTTAAACTGAAAGAACCCGTGTCGATCGAAGTACGCGGCGAAGTGTTCATGCCGAAAAAATCGTTCCATGCACTGAACACGGATCGCGAAGAGCGGGGCGAGGAATTATTCGCCAATCCGCGGAACGCTGCGGCCGGTTCGTTGCGCCAATTGGATTCGAAAATCGCTGCCAAGCGCAATCTAGATGTGTTCATCTATGGCATCGGGGGCGACGGTGAAACTTACGGCTTGAACGAACATGATGAGTCGCTTCGCTATTTGACGGAACTTGGCTTTAAAACGAATGGCGAGCGGAAAGTGTGCCGCTCGGTTGAAGAAGTGCTGGCATACATCGAACAATGGACGGATGCGCGCAATCAATTGAGTTACGAAATCGACGGCATCGTCATCAAAGTCAATCGCTTTCTCCACCAGCAAGATCTCGGCTTCACGGCCAAAAGCCCGAAATGGGCAACTGCTTATAAATTCCCGGCAGAAGAAGTGATGACGACGGTGCGCGATATCGAGCTGAGCATCGGCCGTACCGGCGTCGTCACACCAACGGCGATTCTGGAGCCAGTCGCTGTTGCCGGAACGACCGTGCAACGTGCATCTCTCCATAACGAAGACTTGATTCGTGAGCGCGACATCCGCATCAATGATAAGGTCATTATTCGAAAAGCCGGCGACATCATTCCGGAAGTCGTCAAAGCGCTGATCGAAATGCGGTCGGGGGATGAACAGCCGTTTGAAATGCCGACTGAATGTCCGGCATGCGCAAGCGAACTGGTGCGCATTGAAGGGGAAGTGGCACTGCGCTGCGTCAACCCGAAATGTCCGGCACAAATCGTCGAAGGCATGATCCATTTCGTGTCACGCAACGCAATGAATATAGACGGACTTGGCGAGAAAGTCATCGAGCAACTGTACCGTGAAGGGCTGATCCAAGATATTTCGGATCTCTACGCTTTGACCAAAGAGCAGTTGCTCGAACTCGAACGCATGGGCGAGAAATCTGCCAGCAACCTAATTGAGGCGATAGACGCGTCTAAGAGCAATTCGATGGAACGTTTGTTGTTTGGCCTTGGCATACGCCATGTCGGCGAACGGGGCGCACGCATTTTATCGGAACATTTCGGCTCGATGGATCAGTTGATGCAGGCAAGCTTGGAAGAATTGATTGAGATTCATGAAATTGGCGACAAAATGGCTGATGCCGTTGTTACTTATTTTGAAAAGGAAGAAGTTGCGTCACTTGTGGAACGTTTGCGTGAGCGCGGCGTCAATTTATTTTATACAGGCACGATCGTCCGCGTCGAAGAAGGCGCCAATGCGTTTGCCGGCAAGAAAATTGTCCTGACCGGGAAGCTGGAAAGCCTCACCCGTCAGGAAGCCGGCGCACGGATTGAAGCGCTCGGTGGTAAATTGACCGGCAGCGTCAGTAAGAAAACCGATTTACTGATTGCCGGCGAGGAAGCCGGTTCCAAGCTCGACAAGGCACAGGATCTCGGCGTGGAAGTGTGGAACGAAGAACGCCTGCTTATGGAATTGAACGAATAAGGAGATTAGTATATGAAACACATTTGGTGGATCCCCATCAGCATATTGCTGCTTTCGGGATGTGTCCCTTCCGGAAATGACGAGGCGGAAGTGATCAACACAGAACAAGATGAGGTGGAAACGGCCATCATTCCGAGTATGCAGCTCGACGATCAATATTACCGGACACTGTTGCCTTATAAGCAAAGCGCTACCCGCGGGAAAATCGTCAGCCGGCTGAATTCGCGTTACGACATCAAAGAAGCAGAGCACGGTTTATTGCGCCTGTCGCAGCAGCAATTCTCGCCGGATGATTATTATTTCCAGGAAGGCCAAAAAATCACTGATGAAGAAGCTTCGCTTTGGCTACAGCGTGAAAGCAAAGACAATCCGCAAGGGCTGAATCCAGAAGATGGCCGCAGCCAAGCGGAAACGGATGAAGGCGAGCGCCCACAACCGGAATTGCTGGCGCACATCCTGGAGCAGAATTACCTAGTGAAAACAGAAGAAGACAAGATACGTCTTGGCGGGGTGTCTATCGGGCTCGCAATGAATACGGTTTATTATAATTCCTCAGACAATATTCCTTACGAGGAAACTATCCCACAAGATCAAATCATCTCGGAAGGCAAGCGGATGGCTGATGAAATCGTCAAGCGCATACGAGAGAAAGAAGGTATGGGAGATGTGCCGATCCTTGTCGCGTTATTTGCACAGAACAGCCGCAATGCGATGACACCGGGGACTTACTTTTCTTATGGAGCTGCCCCGAAAGGCGAGACAGAAGTGGCGAATTGGAACGATCTCGATGAAGCCTATGTGGTATTCCCAACGTCTGGAACAAACGAGCAATACCGCGATATCGATACAGCGTTCCGCAACTTCAAGCAAGATGTTGAAGTGTATTTTTCAAACTTCACGAGTGTCATTGGCAAAGGTTTTTATCAAAATGGCCAATTGCAGGAGCTGAAAATTGAAATTCCGATCCAATTTTACGGGTCGGCTGAAGTGATTGGCTTTACGCAATATGTCACGGGCTTGATCCTCGATCATTTTCCGGACGATGTCCAAATTGAAGTAAACGTGACATCAACGAACGGAGCGGAAGCACTCATTTTACGGAAAGCCGGAGAAACAGAACCGGTTGTCCATATTTACGAGTAGGTCGGCAATTTTAGAGACAGCCAGTTGGCTGTCTCTATTCATTTTTTTAGAAAAATGGTATGATAGACCGTATGTTTATTGAATCCGGAGGTGTAGAAAATGGCGAAAATCACAAAAGAAGAAGTTATCGAAGTGGCCCACTTGGCACGTTTGGCAATTACCGATGAAGAAGCGGTGCATTTTGCAGATCAATTGGAAGCGATAACCAATGCGATGGAGTTGCTGAATGAATTGGATACGGAAAATGTAGAACCAACAACACATGTATTGCCGCTAGTCAACGTAATGCGCGAAGACAAGTCGATCGAAGGCTTGCCACGTGAAACAGTAATGAAAAACGTAAAAGAGCACGAAGGCGGACAAGTTCGCGTGCCAACGATTTTAGACTGATTGTGAGGAGGGAAAAAGATGAAGCTAGCTGATAAAACTGCAAAAGAATTGCAGGAATTACTACATAGTAAGGAATTGACGATTGCGGACCTGACAAAAGCGACATTCGAGCGCATGAAGGAATTGGACCCGAAAGTCGATGCTTTTTTGGCATTGAATGAAGAGCAAGCGACAACGCAAGCGGCAGAAATGGACCAAACGGAAGCAGGAGAACGCGGCCCGCTTTTCGGTTTGCCAATCGGAGTGAAAGATAATATCGTCACAGAAGGACTGGAGACGACTGCCTCGAGTTTGATCCTGAAAGGCTTCAACCCCATCTACAACGCAACGGTTGTAGATAAATTGCGTGAAGCTGGCATGATCATTGTCGGGAAATTGAACATGGATGAATTCGCCATGGGATCTTCCAACGAAAACTCTTATTACAAAAACACGAAAAATCCGTGGAATTTAGAAACAGTTCCAGGTGGATCATCAGGCGGATCGGCTGCGGCAGTTGCTGCAGGTGAAGTGCCGTTTTCACTTGGTTCCGACACGGGCGGATCGATTCGCCAACCGGCTGCTTTTTGCGGCGTCGTCGGCATGAAGCCAACATACGGCCGCGTGTCGCGTTTTGGTTTAATCGCTTATGCGTCATCTTTCGACCAAATCGGCCCGATTACGCGCACCGTAAAAGATAACGCCTTATTGTTGAACGCCATTTCCGGACACGACGAAAAAGATTCAACATCCGCAAATGTGGAAGTCCCAGACTTCACAGCAGCACTCACTGGCGATATTCAAGGGCTTCGCATTGGCGTGCCAGAAGAGTATTTCGCAGAAGGCGTCAGCGAAGCATCGAAACAAGCTGTAAAAGATGCGTTGAAAGTATTGGAAGAAAAAGGCGCAACATGGGAAGAGATTTCCTTGCCGCATTCCAAATACGCACTTTCGACTTATTACATCTTGGCTTCATCTGAAGCATCATCGAACTTGTCCCGTTTCGACGGCATCCGTTACGGCTACCGGACGGAAAAAGCCGGCAGCTTGCTGGAGTTCTATATGAACACGCGCTCTGAAGGATTTGGCGATGAAGTCAAGCGCCGCATCATGCTCGGAACGTATGCACTGAGCTCAGGCTATTACGACGCTTACTATAAAAAAGCGCAAAAAGTGCGCACCTTGATCAAGCAGGATTTCGATAAAGCGTTCGAAAACTTCGATGTTATCGTTGGGCCGACAACGCCGACGCCGGCATTCAAGATCGGTGAAATCATCGATGACCCGTTAACGATGTATGCGAACGATATCTTGACGATTCCTGTCAACTTGGCAGGTGTTCCAGCGATCTCAGTTCCGTGTGGATTTGACAACGGCTTGCCGCTTGGATTGCAGATCATCGGCAATTATTTCGATGAAGAAACCGTCTACCGTGTCGCGGATGCTTTCGAGCAGGCGACCGAGTTCCATAAAGAAACACCGCAAACATGGGAGGGAGCAGCACAATGAATTTCGAAACGATCATCGGGCTTGAAGTCCACGTCGAACTGAAGACGGAATCCAAAATGTTCTCGCCTTCCCCGGCACATTTCGGTGCTGAACCGAATACCAATACAAACGTCATCGATCTTGGCTACCCTGGAGTCCTGCCGGTTGTCAACAAAACAGCTGTCGATTGGGCGATGAAAGCGGCGCTTGCATTAAACTGCGAGATTACACGCCACACCAAATTTGACCGCAAAAACTATTTCTACCCGGATAACCCGAAAGCTTACCAGATTTCCCAATTTGATCAGCCGATCGGCGAACACGGCTGGTTAGAAATCGAAGTAAACGGCGAGAAAAAACGCATCGGCATCACACGCCTCCACATGGAAGAAGATGCAGGCAAGCTGACACATACCGGCAACGGCCACTCTCTTGTCGACTTTAACCGCCAAGGGACACCGTTGATTGAGATCGTTTCAGAACCGGATATCCGCACGCCAGAAGAAGCGTATGCATATTTGGAGAAAATCAAATCGATCATCCAGTACACAGGCGTTTCTGATGTGCGTATGGAAGAAGGCTCGCTTCGCTGCGACGCTAACATTTCCTTGCGCCCGTACGGCCGTGATGAATTCGGCACGAAAACCGAACTGAAGAACTTGAACTCATTCAACTTCGTCAAAAAAGGCTTGGAGCACGAACAAATTCGCCAAGAGCAAGTCTTGCTTGCAGGCGGCATCATCGAACAGGAAACACGCCGCTACGATGAATCAACTGGTAAAACCCTGCTGATGCGCATCAAGGAAGGTTCAGACGATTACCGGTACTTCCCAGAACCGGACTTGGTTGATATCGTCATTGACGATGCATGGCTAGAGCGCGTGCGCGCAGAGATTCCGGAACTGCCGGATGGCCGCAAAGCCCGCTACGTGTCAGAACTTGGTTTGTCATCATATGACGCCATGGTACTGACTTTGCAAAAACCGATTTCCGATTTCTTCGAAGCGACGGTGAAAGCCGGAGCCGACGCGAAATTGACATCCAACTGGATGATGGGTGAAGTGTCCGCATATCTCAACGCCCAGAACAAAGAGCTCGAAGAAACGGAACTAACACCAGAAGGGCTTGCCGGCATGATTAAATTGATCGGCGAAGGTACGATCTCTTCGAAAATCGCCAAGAAAGTCTTCAAGGAACTGATCGAAAAAGGCGGAGATCCGAACAAGATCGTCAAAGCGCAAGGCTTGGTACAGATCTCGGACGAAAACGTATTGCTTGAATACGTTACCAATACATTGGACGCCAACCCGCAGTCGATCGAAGATTACAAGAACGGGAAAGACCGCGCAATCGGCTTCCTCGTCGGGCAAATCATGAAAGCAACCAAAGGGCAGGCCAACCCGCCGCTCTTGAACAAAATCCTCCTAGAGGAAATCGCGAAACGTTAATTAGAAAAAGGATGGCTCACTCAGCCATCCTTTTTTTTGTGGATTATTTTAGTGAATGCGATTCAAAAGTTAAATCTGGTAGTCGAAATGTTATTTCCTTGAGATTCCGCTCCAAGGGGCACGCTTGAGGCCTGCAGGATGCAGGTCATGCAGCTGATGCGACAGGACGTCGCGTTTTCAGCTGCCCGAATAAGGGGCGGGTGTTGAGCCAATGTGCCGCAAAGAACGCGGCACATTTGTCTCGCCAGCCCGCGCGGTCCCTCAGGCGTCGGCCCCTTTCCGCTTCATATCTAAGTGTATTGGGGAAATGAAATTCAACTGTCACTGAAATTAGTATGAATAGTTTTGGAGAGTTTTGTAATTGCATAAAGAATAGCTAATGAACCATCTTTTCCACTATCAAATCTAGCTAAGCATTCCCACCAGCGGATGAAGACAATCAACAGTGACACTTCTTCGCACGTAACATCCACTGGAATCTAAAAGCCGAACCGCGCACACGGGCGAGCCGAAGCAATGAGACGAGCGTCTTTCCCGGCTCATTGTGGGAGGCCAGCCCAAAGCGGGAGGCGACTGCTTCACGATAAAATAATCCAAGAACGATTCATTTCACTATCAAGTCCAGCTAAGCCTACTTCTTAGCTTATTGCGAAAGGCCAGCCCAAAGCAGAAGACAGCTATCTCGTGGTAAAATAGACAATGAATTATCCATATCGCTCTCATGTCTAATTTACTGCTCTGCATTATAAACCAGCAACCGCTACGAAATGTAGACTTAATTGGAACAATTCTACAGCTTTTTGCTTAAAAGTTTGCCGCAAAGGGAAAAGAACAGGTAAACTGTTGGGTAAGGAGACGTGATAGAATGATGACGGAACGGGAATATTTTGAGCACGCCATCACGCTGGAGAAATACATGGCGCAAATGGAGTCAAATCAAGAAAAAACTTATACGATCTACGAGAAATTCAAGCTGCCGGACGACACGGAATTTATCGATAAGTTGAAACAGCAGCGAGTGAACATCTTGGCGATTACCGAAGACTGGTGCGGCGATGCGATGATGGTCAACCCGATTCTGAGAAAATTGGCAGAAGCGGGGGATCTCGAAGTGCGCTGTGTTTACCGCGATGACAACCCAGAACTCATGGATCGCTATTTGACGAACGGCGGCAAGTCGATTCCGAAATACATCTTCCTGTCCGAAAGTGGGGAAGTAATGGGCTCTTGGGGGCCACGTTCACCAAAAGTCCAACAGATGGTCGATGAGAAGAAAACAAAACTGCCGGAAAAAGAAAATCCTCAATACGAATTGCATTGGAAAACGATTGTCGGAGAGATATCGGATCGTTTCACGTCTGATCCGGATCTCTGGCAAGATACGTATGAAGACATTCGCAAAAGCTTGCAAGAAATCTTGTAATACCATACAGACAGCCGGCTGCAGAATGTCCCGTTCGCGGGAACTTTCTGCAGCCCTGTCATGTCCTGTTTTTAGAGAATGGTCCAGAAAGGCTGAATCCGATGAAACGAGCACGCATAATTTATAACCCAACATCCGGCAGGGAATTGTTCCGCCGCCACCTTCCGGAAGTATTACAAAAGATGGAAATCGCAGGATACGAAACCTCTTGCCATGCAACAACATGTGAAGGGGACGCAGTCAAGGCGGCAGAGTATGCCGTCGAGCATAAATTTGATTTAGTAGTAGCAGTTGGCGGAGACGGGACACTCAATGAAGTGGTTTCAGGAATTGCTAAATATCCGGAACGCCCGAAAGTGGGCTTGATTCCAATGGGCACGACCAACGACTTCGCGCGCGCCGTACGCATACCGCGCGACATCAACCGCGCCGTTGACATCATTATCAAAGGTGAGTCGATCCCTGTCGATATCGGAGTGATGAACGATGACCGTTATTTCGTCAATATTGCCGGAGGCGGCCGTCTAACGGAGCTAACCTATGAAGTTCCAAGCAAACTCAAGACGGTACTTGGCCAGTTGGCCTATTACTTAAAAGGCATCGAGATGATTCCATCGATTCGTTCTTCACGCGTCCGCATTGAATACGATGGGCAAGTGTTCGACGACAAAGCGATGATGTTCTTGATTGGGCTAACCAATTCCGTCGGCGGTTTTGAAAAGCTAGCGCCGGACGCGAGTATTAATGACGGCAAATTTACTTTGCTCATTCTGAAAGAATTGAATATGGCAGAGTTTATCCGTGTGGCTTCCCTAGCGCTTCGCGGGGAACATTTATCCGACCCTCATGTCTTATATGTGAAGGCAAGCAAGATTTCAGTGACATCCAATGAACGCGTCTTGCTCAACTTGGACGGCGAGTTTGGCGGTATTTTGCCGGCTACTTTCGAGAACTTGGAGCGGCATATTGAAATGTTCGTACCGCTGGAATACATCAAAGAAAAAGACCGCAAATAAAAAACGATCCGCTCAACCCGGTGTGGTGGAGCGAATCGTTTTTTTAAGCTTAATATTCCAACAATTCGATGGCTTCGTCTTGGTCTGCCGCAAGCTTCGGGAGATCTTCAATTGGTTCCCAGCGATACTGGACGACTAGCCCATTGTCGCGGCCTTTGCTTTTGATCGTATGTTCAAATTCGTCAATTTTTTCGCCAGTGTATTCAAAATGGAAGATGTTGCGCTCGTACGCTTTTTCTTTGTGCGACGGGTAGTAATTGTATTTATGAATTTTCCCGACGAATTCGAGCACATTGCGCGGCAAGCCGGTTTCTTCTTTCACTTCACGGTACAGGGCATCGATCAATAATTCGCCATCGCCGATCGTTCCGCCTGGCACCTGCAGTCCGACTTCGGGTTCGCCTTTGTACTCGAATACGAGCAATTCTCGGTTGTTTTCTTCGCCTCTGGTGATATAGGCAAATACCTTTCTGCTTGTTTCCATATGAATCATCCTTTTCTTTTGTTCATTATAGAATACTAAAAATTCAGCAAAATTTCAATGCTTATGTGTTCGTTTTGTCACAGCTTATTCAAACATCGGGCGGAATCGAATGCCTCGCAGAAGTTTATAGGGGGGGCTTTGAGGTACAATAAAACATATAACGGGTTGAGTTTTAGCCCATGTAAAGGGGACGAGAATTTTGGGATTTGAAGATACGGCTTTAATGAGCCGGATACTAACCTTGATGACCCTATCTTTTCACATCATTTACGCAACGATCGGTGTAGGGGTCCCGCTTATGATCATGATTGCCCAATGGGTCGGGATCAGAAAAAATGATGAACATTACATCCTCCTGGCACGACGTTGGGCAAGAGGATTTGTCATCACGGTAGCGGTCGGCGTCGTAACCGGCACCGCAATCGGGCTGCAATTATCATTATTGTGGCCGAACTTTATGCAGATGGCAGGGAATGTCATTGCGCTTCCGTTGTTCATGGAAGTCTTCGCGTTTTTCTTTGAAGCGATTTTCCTCGGGATCTATTTGTATACGTGGGATCGGTTTGAAGACCAGCGCAAGCATTTTCTCCTGTTGGTGCCAGTCGCACTCGGAGCGGCGGCTTCTTCTATATTCATCACCATCGTCAATTCATTCATGAATGCGCCGCAAGGCTTTGATGTATTGAATGGCGAATTGGTCAATGTGAGTCCGTTGCTTGCGATGTTCAGTCCGGCAGTGCCGACAAAAGTCGCGCACGTCTTGTCGACAGCGTTCATGACAAGTGCCTTTATCCTAGCATCAATCGCGGCTTTCCGTTTGTTGCGGGGATCGAATCATATTTACCACAAAAAAGCATTGTTCCTGACGATGAAGCTGGCATTGATCTTTTCGGTTGCGACCGCTATCATCGGCGACTTCTCCGGGAAATACTTGGCCGAATACCAACCAGAGAAACTGGCGGCGGCTGAATGGCATTTTGAAACAGGACCGGAAGCCGAACTTGTGCTGTTTGGCGTGTTGGACGGCGAAGAGCCAAAATACGCAATCCGCGTCCCATACGCATTGAGCATTTTGGCACATGGTGTTCCAAGTGGTGAGGTCATTGGCTTGAACGATTTCCCAGAAGATGAAATTCCGCCATTATGGATCCATTACCTGTTCGACACGATGGTCACGCTCGGCATGTGGCTTGCGTTCTTCTCTTTCGTCTTCGTAGTCGGATTTTGGCGCGGTTGGTCCATCGTCAAGCAGAAATGGTTCCGCTGGCTGACAGTGCTCAGCGGTCCGCTCGCGATGATTGCCATCGAAGCTGGCTGGTGGTTTACAGAAGTCGGCAGACAGCCATGGATCTTGCGCGGTTACATGAAGACCAGTGAAGGGGCAACGGCAAGCGGGCAAGTCGATTTGATGATCGTGTTGTTTGCCGGCCTCTACGTCATTCTCGGAATCGGGACGGTTGTTGTCTTGTCCCGCATGTATAAACGTAATCCAGTTGAGAAAGAGTTGGCACAGCGTGAATCCAGTAAAGGCGGTGAGGAATCATGACACTTGAGATTATCGGGATTTCCGTTCTTTGGTTGTTTTTGTTTCTATACGTCATTGTGGCGTCGATTGATTTTGGCGCCGGATTCTTTAACGCTTATAGCGCTTTCTCGGACAAGCAGCATATCCTGACGGGCATCATCCAGCGTTATCTGTCGCCGGTATGGGAAGTGACGAACGTCTTTTTCGTATTCTTCTTCGTCGGCATCATCGGGTTTTTCCCGCAGACGGCGTTTTACTACGGCACGACGCTGCTGGTGCCGGCAAGTCTTGCGTTGATTTTGCTCGCCGTGCGCGGTTCGTATTATGCATTTGCCACATACGGCGCGAAGATTGACCACCGCGGCTATATTTATATGTACGGCTTATCTGGCCTATTGCTTCCGGCGGCATTGTCGCCGGTACTGGCTATTTCAGAAGGCGGCTTTATGCGGCTTGAAGGCGGGCAGCCCTCGCTTGATTACTGGGCACTTTTCACAAGCCCTCTAATGTGGAGTATCGTCGTCTTGAGCCTTGCAGCGGTGCTTTATATTTCCGCAGTGTTCTTGACTTGGTACGCACACAAAGCAGGAGATGTAAAGGCGACTCAATTGGTACGGAAATACGCATTGGTGTGGGCCGGACCGACGATCATCACCGCAACCGGGATCATTTTCGAACTGCGCGGGCATAACCCCGAACATTACGCGAGCTTGCTCGATCTGTGGTGGATGTTTGCGCTATCGTTCTTGTTGTTCCTTGGCACCGTATTTTTGATTTGGAAAAAGCGCAATTACGGTTTGGCGTTCATCTTGCTCGTCGGCCAGTTCTTCACCGCGTTTTTTGCCTACGGGGCATCGCATTACCCGTATCTGTTATATCCGCATTTGACGATTTACGATAGTTTCACGAATGAATCAATGGCGATCGCCTTAATTATCGCCTTTATTGCAGGACTTGGGCTATTATTGCCATCGCTTTATCTATTGTTCCGTCTGTTCTTGTTTGACAAAGACTATGTCAAAGGGAAATCGGATTATCATGCCTGAAGGAGGCTATGAATGATGAATGATTTTTTCATTTTCTATGCGCCGTTTCTGGTGATCATCCTGGCGATTGCCGTCGGTTTCTGGATATCATTAAAAGATGGCCCAGTAACAAAAGACAAAAAATAAAGCTGTGGCGGGAATTTCCCGCCGCAGTTTTTTACTGCTCAAAAAGCGGATATGTTACAATAAGTCAATGTGAAATGGAGTGAACGTAATGAAACCAGTAACGAAAAATGACCGCTTGTCCGTCTACGTCGAAGACTTGACGCATGATGGCGCAGGCGTTGCCAAAGTGGACGGCTATCCGCTGTTCATCAAAGATGCTTTGCCCGGCGAGACCGTAACGGTGCATGTCTTGAAAACATTGAAATCATACGGCTTTGCCAAACTCATCTCGATTGAAGAGAAATCCGCAGACCGTATCGACGCACCGTGCCCGGTGTTTGAGATTTGCGGCGGCTGCCAATTGCAGCACCTATCCTACGAAGGCCAATTGAAGTATAAAGAGAAAGTCGTGCGCGATGCGATGGCGCGACTCGGCAAATTGCCGGACGTGCCGGTCCATCCGGTTAAAGGCATGGACAATCCGTGGCGCTACCGCAATAAATCACAAATCCCATTCGGCATGGATGACGGCCGCGTCGTCGCAGGCTTCTACCAGCCGCGTTCGCACCGTATTGCCGATACCGATATCTGCCTGATCCAAACACCGGAAGCGGACACCTTGATGGCGTCACTCAAACGCAATTTGCAGGACATAGGCATCGAGCCTTACGAAGAAAAGACGCACCGGGGCATGCTGCGCCACGTCGTTCTTCGCAAAGGCCGCGTGACAGGCGAATTAATGGTCGTGTTGGTAACGAAGAAGCAGAAATTCCCGCAAGCAGAGCGTGCTGTGGAGGCGATCCGTACCGCATTGCCGGACGTCACGTCGATTATGCAAAATGTCAATGGCGACAAGACCAATGTCATCTTCGGAAATGACACCATCAATCTATGGGGCAAAGATATTATCGAAGACCGGATTGGCGATGTGCGTTTTGAAATTTCAGCGCGTTCATTCTATCAGGTCAATCCCGAACAGACGGAAGTGCTGTATGGGCAGGCGCTAGACTATGCGGGGCTGACAGGAAATGAAACAGTAATCGATGCGTATTGCGGCATTGGAACGATCTCGCTATTTCTTGCACAGCGCGCAAAATTTGTCATGGGCGTTGAAATTGTTCCACAGGCTATCGAAGACGCTAAGCGCAATGCCGATTTGAATGGCCTCACAAATACTTTATTTGAAGCAGGTCCTGCTGAGGAAGTCATTCCGCGCTGGTACAAAGATGGCAAAGAGGCAGATGTCCTGGTCGTCGATCCTCCGAGAAAAGGCTGCGATGAGGCACTCCTTCAGACGATGCTCGAACAGCGACCACAGCGCATTGTGTATGTTTCGTGCAATCCAGCGACATTGGCACGCGATTTGCGTATCTTAGAAGACGGCGGCTACCGGACACAGGAAGTCCAGCCGGTCGATATGTTTCCGCAGACAACCCATGTCGAGTGTGTGGCTTGGTTGACGAGATAACTGCCAGCGCCATGTAATTAAATGCTCCCAAACTGTTCTTGTAAAACAGCATGGGAGTTTTTTTATGCCTACAAATTGGTTTCCTCACTTCCGTGGCGAAGCTCAACTTGACAATCTAGGTATGCAGCAGGATAACCGGTAGTGGCTATGGAAGTAGTTCTAAAGCAGAGAAGTTTTTAAAAGGAGGGTTCGTGATGTACGAACAAAAAACAAAAGAGCATGAAGGCAGCGTCATCGAATTTATTGAAACAGTGGAAAAGCCATCTAAAAAAGAAGACGCTTATCGATTACTAGAGCTTTTTGAACAAGCGACAGGTTATCCAGCAAAAATGTGGGGCGACAGCATCATTGGTTTTGGTTCTTACCACTACCGCTACGCAACTGGCCACGAAGGCGATGCACCGCTCGCTGGATTTTCCCCACGCAAAGCGAAAATCAGTCTGTATCTGACAGGGTGTGCAGAAAAAGAGCCGGATGCGCTCGAACGTTTGGGGAAATGTACTGCGGGTAAATCCTGCATTTACATCAATAAGTTCAGCGACATCGATCCCGAAGTGTTGAAAGAATTGATTGGCAATGCAGTATCTTATTTGCAAAAACGCTATCCGGACAAAGGGTAAACATAAATTTGTCGAAACAAGGGCGGCCGAAAAAATTATCGGCTGTTTTTCTTTTGGCAGGTTTTAGGATAAGATCACTTCGGGTATAGAAATAGTGATACTATCTGCAAGGAGAGAAGAAGCACGATGGAACACATACCCGAGTCGAAATTCGAAGACAAACGGTCGATGGTCATTGATGAACTCGTTTCAAAGAATGTCTTCAAGATCAACGGCAGGCAGCTTTACGAACTGTCCTTATTTGAACTGCTAAAGGAATATACCGATAAAAGCCTAAGCTCATGAGCTCAGGCTTTTTTAGATAGTTTTGGCCTTAAGATGAGGCTTATTTTGTACCATGTAGGAGGAACAAGCATGCATCATCAAAAACTGGAGGATTATCGGAAAAACAAGCTCGATGAAATGACGATTGCCGAACTGCAAAAAGAAATGGAAACAGGCAAGCTGACTTCAGAAGAGCTCGTGCTGATGTATAAAGAAAACATTTCGCTGCGCGATGGCCAGATCCACGCCGTTCTCGAAATCAACCCAGCCGCTTTGTTGACCGCTCAAGCACTAGACTTTGAACGTAAGCATAAAGGGCCGCGCTCTAACTTACATGGCATCCCTTTGCTCGTAAAAGACAATATGGATACTGGAGATGGCATGCACACAAGTGCAGGATCACTCGCGATGGCAGATCACTATGCGCTGCGTGATGCCAAGGTGGTAGAAAAGTTGCGTGCGGCAGGTGCAATTATCCTCGGCAAAACGAATATGACCGAATGGGCGAATTTTATGAGCGATAAAATGACCAATGGCTTCAGCTCACGCGGCGGCCAGGTGAAAAATCCGTACGGCCCTTTTGATGTCGGCGGATCGAGTTCAGGATCGGCGGCTGGAGTGGCTTCAAATTTGGCTGTGGCTGCAGTCGGGACGGAAACTTCCGGTTCAATCATTAATCCAGCGGCACAGAATAGCCTGGTTGGCATCAAGCCAACTGTCGGGCTGGTGAGCCGCACGGGGATTATTCCTTTATCGCATACGCAAGACACAGCAGGTCCGCTTGCACGCTCAGTGGAAGATGCGGTAGCGGTGTTTGCCGCATTAATAGAGACAGACTCAGGAGATGTAATTACCGCGTTGGCGGATCAATTTATAGGCTATGACTGGCAGCAACATTTGAAGCGCGACGGATTGTCCGGCGTCGTTCTCGGCTTAGACCGTCAATTGTTTAAAGAAATTCCAGATGACCAGGCCAAAGCTTTCGAAGCAGCCATGGGGCAGTTGCACGCATGCGGAGCTACCATCAAGGAAGTCGATATCGGTACCAAGCAGGAAGATCTCGGTTTTGCGGTGTTGCTCCATGAATTCAAAGCAGACTTGAACGCTTATTTGGCGCGTTCGAACCCCGACCACCGCATTCGTTCAATGAGTGACATCATTTCATACAACGAAGAGTACGCTGAGCAGATGTTAAAATTCGGCCAGAATCTCTTGCAACAGGCAAATCGTATGAGCGGTAACTTGACGGAGCGGGAATATGTCGAGGCGCTTGAGCGCAACCGGTTCCTCGCGGCTGAACAAGGCATGAAAAAACAGCTTCAACAAGCTGGCGCAGATGCGCTTTTGTTGCCTCAAGATTTCGGCTGCAATATCGGGGCTGCTGCGGGTTTCCCATCCATTACAGTGCCGGCGGGATTGACAGCCGCTGGTGAACCGTTCGGCATTACATTTGCCGGCCAGGCATTCGATGAACCGAAATTGATTGAATATGCGTATGCATTTGAACAAGCGGCAGCGGGGCGGAGGCGTCCCTCATAAAAAAATCCCCATCCCTGACTTTCAGGGACGGGGATTTTTCATTTGATTTGGCGCCATAGTTGTTCAAGCAGTCTCTGCAGGCCTGCTTCAGACTCTGTCGTTTGGCCTAACGAAGTCAGTACACTGCTAAGGACGGCATTTCGTGGATGTTCAGCTGTTAATTCATCGGCCAAAAATGTCAGCAATTGCTTCACGTCATCGTTTTCTGCTTGCTCTGCGAATGCTTGCAATTGAGGGACACTGTCCGATAATGCCGGCGGCTGTTGAGGCTGGCCTAACAAGCCTTCCGAGAGAAATTGCTTGCCATCTTTCAATTGAATCTCTACCGCTTGCTTCATACGATGCACAATATAATCGGTCAATTCGTCTAGTGGCAGCTGTTGTTCGGTGCCAAAGCGCCAGACATGCATCAATTGTTGTAGCGCGCCATTTGCGATAGCGGCATTTTCTAATGCGTAGGGCCGTACTTTTTCACCGAATAAATCGATGATTCGGCTGCTTAGCCACTTGAGTTCCAAAATATACTGGCTTTTTCCAAAAGCTTTCAATTCTTCATCTTGTGAGTAGAAAATGCTTTCGTACAAAGAAAATAAATTTTTCTCGTGGTTCATGCGGATGCGGATCGCGAGTTGTTTTGCAAAAAGATCCGGGTCACTCGGGGATTCACCAAAAGCGACCGATATGCGTGCTGACCGGATATCTTCAGCGATCGATTCCATCAACGCGATGAGGCATTCCGATTTCGAAGTAAAGTAATTATAGAAGGTGCCTTTTGAAATGCCGGCTTCATCTAGAATGTCTTGTATGGACGAGGCATTATAGCCTTTCTTAATGAATAAGTGGTGGGCGGCATTGATGATTTGCTGTTTTTTAGGATTCATAGTATCCCCTTTTTTTGGACTGATAGTATAGCCAAAGCATACCGTCAAAAGCTGATGAAATCAATGTTTCAAACTTATTGCCCCTTACGGATTCGTCTTTCTTGTAAAAACTATACTATGAGTATAAAATATGTCGATAGAGTATAAAATGCCGAAATAATTCAGTGAGACGGAGGAAACAACGATGACAGAAACAACGAAACCCCCATATGGAATTATCGCCATTTTGTTCACTGGAGCATTTGTGGCGATTTTCAATCAAACCCTTTTGAATATTGCCTTGCCGGAAATCATGATTGACTTGAAAGTCGATGCCGCGACGGCCCAATGGCTCGTCACGGGCTATATGCTCGTCAACGGGATCTTAATTCCAGCGAGCGCTTATTTGATTCAACGCTATTCGAACCGGGCGATTTTCATTGTCGCCATGTCCTTGTTCTCGGTGGGGACCTTGCTGGCCGCACTGGCTCCAGCATTTGCCATCCTGTTGATCGGCCGCATGGTACAGGCATCCGGTGCTGCACTTATGATGCCTTTATTGATGAATGTCATGCTCGCCGCATTTCCGGTTGAGAAGAGAGGGCAGGCGATGGGCATCTTCGGCATGGTCATGGTCGTGGCGCCGGCAATCGGCCCGACCCTTTCTGGATTTATCGTCCAGACCTATTCCTGGAGAGTGCTATTTTTCATCGTATTGCCTGTCGCATTGATCCCACTTTTGCTCGGGATCTTCAAATTAAAAAACCTGACTTTCCAAAATCGCGAGCTGTCGCTTGATCCCTTATCACTTGTTCTATCGAGCCTTGGCTTTGGCGGTCTCTTGTACGGATTCAGTTCCGCCGGCTCGCTCGGCTGGGAAAATCCGGCCGTTTATTTGACAATTGCAGTTGGCCTGCTTTCCTTGACGGTCTTTTCCTTCCGCCAGATGAAGCTAAAAGAGCCGCTATTGGAACTTCGTGTCTATAAGCACCCGATGTTCGCCTTGTCTTCAGTCATTTCGATCACTTTGTCGATGGCCATGTTCTCGGCCATGATTCTTATGCCAATCTACATCCAGACCATCAAGGGGATCTCTCCAATACAGTCTGGCTTGATGATGCTCCCGGGCGCACTCGTCATGGGAATCATGTCCCCAATCACCGGGCGCATCTTTGACCGGTTCGGAGCCAAAGTGCTGGCATTGCCTGGACTGGCTCTTGTCGTCATCACCACTTATTTGTTCAGCAACTTAACACTGGATACGGGATATTTTCAAATTATGGCGATTTACACCTTGCGCATGTTCGGGATTTCAATGGTCATGATGCCCGTCATGACCAATGGGCTTAACCAATTGCCGATGAAATTCTATCCGCACGGGACAGCCATCAACAATACCCTGCAGCAAGTTTCTGGTGCGATCGGTTCTGCGTTTCTTGTGACCTTGATGAATACGCGCACCGAAGCTACTGTCCAAGACCTGGTCGCTTCCGGCACAAGCGCACAGGAAGCAACCATCCCTGCGATGCTTGAAGGCATCAATTTTTCGTTTACGGTATCGACGTATATCGCGCTCGCTGCTTTCCTATTAGCTTTGTTCATTAAAAAGCCCAATCAAAAGGTAACGGAAGCACAGAAAGAACGCGTCTACAAACAACGTTATGCCGATTGAAAAAGTGCGGTTCCTTGAAAAAAGGAGCCGCCTTTTCATTTGCCTGAAAAGGCGGTGCTGGGCCGAATATGGTACACTTAAGGCATTGAAAAGAAGGTGGAATGGCACATGAAATTTATAGAAGACTTAAGCCCTGTATGGCAAGAAAAATGGAAACAAACCGGTTTTACCGAAGCGATGCCGATTCAGGAACAGATGATTCCGGAAATGCTCGCAGGAAACGACATCGTGGCGGAATCGCCGACCGGGTCAGGAAAAACCTTGGCATATCTATTGCCAATTTTAGAGCGCGTCAACCCGAAAAAACCGAATACGCAAGCGATGATTATCGCCCCTTCACAAGAACTCGCGATGCAAATCGTCAATGTTTTGCGTGAATGGACGACGGGAACGGATGTGACCGTCACCCCATTGATCGGCGGTGCGAATATCCAGCGGCAATTGGATAAGTTAAAGAAAAAGCCGACAATCGTCGTGGGCACACCAGGGCGCTTGAACGAATTGGTCAAGACCAAGAAACTCAAGATGCATGAAGTGCGCATTATGGTACTCGATGAAGGGGATCAATTGATGGCACGCGAACACCGCGGCATCATGAAAGACCTCATCGAAAGAACACAGCAAGATCGCCAGCTTGTATTGGTATCGGCGACGATTACAGAGGAAATCGAATTGGTGGCAGAGCGTTTGATGAAACACCCGACACGCCTGCAAGTATCGGCTGAACAATTGCCCAAGCAAGGTAAAGTGACACATTCGTTCATCAAGGTCGATGAGCGCGACAAGACCGACTTGCTTCGCAGCCTATCGCATATGACAGGGGTCAAGGCATTGGCGTTCGTCAACAATCTTGACCAAGTGCTAATGAAAGAAAGTAAGTTAAAATTCCGCGACGCCAAAATCGCGACTTTGCATTCCGAAATGAAAAAAGAAGAACGCAAGAAAGCATTGGATGATTTCCGTAAAGGTGAAACAGCCGTCTTGATCGCGACCGAAGTGGCGGCACGGGGACTGGATATCGATCAGTTGACACATGTCATCCACGTCGATGCTCCGATGACTGTCGAGCAGTATTTGCACCGCTCGGGCAGAACCGGGCGCGCGGGAGCTGACGGGGAAGTGTTGACGCTTCTTGCCTATGCGGATGAAAAACATTATAAGAAATTGACGAAAGAGTTGCCGGGTAAACCAGTACAAAAAATCATGCACGGCGGCGAACTGATCGAAGGCAATAGCAAAACCATCTCAGCAAAGGGGAAGAAATAATGAGCTTCCAAGAAAAATTAGCGCAGTATGCTGAACTGACGGTCCGTGTTGGCGTCAACATCCAGCCGGGGCAGGAATTGCTGATTCAAACAACGACAGATACCGTAGAATTTACTCGTTTGGTAGTTGAAAAAGCTTATGAAGCCGGGGCAAAACAAGTCCATGTCGCTTTTTCAGATCCTTTTGTGATGCGCACGCATTACGAATTGGCGCCGGACGCTGCATTTCATGAGTTTCCTGATTGGACAGTCAAACAGCGCGATGCCATCATCGACCACAAAGGCGCATTCTTGTGGATTGATGCAGAGGATCCGGATTTATTTGCCGGCATTCCGGCAAAACGCCTGAGCGATGGGCAAAAATCTGCAGGAAAAGCATTAGAGCGCTACCGTCAGGCTGTTGGGTCCGACAAAATCGCCTGGTCGATCGTCGCCATCCCTTCTGAAAAATGGGCAGAAAAAGTGTTCCCGGACGAACAGGACCAAATGGAAACCCTCTGGCAAGCGATTTTCCAAACCGTGCGCATTGGAGATGGTGACGCGGTCGCCCTCTGGCAAGAGCATATCAAAAATTTGGAACAGCGGGCAGCTGCTTTGAATGAGCGACATTACCGGAAATTGCATTACCGTGCACCGGGAACCGATTTGACGATTGGCTTACCGGCGGGCCATATGTGGATGACCGGAGCTTCCCACACGCCAGACAATGTGCCATTTATCGCTAACATGCCGACAGAAGAAGTATATACCGTGCCGGCTAAACTGGAAGTCGAAGGCACTGTGCGCAACACAAAGCCACTTGTGTATCAAGGCAATATTATCGATGGCTTTACCTTGTATTTTGAGAAAGGTCGCATTGTTAAAGCCCATGCAGAAGTCGGACAGGAGCTGTTGGATGAACTGATTTCAGCCGATGAAGGGGCAGCGTACTTGGGAGAAGTGGCGCTAGTACCAGTGGAATCCCCGATTTCTAAGTCTGGCGTTTTGTTCTATAACACCTTATTCGATGAAAACGCATCGAATCATTTGGCCATTGGCGACTCCTATCCAACTTGTCTCGAAGGTGGAACAGATCTCGAGCGCGATCAATTGCAGGATTATGGATTGAATACATCGATTGTCCATGAAGATTTCATGATTGGTTCGAGCGAGATGGACATTGACGGGATTACAGAAGACGGCACAACCGAAGCCATTTTCCGACAAGGAAATTGGGCATTCTAACGAGGTGACTACATGAAAAAGACGATGAGTTCAGTGGCGGCGGGGCTGTTGCTAATAGCTATGGGCACCACCGTATCGGCAGAGCCGCAAATACCTGCTGCTTATGTGGCCATCGGCGATTCACTGGCGGCAGGCCAGACGCCGAACCGGGCAATTGACAGCGGTTATACAGACTTGATTGCACAGGAATTGACACGCAACCAGCCGCTTGCCTTCTATTCGAAAAGTTTAGCTTTTCCTGGCTTCACCACAAGTGACGTCCTAGAAAGCATTGAATCGGATGAGGCAAAAGAGCTGCTGGGTTCGGCAAATATCATCACGGTGTCTGCCGGGGCGAACGATTTGCTGCGACTTGTCCAAGCAACTCCAGCTGAAGGAGCTCTGAGCTTTGGCGAGATTCAGGCAGATTACGCATTGAATGGGGCCCGAGAAAACGTTGAAACCATTCTTTCCGAACTAGAAGAGCTTGCACCGTCAGCCGACATCTATGTAATGGGCTATTATTTCGCTTATCCACATGCCCGTGACAGCCAAAAGCAAGGGACGGCTAAGCAGTTGGAGCAGTTAAACGCAATCCTTCAACAACAAGCAGAACAGGCGGGCGCGACATTCGTCGATGTATCCGACCGTTTCGGCGAGGATGCGGTGGAACTCGTCCCGAATTCTGGAGACGTCCATCCGAATATGAATGGCTACCAGGAAATGGCGAACGCGTTTTTCGACCATTATGGGGAAGGGTTCCAAGTAGAAGATGCTGAACTTCCTGAACTAGCACCTGTGAGTTTCGAGGAAATTCAGCAAATGCAGGAAGAGGAAGCAGATGAAGGCGAGGGGACGCAACAACAACCCGCCTCAGAGGATGCTTCTAGCGACGACTCTGCTGCTAAGCCTTCCGAAAGCGAGGAGCTGGATTATCTAGCGATCCGTCAGGCATTGCCGCTCATTTAGCATGTAAGCAATAGAAAAAGGCCAGAGAAAATGATTCATTTTCTCTGGCCTTTTATCGTTCAGCGGCTTTTTCGCGAGTCGCTGCGAGTATCGTTTTCATTAGTTGTGTTGTTCTTTTTTCGGTTGTTTATTACTTTGCGGATGATCGGGTAAGCAATCGGCCCGTATTTAATCGCAGATCTGACAAGTCTTCCAATCGCCATATTTATCGCTCCATTCATCTATTCGTATTGAGGTTTAGTAGTGTTTTCCCGGGTCTTGTCTTAATTAAACATTCGCCGGGGCAAGGGCATGCGCTATCAAAATATCTTTAAAGGAATGGACACTAGAAATGGAGACGTATTCTGCGTTGCCATGCCAGTCATCTCCACTCGGCCCAAATTCGATTGCGCCTTGACCGCCGATTTTTTTGGCATAATGACGGGTGTCGGCAGCCCCGTGCTGGCCGAACAGCACCGGCTGTTCCGACAGCTTCGTTTCGACAGCTTTCTTCAAAGTTTGGATATACGGATGATCGCCTTTCGTCGTCAATGCAGGGGTAGAGCCGCCTGCTTGGAAATCCATCTCGACAGCTAGCGTTTCGGCAAGCTGTTCCATCTGACGAACAATCTCGTCTTTGTCCTGGCCTGGCATAAAGCGGATATCATAGGCCATCTTACACGTGTCCGGTACTACATTATAGCGATCACCTGCATCGATAATTGCTAAGTTAACAGAAGCTTGCTCATAATACTCCGTCGATTCTTTGCGGAATGGCAAATCTTTCATGCCAGCATGAAATTTCATCGCAGATTCAATAGCGTTGATGCCTTCCCATGGACGCGAGCCGTGTGCTGGTTTGCCTTTGAATGTCATATCCATTCTTAATATACCTTTTGATTGCAACCCGATCTTCAAATGGGTCGGCTCGCCGCAAATGACAAAATCACCATAATGGCCTTGATCGACAAGCCACTCTGAAGTGTAATGCCCACCGGTTTCTTCATCGGTGACGATATGTAGATGCACTTCACGTGGTAACGCGGCCGCATCAAGTTCAACGAATGCTTGCATCATTCCTGCGACACCTGCCTTCATATCAGCAGAGCCACGGCCATATAGTTTGTCGCCGTCTTCAATCGGGGAGAATTGCTCTTTACGCCCCGGCACGACGTCGACATGGCCGTTCCAAATGATCTTATCATCGCCTCGCCCTTTAGCGGCGGTCAGCATCAGGTAGCCATCGTTATCATGAACTTCGACATCTTCCCCGTGAGCCTTAAGCCATTCTGAACAGAACAACAAGGCTTCGTTTGCCCCTTCTTTTGTATCGCTTTCAATCTTGATCAAATCCTTTAATAAATCAATCATTGAACCGGCAGTTTTCAAGCTGCCTCCACCACCTTCCGCAAAGTTTGCTAATTCCTAACTACCCTAATCCGTTTAGCTGAAACAGCCTTGCAAGCCAAGCGGGCGTTGTGTACAATACACATAATAGCGGAATAATTGTATACACCACAAGGGGAGCTTTGGCTGAGAGTGAACGAGTAAGTTCTTACCCTTCGAACCTGTAAGGTAACACTTGCGCAGGGATGTGGATGGAAAACCGGCCCGAGCGGCGCCAGGATCTATCCTGGCGCCGTTTTTTTATGGTTTTGTAAAACGGCCCTTCTGGTGATGTGCAAATCCAAAAGGAGGCAGTTTGAATGAGAAATAAACGTGTATTGTTAATGGTCGAAATTGCAATTTTTGCAGCTCTCGGCTTTGTCTTGGATTTTGTGGCCTTTCGCATGCCGCAAGGGGATCGGTCAGCTTGGTCATGATTCCGATTGTGCTAATGGCATTCCGCAGAGGCGTCGCAGCAGGCGTCGTCACAGGCCTACTTGTCGGCTTATTGCAGATTGTGACGGGTTTTATCTCGGTAGCGCCGTTATCATTCGGCTTTGTGGTCATGCAAGTCATCTTGGATTATCTGCTGGCATATGGCGTCGTTGGCCTTGCCGGTTTGATGCGCGGCCGTTATTTAGAGGCGGTACGGGCGAAAAAGACTGGCAATGTCATCATCATGGTTGCACTTGGCGTCTTGATTGGTTCGTTTCTCCGTTATGCGATCCATGTTATTACGGGAATCCTGTTTTTCGGCATGTTTGCTGATGGCAATGTCTTTATCTACTCAGCGGCTTATAATGCTACTTACATGATACCGGTCGCAATCGTCGCGGCCATTGTCTGTTCGTTGCTATTCTTGACAGCGCCGCGTCTGACGCAGCCAGATTCTTGATCGAACCCGCCTAGCGATAGGCGGGTTTTTTTATGGATAACATGACAAATTCCCGTGTTTGGTTGAAGTTTTACGGTATTGCTTTTGGAAGGTGTGAGAAGCGAGAGCGGCTTATTCTATGTTATAATGCTCAAATAGAATAGTGTGAAAGAAGGGTATTTATGATAGCGACGAATGAAAAAGATATTGAAGGCTTGAAAAAAGCGGGACAGATGGTGGCAGAAATCCGAGAAACGATGAAAGCCGCCGTGAAGCCTGGCATTACGACAAAAGAACTCGATGAATTGGGCGGGCAGCTATTCAAGGAATGGGGCGGCGTCTCTGCTCCTAAATCGGAATACGACTTCCCTGGTTATACGTGTATCAGCGTCAACGAAGAAGTGGCGCATGGCATTCCAGGAAAGCGCGTCATTAATGACGGCGACATCGTAAATATCGATGTCTCCGGATCGTACGGTGAATATTTTGCCGATACGGGCATTTCCTTCGTGGTCGGCGAAGGGCATGAAGCGAAAGAAAAGCTTTGCCAAGCTGCAGAATCTGCCTTCGAGCGAGCTATGATGAAAGTAAAAGCCGGCGCTAAATTAAATCAGATCGGCAAAGCAGTGGAGCGCGAAGCGAAAGACCAAGGCTTGTTTGTCATTAAGAACCTGACTGGCCACGGCGTCGGAAAATCGCTTCATGAAGCGCCGCAATATATCCTTAATTATTACGATGCATGGGAAACAACGATTTTGAAAGAAGGCATGGTGCTGGCAGTCGAGCCGTTTATTTCCCAAAAGGCTGAGCATATTATCGAATCTGGCGACGGCTGGACCTTTATCACACCGGATCAATCGCTGGTTGCCCAGATTGAACATACTGTACTCGTCACTAAAGGCGAACCGATTTTGCTGACGAAACTGGAAAAATAAATCATCGAATACAAAAAAACAACCATCAGCCGATGGTTGTTTTTTTATGGCGTTATAACCGGTTTTGACGGTTTTTTCTTGATCAACAAAATGCCCGTTAGCAAAACGCCGCTCAGGAACAAAGCGGCCGTGCTGACTAGTAACTCATCCATGCCGTGGCGGACGGCAATTGCAACGAACGCCCAGATAAACACCAAAGTCAGCGGAATATCTGAATGGTGAAAGCGGATGTGAAGCGCAAGTGCAGTTGCGACAGTCAACATAATAACTGTCCATAATTGATCACTCAGCCCCCAGCCGCTCCAGCTATGGACAGTCAGCACGTAGCTGATATTGGCAATCGTCGCCACACTGATCCAGCCAAGATTGACGGAAATCGGCAAGCGTTCCATAAAGCCCCGTTGGTCGTTGCCATATTCCAAATACAAAGCGATCAGCGACACTAAATAGGCAATCATCGCAGCGATCGACCAAATAAAGAACTCATAATGCCAGCAAAGCAGCCAGGCAATATTGAAAACAGCGCTCAAGATGAAAAACAGTGAGACTTTTGCTTGTGGGTGCACGCCTTTTTTCAAGCGCAGCCAAAAGCCGATGATCCAAATAGCCAATAAGATGTAGATAATGGACCAGATGGAAAATGCATAACCGGCCGGCGTGAAGAGAACCGGCACACGGTCGGAGATTTCACCGGTAGTCTGACCGTTGATCGGCAGTATATTCGCCAAGGCATTCGTGGTGACGACAGCAATAAATGCCAGCGTCATCAGCAGTACGCGAATCATATGAAATCCCTCCTCAAATATCAGTATAAACTCGCCAGCCCACACCACCAACAAGAAAGTGCAGGAAGTTTTTGAAAAATGGCGATATCGTGAAAAGTACAGGGCAGTCGCCGTTCCCGTTCCACATAGGGAAATGTTATACTTATTCATGTATTTAGAAAATTCGTAAACGCAGGGGGAGAAAAATGACCAATACATATCCGGAAGTATGGGAACTTGATAATGTGTTTTCAGGTGGCAGTGATTCAGCTGAGTTGAAAACGCATCTCGAAACGACAGCGGAAAAATTAGTGGAATTCGAGCAGGCTTCGATACAATTCGCTGTGCCGAAACAAACAGACGACGCACAGCGGATCGCAGAATTCCTTGAGCAGACGAGTGATGTATCGGTAGATATCCGTCAAGCGGGCGCTTTTATCGGGTGCTTAATGGCGCAAAACACAGAAGATAAAAAAGCGTCTTTGCTGCAAAGCGAAGTCGGGCTCATGAGATCCCGCTTCCAAAGTGCATTTTTAAAATTTAAGCAGGCGCTTATGGAAACGGATCCAAACGTCTGGACCGAGCTGTTGAAGACGGAAAACTTGAAAGAATTCGCTTTTATTTTGGATGAATGGCGGCAAGAAGCGAAGCGTTTGCTGTCTGAACAAGAGGAAGGATTAATCACCTCGCTTGGCATAGACGGTTATCACGCGTGGAGCGAATTATACGATTTGTTGATTGCCGCCATCTCAGTACAAGTAAATTTAGATGGGCAAGAGAAGACCTTGTCGGTCGGACAAGCGAATAATTTAAGTGCTCACTCAAATGAGCAAGTGCGTAAAGAATCCTATGACAAGTTGGAAGCCGTGTGGCAAGAAAAAGAAGAGCTGTTCGCCAAAACCTTGAACTCACTTGCCGGCTTCCGCCTGCAGATGTATAAAAAGCGCGGAGTTGACAATGTGCTGGAAGAACCGCTTCAGATGAACCGCATGAAGCAGGAAACCTTGGACGTTATGTGGCAGGCAATCAGTGAACACAAACAGCCGTTTGCGGATTATCTGGCGCATAAGGCACAAATGCTCGGAAAAGACCAGTTGGCCTGGTACGATGTCGAGGCACCGGTTGTAGAAAACGCCCAGCAATTCGATTACGCGCAAGGTTCGGAATTCATCATCCGCCATTTCGGGAAATTCGGTCCGGAACTGCAAAATTTCGCCCGCCATGCGCTAGAAAATGGATGGGTGGAAGCGGAAGATCGTGCGCATAAAATGCCGGGCGGCTTTTGCACATCGCTTCCAAAAAGCGGCGAATCGCGCATCTTCATGACATACAGCGGATCGATGTCCAATGTTGCGACACTGGCCCATGAGTTGGGGCATGCTTTTCATACGCATGCGCTGAGACCGATGCATGATTTGAACCGCAGCTATGCCATGAATGTCGCTGAAACGGCGTCCACATTTGCGGAAATGATCGTAGCGGACGCAGCGGTCAAAAATGCATCCAATAAAGAAGAGAAAATTTCCTTGCTAGAAGACAAAATCCAACGCAGCGTGGCATTTTTCATGAACATCCATGCCCGCTTCCTATTTGAGACGAGATTTTACGAAGAACGCAAAAATGGTGTCGTTCCGACGAGCCGTTTAAACGAATTGATGGAGCAGGCGCAAGAAGAAGCCTTTGCTGGCAGTCTATCAGAAGGACATCCGCATTTCTGGGCATCGAAATTGCATTTCTATATTACCGATGTGCCGTTCTATAATTTTCCTTACACATTCGGCTATTTGTTCTCACTCAGCGTCTATGCTAAAGCGCTTGAGGAAGGACAAGGATTTGAAGAGCAATACATGGCTTTGCTGCGCGATACGGCGATCATGAGCACAGAAGAATTGGCGATGAAACATCTAGGGGAAGACATCACTGAAAAAGGATTCTGGGAAAAAGGCATTGCATTATGCACAAAAGATGTCGAAGAATTCATCAAATTGACTGCAGAAGAGGGATAAGATGAATCTGCTTTTTGAGGGGAAAACGTGTTATCTCCGGACATTGACCGTAGAAGACGCCGAAGATATGGTGAAGGTACTTGTCAAAAACCGCGACTATTGGGCGATTTATGAACCAAGACATCGTGATAGTTACTTCACGATCGCTGTACAGCGCGAGAAAATCCGCGAGTCGATTTATCAGGCGCGTGAAAATCGTGAGTACAGCTTTGGTATTTTCTCACACGACACCAATCAATTGATCGGCCATATTTCCATTTATAGCATCAAACGCTTGCCTTTTCTCAGTGCACTCGTCGGTTATTCGATGGATGAGGAATTCATCGGCCGCGGCATCGCTAGCGAGGCGGTTCGCTTGATCACGGCTTTTGGTTTTGAGCAATTGCGTCTTCACCGTGTAGAAGCCTACGTGGCGCCGGACAATATCGGTTCATTGCGTGTGCTCGAAAAGGCGGGATTTGAACAAGAAGGCTTGCTTAAGCAATTTTTGTTCATTAACGGACAGTGGAAAGACCATTATTACTACGCATTGCTCGAACAGGATTTTTGAAAGGGCAAGGCCGCCTATCTGCGTTGGTGGAAGGATATGCGGAGATGGTTTGAAAATTGAGGAAGGGAGGAACGCTTGTGGATTCCCAAAAAATGTTTGCCTACCATCAATGGGCGAGCCAAAAGGTTCTGGAATTGGTGCAAGACTGTGGCGAAGAATATTACACGAAAGAAGGATTGAATTCGTTTCCGTCCATCCGTGAAACGATTAAGCATGTGATCGGTGTCGAAAAATTATGGTTCCAGCGAATAAATGGCATTAAGAGTCCGGAGTTCGAACGGTTCGACGTCGAAACCGTGGAAAAGGCAAAAGAGGCCATTATGCTGCTTCACGCGGAGATGGAACTGTATTTTGCCACATTGTCAGAAAAAAGTTGGCAAGAAGAGCTGGATTACCGCAATATGAAAGGCCAGGAGTTTCGCCATAGCCGTGAGGAGATGCTGTTCACGCTAGTAAATCATGCGAGCTATCACCGAGGGCAAATCACTTCCTTGTTGCGCCAATTCGGCAAAGTCGGTGTCCCGCTCGATTATATTTATTATCAAAAACAAAACCGCTGAGAAATCTCAGCGGTTTTCGTTTGTATTGCCGTCAATGACGACATCTAATTTTCCAGTTTTTGGGTCTATGACAAGGCCGTGGACGGGAACGGTTTTATCCATCAAAGGATGATGGCGGACCATGTCGACGCTATGGCGTACGCTATCCGATACATTGTCGAAGCCTTTTAACCACTCGTCGAGGTTGACGCCAGAGAATTTCATTTGTTCAATCGTACTTTCTTCAATTCCGCGTTCGATCATCTTTTCGAGGATGCCTTCAGGTTTCACTTTCGCCATGCCGCAATCGTGATGGCCGATAATATAGATCTCATCAGCCTTCAATTCGTACACCGCCACGAACAAACTGCGCATAATGCCGCCAAACGGATGGTTAATGATAGCGCCGGCGCTTTTGACGATTTTGACATCGCCGTTTTTAAAGTTCATCGCTTTTGGCAATAGTTCTAGCA
The DNA here is from genome assembly GCF_001687625.2 of Planococcus maritimus. Taxonomy (NCBI): domain Bacteria; kingdom Bacillati; phylum Bacillota; class Bacilli; order Caryophanales; family Caryophanaceae; genus Planococcus; species Planococcus maritimus. The sequence continues at coordinate 982,782 of NZ_CP016538.2, forward strand.
GGCGGGTATCCATGCAAGTCAAAATGACGATCCGCTTATCCGGGAGATTGGTGGTGATGAATTCCTCATAGTGTTTTTCTTCTACAAATTTTTCGTTGTAATCCAAAATCTCATTTAATAAAGACATCGCTTTTCCTCCTTGATGGTGGGGTATAAGTCAGCGCGACATTTTCTCGAGCTGGTCGATCATGCCGAGCGAACGGCCGGTGCCAATCGCGACGGATTCTAGTGGATCTGGAGCGATGTGGACCGGTACGGAAATTTCTTGCGCGAGCCATTCCTGCAAGCCTTTCAACAAAGCGCCGCCGCCTGAAATGACGACACCCTGGTCAACCATATCGCCAGACAATTCAGCAGGGCAATTTTCCAGTGTCGCACGGATGCATTCGAGAATGGCCGATAACGACTCACCAAGTGCTTTTTGCATTTCGTCGGAACTCAATTCGATTGTCTTCGGCAAGCCGCTTAAGACGTCGCGCCCGCGGATATTCATCTTCTTCGGCTCGTGAGGGATCGGCGCGTAGCCAATTTCTTTTTTGATTGTCTCAGCCGTCTTCTCACCAATCAATAGATTGTAATGCTTGCGCACATACTGGATGATGTCTTCATCCATCCGGTCGCCGGCAATCTTGATCGTATTGGAAGACACGACGCCTCCAAATGAAATGATGGCGACTTCTGTCGTACCCCCGCCGATATCGACGATGACCGAAGCGACAGGTTCCGTAATCGGCAAATTAGCGCCAATTGCTGCGGCTACCGTTTCTTCGATCAAGTGGACAGATTTAGCGCCGCTTTGTTTCACGGCGTCGTGAATCGCCCGGCGTTCAACAGCAGTTGCGCCAGACGGGGTGCAGACCATGACTTTTGGTTTGCGCAATGAACCGCCGAGCTGTTTCGCCGCTTTTTGCATAACCAGCTTTAAGAGCTCACGGGTGACGTCAAAATCGGCGATGACGCCTTCTTTCATCGGCCGGACGATGCGGATGGAATCAGGCGCTTTGCCAAGCATCGCTTTTGCCTCAGAGCCGATGGCGATCACAGCACCGCTGCGGGCATCGAGGGCAACGATGGATGGTTCATTTAAAATGACGCCTTTGGACTTTGTATAAACGAGAATATTGGCGGTACCGAGATCGATCCCGATATCCGTTGCAGAAAACATGGATGAATTCCTCCTAATCGGTATAAGCACTGCTTATTCAAATTTTATCACTTTTCTGTGAGATGTGATAGGGGCACGATAAACAGAAAAAAAGCTTTGCCCCGTGTTTACGAGGCAAAGCTTTTTACTTAATGACGCTCTTTCGGAAGCGGATCGATATGCTCTGCATCATGGCTATGAAGTTCTTTGCCAAGGAAATGAAGCAGTGTGAAGAAGAACATGAAGATCACAGCCATAAATCCGAGAACAGCTGTAATACCGTATAGCATAGTGATAACCCCTCTCTAAACTGTAATTATCCTATTCAGTATACATGAAAATGAATGGGAAATTAAGTGTCGAATTATCGACCTTTAAAAGGCCCAGTTGCCGCTTCTGAAAATCGGTTCGCGCGTGCCATCTTCCAAAATGCCGTCGATGTCCATATCAGCAGAGCCGACCATGAAATCGACATGCGTGATGCTTTGGTTCAAACCGTGTTCTTTTAATTCATCCGCCGACATCGTTTTGCCGCCTTCTAGGCAGAACGCATAAGCACTGCCAATTGCGAAATGATTGGACGCATTCTCGTCATACAAAGTATTGAAGAACAAAATACCGGAATCCGAAATCGGCGATTGATGCGGCACTAATGCCACTTCACCGAGGCGGTGGGAGCCTTCATCGGTGGCAACCAATTCTTTCAGCACTTCCTCTCCTTGTTCTGCAGAGACATCCGTGATGCGGCCGCCTTCGAATGTGATTTTAAAGCCGTCGATGATATTGCCGCCATAGCTAAGCGGTTTGGTGCTTGAGACAAAACCATTGACCTCATCTTTATGCGGTACTGTGAAAACTTCTTCTGTCGGCATATTGGCCATGAACGTATGGCCTTTTTCGTTGACGGAACCAGCGCCTGCCCACAGATGGCCTTTTGGCAGCGTGACTTCAAGATCAGTGCCTGGTGCCTGGTAATGAAGCTTAGCGTATTTTTTGTCATTCAAGTAATCAGCTTTTGTATGAAGCGTACGATCATGCTCCAGCCAAGCTTCAATCGGGTTTTCGGTATCGGCGCGGACAGCCTTGAAAATCGCTTCCCACAGGGCTGATACTTGTTCGTTTTCAGGGAGATCGGGGAAGACTTTCTTCGCCCACTGCTCAGATGGTGCTGCAAGAACGCACCAGCTGATTTTGTCGGACTGGACGTATTGACGGTATTTGCTCAATGCTTGCCCGGTCGCTTTTTGGGAAGCTGAAATGCGTTTGGAATCAATGCCTTTTAGTAAGTCCGGGCTTTGCGAAACGACGCTAATGAAAGCGGCGCCTTGTGCAGCCAATTGCTCACGCTCTTGGATTTTCCATTCCGGGTATTCTGCAAAAGAATCCTCCGGTGCTTTCTCAAAGCGCGTGCGGGAAATCACATCGTCGCTCCAATCCACAAAAACTTGCCTAGCGCCTTCTTCATATGCTTTCTTGACGATCAAGCGCACGAACGGCGCTGAGTCTATGGAAGCTGCAATATACAATTTTTGGTCAGGCTGAATATTGACACCCACCTTTACAGCCAATTCTGCATAGCGGGTTAACTTTTCATCAAATGTGGTCATCTTCAAAACACTCCTCTCATCCTTTCTATAGTAGCAATATTTAATTGCTCAGTGCAATAGCAATGCTTTTAGAAAGAAAGCGCTTGCAATTTAAATTATAAAAGTTTATGATTTAAACAAATGTTTAGAGAGGAGGAAATGCAATGAATCGCAATGAACAGAAAATCCTTGCATTGATCGAACGTGACCCGTATTTGTCTCAGCAGGAAATGGCGGATGTACTCGGGCTTTCGCGGCCATCGTTAGCCAATCTAATCTCTGGACTTATCAAGCAAGGCAAGATTTTGGGCCGCGCTTATGTATTGCCTGAAGAAAATGCCATTTTGTGCATTGGTGGGGCTAATATTGACCGAAAGTTTCATTTGAAAGCTGCTTCTGTTCACGGTACTTCCAATCCCGCGACAGTGACAAGAAGCGTCGGGGGCGTTGCGCGCAATATTGCGGAAAACTTAGGACGGCTGGGACACACGGTTCAATTGGTATCAGTCGCAGGAGACGATCCGGAATGGCGCTATATCGAAGAAGTGTCTTCGCCTTATATGGATACCGCCATGACCAAGACCATTGCGAAAAGCGTAACCGGCAGTTATACCGCGGTATTGGAACCAGACGGCGAGATGGCTTTTGCGCTCGCTGATATGGATGTTTATACGGCGTTGACACCTGAGTATCTGGAACCTCATCGCAGTAAGCTAATGCGCGCGAAATTGCTGGCGGTGGACTTGAACTGTCCGAAAGAAACCGTTCAGTATTTGCAAAATCTTGCCTCTTCATCTCAAGTGCCGCTTGCTGTCATTCCCGTATCGGCGCCTAAAATGGAACGACTTTCAGAGGATTTAAACGGTATAACGTTCCTAATCCTGAACCGCGACGAGGCAGCTCTCAGGCTCGGCATATCGATACATAATCAAGCGGATTGGAGACGGGCCGTCGAATTGCTTCTTGCTCAAGGCGCGAAAACGGTCGTGATCACCGGAGGAAAAGCTGGCGCCATGGCAGGAGATAGAGATGGTGTGGTGCATTTTCCGTCAATCGAAGCAAAGCACGTAGAAGATGTCACGGGGGCGGGAGATGCTTTCACTGGCGGCCTGCTGCACGCCCATCTGGCCGGATATGATTTTCGCAAATCGGTACAACTGGGCATGTTGAATGCAGCCAAAACGCTTGCGTGCAGCGAGACAGTACGCCCGGAATTGAACGAAAGCTTGTTAGTCAAAGAATTGGGGGAATTGAAATGACAAACGTAATCAGCTATTCAACAGAAGTCCAGGAAGCCATTAAACAGAACACGCCAGTCGTGGCATTGGAATCGACGATCATCTCGCACGGCATGCCATATCCTCAAAACGTGGAGACGGCACGTGAAGTAGAACAAATCGTCCGCGATCATGGTGCTGTGCCAGCGACGATCGCTTTAATGGACGGCCAGATCAAAATTGGCTTGTCGGATGAAGAGTTAGAACTTTTGGGCACTGCACCTGACGTGGCAAAAGTATCGCGGCGAGATATCGGACAATTGCTTGCCACTAAAAAGATTGGCGCGACGACAGTGGCAGCGACCATGATTTTCGCTGAACTTGCGGGCATACGCGTTTTTGCAACAGGCGGCATCGGCGGAGTTCACCGTGGGGCAGAGACGACAATGGACATTTCGGCCGATTTGGAAGAGCTTTCGACTACGAGCGTTGCGGTCGTTTGTGCAGGAGCAAAATCGATTTTGGATATCGGACTGACACTCGAATACTTAGAGACAAAAGGGGTTCCGGTCATCGGTTACCAGACGGAGGAAATGCCAGCATTCTACACACGGCAAAGTGGCTTCCCTTTAAGTTGCAATTCCCAATCGATTGAAGAACTCGCAAGTATCTTGAAGGCGCAATGGTCGCTCGGCTTAAAGGGCGGGGCTGTCATCGCCAACCCAATTCCTCAAGAGCATGCGCTAGAACAATCATTCATAGACAGCATTATCGAGCGAGCAATGGCTGAAGCACATGCAAACGGCATTAAAGGAAAAGACGTAACGCCATTTTTGCTCGGCAAAATTAAAGAACTAACAGAAGGCGAAAGCCTCGTCGCCAATATCGAACTGGTTAAGCACAATGCTAAGGTCGGAGCCGAACTCGCGGCTTCGTATCATGCACTTTAAGGATAAATTGTGAAAAAAAGGCCCATTATGGGTCTTTTTTTAATGTTTGCCGGCCGTACAGTTTTCAGGAACTCTTTTTAAGGGTAAGGAAACACAAGGAGTTGAAGTTCATGAAAACGGATGTGTTTATCGGCGGAGGGGGAATAGGCGGGTTAACGCTCGCGTTGAAGTTGGTGCGGCGCGGCTTTAGTGTCGTGCTCGCCGAACGCATGGCCGTGCGCTCTCCGACTTATAAAGGAGAGCTGCTGCAGCCGAAGAGCATGCAAGTGTTCGATGGGCTTGGCGTATACGAGTCCGTTTGTGATCGGTCCAATGAAATCAAAGTACTCGACATGCTCGAACTGTCCAGTACCTTGAAAGTGAAAGACCAATCCTTCATGGATTACAGCGTGTTGCCAGGAAAGTACAATGCCGCTTACATGATTCATCATGAAGAACTGAAGACGATTATTCGGGAAGCGGCATGTGAATACGACAACTTCCATTATTTAAAAGGCACTGCTTGTAAAGGCTATACTGATCACGCGGCCATTCTTCAAAAAGGCACTGAGAAATTTGAAGTAGAAGCCAAGTTCTTTTTCGGCGCAGAAGGCCGGTCATCGGTGACGCGAAAAGCGATGGAAGTCGAAGTCAAGCAGACCACCTACAACCATCATTTTCTGACAGTGACGTTTCCGCGTGCGGAGAATTTCACAGACGGCAAAATCATTTCCACGTACAACCGTTTCCTCGGGCTGTTCCCGCTTCCTGACGATCAAGTGCGAAGTGTATATTTGATTCCGCCGGGAGATTATAAAACCTTGAAGGAAAAGCCCATTAGCCATTTTCATAAACTGTACACCGACTTGGCGCCGGCTGTGGACGGTTATGTCCAGCAGTTGACGGACTGGAAAAAAATCCAGTTGATGATTCCAGTCATGTATCATGCCAATTCCTATGTAAAAGGCAATAAAGCCATTATTGGCGATGCGGCGCATGCAGTTCATCCAATGGCAGGAGAAGGCATGAACATGGCGATACAAGATGCCGATGTGCTCGGGGAGCTTGCGGCGGATATGCTAGCTGAGAAGACGGCCGATACAGCCAATTTGAAATGGTACGAAAAAGTACGTTATCGCAGAGCGGACCATGTTATCCAGTTGAGCCATTTGGCAGCACTCGCTTATTCATTTCCGTACCGTCCAGTCAGTTATCTGCGCCAGCGGACATTCGAACGCATGGAAGAAGACCCAATCCTCCATTTCAAGCAGATGCTAAATGTCTCAGGCCTCGGTCTCTGGAAGGAAAACGTCCGGGACCGCTTTATTCAAGGCGGGTTTATGCCGGTGCGTGCAAAGGAATTAACAGCAGGCACAAAAGAACTGAAATACTACAAACCGGAAGATGATTACCCGTGGAAAGTGGAGGGATTTAAATGATTGATGTGATGAAAATGGTAAAAGCCAGAACATATATGAAACGCAATGAGCCGTTCCTGTATAGCTGGCATGCTTATGTTGGATATGAATTAGATTTGTTCAAGTCATTTGAACGACCGATGACACAATTTGATGTGGCAGATGCACTTGACCTTGATGAACAATTGCTCGCGCAATGGGTAGCGATTGGCGTATCGATTGGATACTTGAAAGAAGTGAGCCGCAACCGTTACCAGATTAAGAATCGGTGGAAGTTACCAAAATCCAAAGGCAATAATTCTTCAGGCGTGTTGCTAAAAGAAATGATGGAACTGCATCTCCCAACCTTGCTCCAATATCCCGAAATGATGCGCAACCGGAGTCGTCTCCATTTCGATGAAGACGAACACGCAGGAACCGTGGCAGAGACTAGCCGACTGTTAGAAGTTTTAGCCTATCCAAAAATGGCCAAAAGGCTGAAGGAGAAAAACTGTCGACGTGTACTCGACATTGGCTGCGGAGAAGGTGGCTACATAAAAAAAATGGGGCTGCGATTCCCATCTACACAATTTACAGGAATTGAAATTAGCGAAGAAGTAGTGGAAACGGCGAAACAATTGACGGCAGCACAAGACAATGTCTTTATTGAGCAGGCAGATTTGTGGAATTACAAGCCCGAATCTCCGCAGGACATGGTGATGATTAATAATGTGCTGCACTACATCCCGCTCGAAAAACGCCAGGCTTTGTTCAAGGAAATCAGCAGCTGGGTCGAAGAGGGGGGCATTTTATCGATCGTCACACCAATCGCCGGAGGCCCAGACAGCCCACCGTTTGCCAACGTGTTCAATAGCTTTTTCTCATCCTTCGATAATCTCTACCGACTGCCGAAAAGAGAAGAGCTCATCGAATGGGGAGAAGAAGCCGGACTCGAAATGCTCAGCCTCCAGACCGTCATCAAAGAAGGCGGCTGGTATATCGTGCAATATGAAAAGAAAAGCTGAAATGGCCGCTATGGCTCGACAGGCGTAAGACGGGTCCCCGAAGCGGCGCCCTTTGCCGCACAGGGGAAGTGGCTTACGACCCGAGAGGCAGGCCATTGACGCTAGACAAAAAGAAAAGCAAAAGCGCCCGTTGAGCTCCGACAGGCATAAGACAGATGTCCGAAGCGGCGTCCTTTGTCGCACAGGACAGTTGGCTTATGACCCGAGGAGCTGGGCGATTGAGCTGGACAAAAGAAAAGCTGAAATGGCCGTCTTTAGGAAGCTAAGCTAAGAACGCGACGTCCTGTCGCAACGCTTAGCTGACCCACATCCTGTGGGCCCTCGGAAAGCGTCCGGCCGGAGCGAAAGGCAAAAAAGGCTGTCGAGGTTTCTCGACAGCAAATAAAAAAACCTGAAGCACAAGGCTTCAGGTTTTTTTATTTGCGTAATGAACCAAGTTCAGAGGCAATGGCTTGCATTTCATTCGGGCTGAAATTATTACGATTTTTGACCATCTCGTAAATTTCGCGCAAGTCTTCGTACTCGGAAGAATTGAAATGCTCCGCTTTCATTGCATCAACATTGACCATACGCAGCTTCGTTTTTATTTCCTCAATCATAAAATCGACGTTCTCAGGTGACTGTTTGGATAAATCCATGATCCATTCCTGCCTTTCGGGTGGGTATGCTTTATCATTTCATTATTCAAATGGAATGTCAATTGCCAGAGCGAGCCTGTTCTTTCTCTTCTTTGATCTTCGCCGTGATTTTCTTCGTCTCGTAAACGATGACGCCGGAAAGTCCGAGAAGGCCGATCAAGTTCGGGAATGCCATTAAGCCATTCATGACATCTGAGAAGGTCCAGACGACATCAAGCGAGACCGTCGCGCCGACAAATACCATTGCCACAAAGGCGACGCGGTAAACGATCAACAAGCCCGGACTCTTGAACAAATACTGGAAACACTTCTCGCCGTAGTAAGACCAGCCAATGATGGTCGACGATGCGAAGAAAATTAAACCAATGGCGACGATATAAGGGCCAACTCCTCCGAGGAACTGCTCAAATGCAGCTGTCGTGAGCGCTGCGCCTTCAAGGCTGTCATCCTTATATAAACCGGACATGACAATGGTGATACCGGTAATCGAACAAATGATCAAAGTGTCGAACAACACTTGAGTCATCGAGACCAACGCTTGGCGGCCAGGCATATCGGTTTTTGCCGCTGCCGCCGCGATCGGTGCAGAACCAAGGCCGGCTTCGTTGGAGAAGACGCCTCGTGCTACACCGTAGCGGATCGCAGCACCGATCGCACCACCCACTGCAGCTTCGCCCGTAAAGGCAGCGCTAAAGATCGTGCCGAGGGCTGCAGGAATAAGATCCATATTGAGAATCATGATGATGATTCCGGCAATGATATAAAATAAGGCCATAAATGGTACGAAAAATGCAGTTACTTTACCGATTGTTTTAATTCCGCCGATGATGACAACGGCAGCGAAGATCGTCAAGATGATCCCTGTAATCCATGTTGGCACAGAAAAAGTATCGCGTACAACAGATGCGACAGAATTGGACTGTGTGCCGTTTCCGATACCAAATGCAGCGATAGCGCCGAATATGGCGAATAGCACGGCCAGCCATTTCTGTTTCAAGCCGTGCTCAAGATAATACATCGGCCCGCCGGCCATTTGTCCTTTAGCATCTACAATGCGGTATTTGACAGCAAGAACGGCTTCACCGTATTTTGTTGCCATCCCGAAGAATGCAGAAAACCACATCCAGAAAACAGCTCCAGGACCACCGAGAATGACTGCTGTTGCCACCCCGACGATATTTCCTGTCCCAACTGTCGCAGCCATAGCTGTCGACAATGCTTGGAAATGAGAAATATCACCCTCTGCATCTTTATCCGGGTTTTTACTGAACGTTAGCTTCAATGCATATGGCAATAAGCGCAATTGCAAAAGTCCCAGCCGGACCGTCAAGAAAATCCCAGTCCCTACCAGGAGAATCAAAAGCGGCGGTCCCCATACATAACCGCTGACCGTGCCTAGAAATTCTGTTAAAGCCTCCATGTTTTCTCCCCCTCGTTGATAATTTTTTCTTTAGGAATAATTTCTCCTGTAGAGTTAATATTCCGAAAGTTTGGCGGCAGAGTCAAGTTATTTTTAAAAAAGAATTGCTGATGTGTTTAGATTTTCAAGGAAGAGGGAAAAAATCGAAGTATGACAGAAACTATATTTTATACTAGGAGGAATTTGGAATGAGCCAAAACAAATTAATGACAGGGATAGTAGTAGGAGCGGCTGTAGGAGCGTTAGTTTCATTATTGGACCGCAACACACGTGAAGACGTGGTGGATAAATCGAAAAGAGCAAGCGATAACGCTAAATACTATGCCAGCAATAAAGATGAGTTGAAGTCTGCTTTTAAAGAACAGGCAGAGCGTGCCCAAAATCTGTACGCGCGTATTTCTGAAGATGCTGCATATGTAGGTGGAAAAGTGGAACAAGTGAGAAAATTAGTGCCAGAAGTGAAAGAAGTAGCACAAGATGCAAGAGGCGCCGTGATGGAAACGAAAGAAGCGGTTGTCGAATCTAAAGATGATGTCCTATCAGCAGTGAAAGAAGACAACCCATCACCGAGTTCTTCATTGACGGACGATTCATCTTCTGACAACTCAAACAACTCAAGTAATTCAAACAACTCAAACAACTCGTACAACCAGAACCGCAACTGAGCGGGATAGGTCATGGCAAGCTCTAAAAAGAACGGCCGGTCTCAAGTGCAAAAGCCGAAATATGATGTACTGACTGGCCGTGGTTTTATAAAAGAATTAGCGATACGGATTAAAGACGTCGATGTGCAGGGACTCGGAGCGCAATTGGCGTTTTTTTTCCTATTATCGATTTTTCCGCTGTTGATTTTCCTTGTCAACTTATTGCCTTATTTAAACTTGCCCAGAGAAGAAGTCTTTACGTTCATGGAAAATGTGATTCCTGGTGAAGTATATGTACTAGTCGAACAGACTTTGAACGAAATCCTCACCAATCAAAATGGCGGCTTGCTATCGTTTGGTGTACTTGCAACGATTTGGTCAGCCAGCCTTGGGATGGATGCATTGATCAAATCCTTAAATGCGACCTACCGTGTAAAGGAAAGCCGGCCGTTATTGCTGGCAAGAGGTATGTCGATTTTAATGACCATTCTGTTAATCATCATGCTGGTTGTGGCGCTCGCCTTGCCAATATTCGGCCGACAGATCGGTTTGTTCTTTTTTGCTTTTCTTGGGCTTGAGGAAGGGTTCTTGGAGTTGTGGGGAATGATCCGCTTCACCATTCCGGCCTTGATCACCTTTGTTGTGTGCGCTGTCATTTACTGGCTTGCGCCGAATGTACGCATAAGTTTCAGGACGGTGTTGCCGGGAGCAGCATTCGCTTCGCTCGGCTGGCTTTTACTGTCTTACTTGTTCTCCATCTATATTAATAATTTCGGCAATTTCTCAGCAACATACGGAAGCATTGGCGGAATAATCCTATTATTGCTTTGGCTGTATTTATCAGCGATGCTGTTGATTATCGGCGGTCAATTAAATGCCGTCATGCAAGGCAGGAGACATTCTAGAAAACGACTCAAGCAAAAAAAGACGGCTCTACCCGGTAAATAAGGGAGAGCCGTCTTTTAGTTTGGGCGATCAAACATTGCGGTTAAGCATGCGCAATCCATTTAAAATGACCAAAATGGTGCTGCCTTCATGGCCAATGACGCCTAGCGGCAGAGAAATGGCCTGGAAAAAGTTCGAGAAAATAAGCACGAGGATGACAGCAACTGAGAAAAAGACATTTTGTTTAACGATGCGCTGCATTTTTTTAGCCAGTCGGATCGAGTAAGAAATCCGGGACAAATCATTTTTCATCAGAATGACGTCTGCGGTTTCTAATGCGATGTCTGTTCCTTCGCCCATGGCGATGCCGGTTGTTGCGGTCGCAAGAGCTGGAGCGTCGTTGATGCCGTCTCCTGTCATTGCTACATATTCATATTTGGCGAGTAACTTTTTTAAGTGCTGGACTTTGTCGCCTGGCAAGCATTCGGCAATGTATTCATCAACACCGGTTTCTTCTGCAATGGCTTTTGCGGTTTTTCGGTTATCACCAGTCAGCATGATGCAATAGATGCCGCGGTCTTGAAGTTCGGCAATGGTGGACTTGGTAATATCGCGAACGGTGTCTTTAAGCGCCATGGCAGCCAATATGCCATGGCCATCGCTAATAAATGTGACGGTTTTCCCTTGATTCGCCAAAATGGCCAGAATCCCGTTTTCGAAAGCATAGGCTTCTTCTTCACCGACAAATCCGGGCTTGCCGACCAGGATTTCATCGCTTGCGAAGTGCGTCTTCAAACCATTACCTGGAACATCCACCACTTGCAAACCGCGCAGTGGTTCAATTCCTTGTTGAATAACAAAATCGGTAATTGCTTTGGCGAGTGGATGATTCGATTGCGATTCGATTCCTGCAACAAGTGCCATTACTTGCTCGCGATTTGCATCACGGCGGATGATGAAATCAGTTACTTCGGGTTTGCCACGTGTCAAGGTGCCGGTTTTATCGAAAGCAATGGCTTTAATGACGCTCAAATTCTCTAAATGTGCACCCCCCTTAAAAATCACGCCGCTTTTAGCACCATTTGAAATGGCGGCGAGCGTAGCGGGCATAATGGATGCGACCAATGCACAAGGTGAAGCTACGACAAGCAATACCATGGCCCGGTAAAGGGTTTCATTCCAACTCCACCCCATCAAAAAATGTGGAAGGAACAACATCAGCACGAAGACAAGCAAGACGACTTTAACGTAACGGCCTTCAAAGCGTTCGATAAATTGTTGAGAGGGAGACTTCTCGCTTTCTGCGGATTGTACGAGTTCAATGATTTTTTGGAACATGGTTTCTGAACTAGGTTTGGTCATGACCATGGTAATTGAGCCGGACAAATTAACAGTGCCCGCAAATAAATTATCGCGTGCGTATTTGGACACTGGAATTGCTTCGCCACTGATGGCAGACTCATCGACGGCAGTCTGTCCGGTATGGACTTCGCCATCGACAGGGAAACGTTCACCCGGACGGACGGAGATTAAGTCCCCGGTATTCAATTCACCGACCGGAACACGCACGGTCTCGCCGGACTCTTTTAATAACCATGCTTCATCTGGTTGCATCTCCATGAGAGCAGACAATTCTTTTCGGCTTTTGTTCATTGTATAGGTTTCTAGGGCGCCGCTTAATGCAAAGATGAAGATCAAGATGGCGCCTTCTGTCCAGTAACCAATAACGGATGCGCCGATCGCTGCTAAAATCATCAGAAATTCGACGTTTAACTCTTTGTCTTCGATGGTTTTTTTGATGCCGTACTTGGCCTTGGCGTATCCACCAATAACGAACGCCAGCAAATAAACAATCACTGATGGCAGAGCGATATCCTGCAATTCCAGGATGTAGGCAATGATAATCAGAATTCCGGATAACACCGCAGCTATCAATTCGATATGAGGCCGAACTTTACTCCACATAGCCATCCCTCCATAAGACAATAGGTATCAATTCTTACTGTCAGTTTACCATAGGAAACAAAGAGAAGATGGAAGAAATTTCTTGTTGTGTGCTTGACTAGGATTTTCTCTTGAGAAAACAATAAAAAAAGCCCTGAAACATTTTTCGGCGTTTCAGGGCTTGGGAATTATTCGCTTTCAGTTTCAGGACGGTTTTTGAATTGCTGCATTTTAGTATCCAGGTCATCAACCATGGCAATCAGTCGGTCGATATCTTCAAGCTCGGTGCTTTCTGGTTCGATGGCATCTAACACATCGAGGAACATGCTGAGCCTTTGTTTCATGTACGTTACTTGCTGTTCCTTATCTGTAAGGGATTTTCCCATTGATTCCACCTCATTTCCAATGTTTATAGTAGCTGATATAGGGACGAATATCAATAAGAACTGCCGTCTTAGAGAAAAAACACAAAATTTATTAATTGAATATTTACACTATTCGATTAATATGTTATAGTTGCATCAATCCTTTACGAGGGGAGGACATGACGAATCACCAAACCAAAAAAGTACGCGATAGAAAGAGGAGGCGATTCGAGCATTTAGGTGGAGTCACCGATAGTGCGATTATGGAAACGATATGTGAATATAAAACATGAAGGCTCAGCCCGCAATCTGCCAAGCAGAAACGGACTGAGCCTTCTATGCGTTTAGACGATTTCGTAGGTTTCTACGATGTCGATGGAATCTTCAACCGATCGGACCATCGAGCAGTTTTTACGCGTCAATTCCATGACACGCGGCATTTTAGCTTCGTTGATGTCGCCTTTTATGCGGAAATGCAAGTGGACTTTTGAAACACGGTCTGCTTCTTCAGCGACACGGACGATTTCTTTTACCTCCACTTCGATATCTTGTGCCGGCATGCGTTGCTTATCCAAGACCTTGCGGATGATGCCTGCGCTGCAAATGGCAAGCGAAGAGACCAGCAATTGATAAGGCCGGAATCCGTGTTCTTCATTAGTGGATACGTGGAGCTCGCCGAATGGCAGATGCCCGGTAAATCCGTGTTCATTCATGGAAAATTTCATCTTGTAACGCCTCCTTATGTTAGAATTGTAGCGGAAACTTCGAAAAATAGAAAAGAACGTGCTCGTTCGGGGAGGCATTATGAAACATTTCTTATCAAGCGAACGTGCCCGCTTTTGGATTTTGGTTGCCATTGTGTCGATTTCCGGATTCTCACAAGGTATGTTATTACCGCTGATTGCCGTCATTTTTGAACAAGACGGCGTATCCTCTGCTTTAAATGGCCTCAGTGCCACAGGATTATACATAGGAATCATCGTTGTTGCACCGTTTATGGAGCCGCAGTTGAGAAAGTTCGGGTTTAAACCACTTATTTTAGTTGGCGGGGCAATGGTCATTCTCGCGCTGCTGTCGTTTCCGTTATGGAAAAGCGTGTTGTTTTGGTTTGTCTTGCGCATTCTGATTGGTGTCGGGGACCAGGCGCTGCATTTTTCAACGCAGACTTGGATCACCAGCACGTCGCATCATCATAAACTTGGCCGCAATATTGCGATCTATGGCATGTCGTTCAGTGTCGGCTTTGGCGCAGGGCCATTGTTTGTGCCGCTTGTCCAAGTGTTCGAGGCCTTGCCTTTCATCATTTCTGGAGGACTTTGTTTGATCGCTTGGTCGCTGGTGTTTTTTCTGCGCAATGATTTTCCGGAGTATTCCGCTAGTTCGATGGGTGCCAAAGGGACCTTGCAACGTTTTCGGACAGCGCTTATCATCGGCTGGGTCGCCTTTTTGCCGCCGCTTGGCTACGGATTTTTGGAAGCGTCACTCAGCGCGATTTATCCAGTCTATGCCTTGCGCCAGTCGTTTGATATTAGCATGGTCTCTTATATTCTTGCCGCATTTTCCGTCGGTGCGATAGCCACCCAATTGCCGCTCGGTGAACTGAGTGACCGCATCGGCCGAAAGAAAGTCCTGATGCTGGCACTTAGTGGCGGGGGCGTATCGTTTTTAGTGGCGACTTTCGTCGAATCGAATGCTTGGCTCACGCTTATCTTATTCATGGTGGCCGGCATGTTTGTCGGCTCGACGTTTTCCCTTGGCATTTCCTATATGACAGATTTGATGCCAAAAGAATTGTTGCCAACGGGTAATTTATTATGCGGAGTAGCTTTCAGCGTCGGCAGTTTGATAGGCCCGGCAGCAGGCGGCATGTTCTTAGAAGTCACGGAGCAGTTGAGTTTCCTGTTGTTGATTACAGGCATTCTACTGACCTTGTTCACCATCATTGCGTTCAAGGGCCCCAAAAAACGAATCGTGTGATTGCATGCAAAAAAGGTGTCCAGAGCAAATGCTCCGGACACCTTTTTTCATCCATTATTTCAATACTAATAAGCACACCGCTTCAACTTGAGAAGTCTGCGGGAACATATCGATTGGCTGGATGTATTCAACTCGGTAGATTTTCGTCAACTGCTGCAAGTCTTTTGCGAGTGTCGACGGATTGCAGGACGTATAGACAAAACGTTTTGGTTTTACTTTCAAAATGGTTTTCAATAGGGAATCTGCAAGCCCGGTGCGCGGCGGGTCGACTGTTAAGACATCCGGCACATAGCCTTCTTTGCGCCAAGTTTCGAGCCATTTTTCAGCCGTTCCTGTTACGTAAGTTGCTGGATGGCCTTGTTTTTTCGCATTGGCTTTCGCATCGGCAACGCTTTCCGGAATGGTGTCCATGCCGCGGATTTCACGTGCGGAATCCGCTAGCCACAAGCCAATCGTGCCCACGCCGCAATAAGCATCAACGACGGATTCTTTGCCCGTCAATTTCGCTGCCCGTTTGATTTCATCATAGAGCTTCACGGTTTGTTCCGGGTTTAATTGGAAAAACGCACGGGCTGACAAGTCGAATGACAATTCGCCGAGTTCTTCATGGATGGTCGGTTTACCGAACAGCGTACGTGTTGTTTCGCCAAATACGAGTGAAGTTTTCTCAGCATTAACATTTTGAACGATGGACACCAAGTTCGGATCGATTGCGCTCAGGCGTTCGACGAGTACTTTCTCTTTCGGGATATCTTTGCGTGTCGTGATGAGTACGAGTTGGATCTCACCAGTTTTAACCGCCGTACGCACAGCGATGGTCCGAACGAGCCCTTTCATCGACTTGCCATCATAAATGGATAAGTTCAATTCTTCGATAATGCGTTTTGCAGCATTGGTAATTTTCACTGTATCCGGGTGTTGGACGAGACATTGTTCGATATCGAGCAGCTGTTGTGAGCCTTCGGCAAACAAACCGGCCATCACTTTGCCATCTTTCTTGCGTGTTTGGAACTGGCTTTTATTACGGTAATGCCACGGATCTTCCATACCGATTGTCTCGCGCACTTGAATATCCGTACCGCGCAAATAGCGGTCCAGTGATTGCAGCACCAAATCACGTTTTTCGACAAGCTGTTGGCTGTAAGTCAAATGCTGCAATTGGCAGCCGCCGCATGTCTCAAAAATCGGACATGGTGGCGTCTGGCGGTGCGGAGAGGGTTTGCGGATCTTCAATATTCGTGCTTGTGCAAAATTGTGTTTCACAATTGTCACTTGAGCGGTCACTTCTTCGCCAGGCAGCGCACCTGGAACAAATACGACATTACGTTTGAAAAAGCCGACACCTTCTCCGTTGATGCCGAGCTTTTTGATGGTTAAAGGGAATTTCTGTCCCATTTCAATGATTGGTTTTTCAGTCATGCAGGTCACGTCCTTCAGTTGGTCATCCCATCATTATACGCTTATTTGTATAGGTCAGCCAGTGCTTCTGGCAAATTCGGGAATTCAAACTTGAATCCATGGTCGAGAAGAACGGTTGGCAGCGCGCGCTGTCCTTCGAGCACGAGCCTGCTTTTATCGCCGAGTGCAGCTTTCAGTGCAAATGAAGGAGCAGGAATCCAGTGTGGCCTGCCGAGTGCCCGGCCGATTTCCTTGCCGACCGTTTTCATACGCTGTGGATTCGGCGCTGTCACATTGAATGGGCCTGTGAGTTCTTTCTGTTCAATGGCGAACAGGATTGCGCGCGCCGCATCGCGGACATGGATCCATGACAGCCATTGCCTGCCAGTGCCGACTGTGCCGCCGGCGTATAACTTATACGGCAGCGCCATTAATGGCAGTGCACCTTGTTCTTTTCCAAGCAAAATGCCAAGACGTGCATATGCTGTTCGGATGCCGTCAATTTGCGCTTGTTCGGCAAGGCCTTCCCAAGCGAGCACAGTTTCAGCCAGAAAATCATTGCCATATTCGCGGTCGGCTTCTGTGTACGTTTTATGTTCAGAAGCAGGATAGATTCCGACAGCGCTTGCATTAACAAGCACTTCCGGTTTTTGTTCAAGCGCTGAGAGGATGCGCAGCACTTCTTTCGTCGCCGAGACGCGGCTGTCGTAAATTTTCTTTTTTTGCTTGTCTGTCCACAGTCCGTCATTGATTGATGTGCCGGCCAAATTGACAAGCGCATCGATGCCTTCAAGCTGTGCTTCAGGATACGCTCTA
Source organism: Planococcus maritimus (assembly GCF_001687625.2). Classification (NCBI taxonomy): domain Bacteria; kingdom Bacillati; phylum Bacillota; class Bacilli; order Caryophanales; family Caryophanaceae; genus Planococcus; species Planococcus maritimus. Next base: position 1,000,167 of record NZ_CP016538.2, read on the forward strand.
TCAGACAGCCAACGGACATATGTGATACCCTGTTCTTTCGGTTTATCTGAACGTGTTAAAACAAACACTTCATGGCCTTTCTCCAGCAGCAGTTCCGTCAAGACAGAACCGAGAAACCCGGTGCCGCCCGTTATCGCTATTTTCATTTTCATCGCCTCCATGTTTATCCCATACCCAATTCGAGCGAAGCATATGCCAAGAGGGCGCTCAAAGTGTATAATAGAAGAAGAAGCGAGGGGAAATTGATGCCGATCATTACGAAAATAACCCGCGGAAAAAACAATCCGGAACGCTATAATATTTACCTGGAAGAAAAGTTTGCGTTCAGTGTCGACGAAACTTTGATCATCCGCTATCAATTGACCAAAGGCAAAGAACTCGACCAGTGGACAATCGAAGAAATGAACTTTGAGGATGAAGTCCGAAAAGCGTTCAATAAGGCCTTGCATTACCTCGGCTTCCGCATGCGCAGTGAAGGTGAAGTCCGCAAAAAGCTGAAAGAAAAGGAATTCGGTGAAGCCGTCATCGATGAAGCGGTCAAAAAATTGTACGAACTAAGCTTTCTCGATGACCAGCAATTTTCAGAGGCACTGCTCCGGACGCAAATTAAATCCGGAAAAAAAGGCCCTCGTGCGATCCAGCAGGACATGCAAAAGAGAGGAATTGATAAGGCTATGCAAAAAGATGTCTTAACAAACTACACGGAAGAAGAGCAACTCGAAGTTGCCACAGGCCTTGCGGAAAAAATCGCTGCAAAAGAACAGTCGAAAACCCCGAGCCAGGTCAAGCAGAAAATCAATGACTCGCTAATGAGAAAAGGTTATCCCTATCCAATCATTAAGCAAGCCATTGAGACCTTGGACCTTGAACGCGACGGCGATCAATGGCTTGATAGCGTCCGCCAACAAGGGGATAAATTATGGCGCAAACATGAAAGTAAATTATCGGGAAATGACCTTAGCCGGAAAGTGAAACAAGGGCTCTACCAGAAAGGCTTCCCAGGTGATGTGATTAGCCAGTACATCGAAGAAAAGGAGTTTGAAGATGAGTGAACATAAACCCTACTCACAAATGGACGAGACGGAATTGCGCAATGAAATCGCCCGTCTGAAAGAAAAAGCACGCAAAGCGGAGCAACTCGGCATTGTGAACGAGTTCGCGGTGCTCGAACGCAAAGCCATTATGGCGGCGTCGTTCCTGCTCGATCCCAGTGACTTTAAACCTGGGGAAGTATACCGCGTAGAGGGCGATCCGAACGTCTATTTTCAGATTGATTATTTAAAAGGCAATTTTGCATGGGGTTACCGCATGGGCGGCGACAAGTACACAGAAGCGCTGCCGATTTCCATGCTGCGCCCATTGAAGGAAGGGAAGTGAATCGATGAAGGAAGTTATTGAACAATTAATCATCGAATTAAGAGAAAAAAACCCGGAGCTGTCGGATGACAAAGCCCGGACATGGATCGAGTTATTGGTATCTGACTTTGAATCGTCGTATGCGAAGGCTGGGTACGATTACCAAGGTACGGCAGTTGTCGAGAAAGTTGTACGCCAGTGGATTGAAAGCTACGGCGACAAGATTCACGAATTTGCAGGAAACAATCCGAAATATGCACATCTTTTGCATGATTCGTAAACATTAAAAAAACGGCCGGGAGATATCCCTGGCCGTTTTTTTATATTCAGTTATGGCTAAAATCGAGCTTTTTCCTCAATTTGTCTTCGCTGAAAATCCACCCTGTATAAGAGTTCAGGATATTATGGTCTTCATCGAGATGGGCCACGGCGACAAACGGATAATAATCATTGCTGCGGTAACGCAAGTCGATCAAACGCACTTCGAAAATGTCCCCGTATTGGTTGATCTCCCAGCGGTATAGCGGGGAAAACGACACAAAGGCGTCCAAGTTCTTGTCTTTCATCGCCGTCTGGATCAAAGCATTTTCAGGCATCGGTTTTTTCAAAAACTTGTCGTAGATGTTGATCGAGCGCCCGTAGGCTTGGCCGACATAATGGTGGCGGTCAGTGTCAGCCGCAATGCGCCACTGGAAATAGCGCATGGTCGGTGCGACGAAGACATCGTTGGTACCTGGAATCGTATTGCGTATCGCTTGTTTGATCGCCGATTGGAGCGCGAACCTGGAGACGTAATAGAAGAACAAGAGGATATACAAAATGCTCATCGTCCACACCGGATCGGCTCCGAAGGCCCAAATCATTAACGCTACGACATGTGCGCCGAAAATAATCGGGTCAAACGTATTGATGACGCCAAGCGCCACCCAATGGTTGGAAAATGGCCGCAACGCCTGCGTGCCGTATGAATTGAAAATATCGACAAAGACATGCAAAAATACAGCAAGAAATGTCCATAGCCATAAATGAAGAAGATTAGCTTCCGGGAAAATAAGGTAGATGGCACCTGAAAGTAATAAAGGCCACGATAGTACAGCTGGCACCGAATGCGTGATGCCTCGGTGGTGGCGTATATAAACCGCATTGTCACGCAGTTTCAAGACGGTATCGATATCGGGGATTTGTGAACCGATAATGGTGCCTGTCATAACGGCAGTCCATGTGGCTGGATGGGCGGCGACAACCGGGTCGGCCATTGCCAAACCGCCGAGTGCAATGCCCATCACGATATGTGTTCCTGTATCCATCGACGCATCCCCCTTTGTTGCGAGCGTTTATAATATCTTGTCAGCCCGCCATTTGATAAAATAAGCATATTCCTTAAGTATACATACCCGCTTCTGGGACGGAATAATCAGTATGAACGGAGGCAGTAACTATAAATATGGACAAGCAGCAATTTCAGCAGGACTTGATCGGCTGGTTCCAAAAAGAACAGCGCGATCTACCGTGGAGGCGCACGGCCGACCCTTATCAAATCTGGATATCCGAGGTCATGTTGCAGCAGACAAGAGTCGATACGGTTATCCCTTATTATAAACGCTTCGTCGAGAAATTTCCCACTGTAGAATCTTTGGCAGGGGCGGAAGAAGAGAGCTTATTGAAGCTTTGGGAAGGACTTGGTTACTATTCGCGCGCCCGAAACCTCCAGGCCGGGGTGCGCGAAGTTGCTGAGCAATACGGCGGCATCGTGCCATCGACGCGCAAGGAAATTTCTTCTTTGAAGGGCGTCGGGCCTTATACGGCAGGCGCTGTTTTGAGTATTGCCTACGGCGTGCCGGAGCATGCTGTTGACGGTAACGTCATGCGAGTGCTCAGCCGCATTCTTTTAATCGACGAAGACATTGCTAAACCGAAGACGCGAAAAGTGTTCGAACAGGCCGTAACGGAATTGATTAGCCACGAAGATCCGTCGTCCTTCAACCAGGGCTTGATGGAACTCGGCGCACTCATTTGTACACCGACGTCGCCGAAATGTTTGTTATGCCCGGTACGCGATCATTGCAGCGCCTTCCACGAAGGCAAGGAAACTGAACTACCTGTTAAAACAAAGGCCAAGAAAACCCGTGCCGTGAATTTTGCCATGGCGGCAATCCGAAGCGGAGACAAAATTTTGATGGAGCAGCGGCCGTCTAAAGGATTACTTGCTGGTATGTGGCAATACCCAATGCTCGAGCTGACAGCACCACTTGAAGTAGACAAAGTCGGCGAATTGTACGCAGAAACATTGAATGGCTCACTCATGGATATAGAGAAAATTACTGCTTTCAAACATGTCTTTTCTCATTTAACATGGAATGTGGAAGGCTATTTGGCCAAAGCGGAAGAATTCACTCCGCCCGGTAATATGAAATGGGTAACGCCTGAGCAATTGGAGCAGTTGCCGATTGCCGGGCCGGGACAAAAAATGAAGACTGCTTTAGAGCAAAGAGGAGATGTAGCAAAATGACAGAACAAAAAGTGGCATTAGTGACAGGAAGCAGCCGTGGGCTAGGAAAAGCGATGGCCATTGCGCTGGCGGACGAAGGCTATGACATCGTCGTCAATTATGCCCGCAGCAAAACGGCTGCACTCGATACCGTAAAAGAAGTCGAAGCAAGAGGAAGAAAAGCGTTGCTAGTTCGTGCTAATGTCGGAGATGTCGAGAAATTGCGCGGCATGTTCGAGACGATAAAAGAAGAATTCGGCCGTTTGGATGTATTTGTGTCCAATGCGGCGTCCGGCGTCTTGCGCCCAGTAATGGAACTAGAAGAATCCCACTGGGACTGGACAATGAACATTAACGCCAAAGCAATGCTATTCGGCGCGCAAGAAGCAGCGAAATTGATGGATAAAGGCGGCAAGATTATTGGCATTAGTTCGCTAGGATCGATCCGTTATTTGGAGAACTATACGACGATTGGCGTTTCTAAAGCAGCGGTTGAGTCCATCACGCGTTATTTGGCAGTGGAACTCGCGCCAAAAAACATTGCGGTCAATACCGTTTCTGGCGGCGCGCTCGATACAGAAGCATTGAAGCATTTTCCGAACCGTGAAGAACTGCTCGGCGATGCGCGTGACAACACGCCAGCCGGGCGCATGGTCGAAATCGACGATATGGTAAAAACAGCGATGTTCCTCATTTCTGACCATGCTGATATGATCCGCGGGCAGACGATTATTGTTGACGGAGGTCGGTCTATCGTCATGTGATTCTCACAACTTTCGGCTTATCGCTGTATGTTTTCAGAATTGATTGATATAATGAACGGGAGATAACATATAGTGATAGACGAAAAGGTGGGATGGTGCATGGCGGTTCCTGCGGAGGGTGAAACAATCCAGATCCACAGTTACAAGCACAACGGACGCATCCACCGTGTCTGGCAGGAAACAACTGTACTGAAAGGGACGAACAATATTGTGATCGGCGCGAACGAACGCACGCTGGTGAGGGAATCGGACGGCAGGACATGGTTGACACGAGAGCCATCAATCTGCTATTTCCATGCCGAACATTGGTTCAACATCATCTGCATGTTGCGTGATGACGGCGTTTACTATTATTGCAATATCAGCTCCCCGTTCGTCTACAATAATGGATCGTTGAAATACATCGATTATGACTTGGATGTAAAAGTGTTTCCGGATATGTCTTACACGCTGTTGGATGAAGACGAATTTGAAGACCATAAGCGGCAAATGGGCTACCCAGAAGTCATCGATCAAATACTCTACCGAAATGTGGACAAATTGATCAGCTGGATTAAGCAAAGAAGAGGCCCTTTCGCCCAGGACTTTATCGAAGTATGGACGAGCCGGTATGAATTTCATAAGCATAACCGGATTCATGATTAACATGGAAAACCTGTTGCCAGCCAACAGGTTTTTCATTTTGAACAGAATGGAGTGAACAGTTTGAGCAGTATGAAACGCTATATGAAATTCGTCAAGCCCTATTATTGGCAAATTGCCTTGACGATTTTCATCGGGATATTCAAGTTTGCGATCCCTCTTTTTATCCCTCTGTTAATCAAGATTGTCATTGATGATATCATCGGCGCAGAGGCGTTGTCGGATGCCGAAAAACTCAGCCAGCTTTACTTATGGCTCGGGGGCACCGCCATCGTGTTTTTCCTGCTGCGCCCGCCGATCGAATATTTCCGGCAGTATTATGCGCAATATGTCAGCAACAAAATTCTCTACGACATCCGCGGCTATCTTTACAGTCACCTGCAGCGCTTGAGCTTGCGCTATTACGCGAACACAAGAGCTGGGGAAATCATTTCGCGGGTTATCAATGATGTGGAGCAGACGAAAAACTTCGTCATGATTGGCTTGATGAACGTTTGGCTAGATGTGGCGACGATTCTCATAGCGATCATCATCATGTTGACGATGGACGTCTCCTTAACGATAGTTGCGCTGTTAGCATTTCCGTTTTATGCATTCAGCGTCAAATACTTTTTTGGGCGTTTACGCGATCTGACGCGCGACCGTTCCCAGGCGCTCGCCAATGTCCAAAGTTATTTGCACGAACGTGTGCAGGGCATGAGCATCATTAAAAGCTTTGCGCTAGAGAAACATGAACAAAAGATTTTCAACAACACGAACGATCAATTCTTGGAAAAAGCGATGGACCATACGAGATGGAATGCCAAGGCATTCGCAGTTGTCAACACCATTACGGATGTAGCTCCGTTACTAGTCATCGGCTATGCCGGCTATCAGGTCATTCAAGGGAATTTGACGCTCGGGACGATGGTGGCGTTTATCGCCTATATCGAACGGCTTTACAATCCGCTGCGTCGCCTCGTCAACTCTTCGACAACGCTCGTCCAATCACTTGCTTCGATGGACCGTGTCTTTGAAATGGTCGATGAAGAATATGATGTGACGGATAAAAAAGACGCGCGTGAACTTGGGCGTGTCGATGGCAAGCTTGAATTCCATAATGTCGGATTTCATTATAATGACGGGGGAAGTGAAGTGCTGTCTAACCTAAACTTCACGGTCCGTCCAGGTGAGACCGTGGCATTCGTCGGCATGAGCGGCGGTGGCAAATCGACAATTGTTTCGCTTATTCCGAGATTTTACGACGCCACAGAAGGAACGATTCGCATGGATGGACACGATTTGAAAGATGTCACAACCCATTCCTTGCGCGACCAGATCGGCCTTGTCTTGCAGGATTCGATCTTATTCAGTGAATCGGTCAAAGAAAATATTCTGATGGGTAAACCCGATGCGAGCGATGCAGAAGTCATCGAGGCAGCAAAAGCGGCCAATGCCCATGAATTCATCTCAAACTTGCCAGAAGGCTACGACACGAAAGTTGGCGAGCGCGGCGTCAAATTATCTGGTGGCCAGAAACAGCGTATCGCCATTTCCCGAGTCTTCTTGAAAGATCCGGCGATCCTCATCCTAGATGAAGCGACATCCGCGCTCGATCTCGAAAGTGAAGCGCTCATTCAGGATTCCTTGGAGCGTTTGGCACATGACCGCACGACATTGATGGTCGCACACCGCTTGTCAACGATCACCCATGCAGACCAGATTTTGGTCATCGACAACGGTCAATTGGCTGAACAAGGCACGCATGAGGAGCTATTGCAAAAACGCGGCGTCTATTACAAACTATTCCAAGTGCAGAACATTGGATAACTATTTCAAGCTCCCCAATTATTGGGGAGCTTTTTCAATATGAAGGAAGGCTCACACCAATCTCCCGAAAACTATTGCATTACTACTAATATTACGTATAATGGAAACACGGAGAATGTTCTGAATAATTCAAAATGAAGAAGGAGGATCTCTATGGACGAACGTAAAACCATCTTGGATGTGAAAGGGCTGCGTACTTCCTTTTTCACAGATGATGGCGAAGTACCGGCAGTCGACAACGTAGATTTCCATATTCGCCAAGGCGAAGTGCTCGGCATCGTAGGAGAATCAGGCTGCGGCAAAAGCGTTACCTCATTGTCCATAATGGGGCTGGTGCCAAGTCCTCCAGGGAAGATCGTGAGCGGGGAAATTTTATTCCAAGATAAGGATTTGACCAAACTATCCGATAAAGAAATGCGCCAGATTCGCGGCGATGACATAGCGATGATTTTCCAGGAGCCAATGACTTCACTGAATCCGCTATTCACCATCGGCAATCAGTTGCGAGAAGCCTTGAAGATCCACAAAAAAGACTGGTCGAAAAGCCAGATTCAAGAACGCGCTGTCGAGATGATGAAACTGGTCGGCCTGCCGCGAGCAGAAGCTTTGCTTAACGAATATCCGCACCAATTATCTGGAGGGATGCGCCAGCGCGTCATGATCGCGATGGCTTTGTTGTGTGACCCGAAAGTTCTGATCGCCGACGAACCAACGACAGCGCTTGATGTAACGATTCAAGCCCAGATCCTTAAATTGATCAAAAACTTAAATGAACGACTTGATACCGCTGTCTTGTTAATCACTCATGACCTGGGGGTCGTCGCTGAGACATGCGAACGCGTCGTGGTCATGTATGCCGGAAAAGTTGTTGAGGAAGGGCCCGTACATACGATTTTTAACGATCCGCAGCATCCCTATACGCGAGGACTGCTAGAAAGCGTGCCGGATATGCGCTACAAGAAAGAGCGCTTGTATTCTATTCCAGGAAATGTTCCGAAACCCGGATCCATTAAGACAGGCTGCAAATACGCAGCGCGTTGTGAGTTTGCATTCGATCGCTGCCGCGTAGAAGATCCTGAGTTGTACCAAACGGCAGAAGATCATAAGACGCGCTGTTTCCTATTCGATCCAAAGGAGGCCAAGTCGAATGACAGAACCGTTGTTGAAAGTTGAAGGTCTGAAGAAGTATTTCCCCATCACAGGCGGGATGCTTGGCCGTGTAAAAGGTCAGGTCAAAGCGGTCGATGATATTTCCTTCTACGTAAATGAAGGCGAAACGCTTGGCATCGTCGGCGAATCAGGCTGTGGCAAGTCGACGACAGGGCGCATGCTGATGCGTTTGCTCGATCCGACAGAAGGCAAAGTGACGTTTGACGGACAGGAATTGACCAGTTTATCAGCGTCTGACATGCGTAAAGCAAGACGCGATATCCAAATGGTCTTTCAAGATCCCTATGCTTCGCTCAATCCACGCCACAGTATCGAGAAAATTTTGATGGAGCCGCTGAATGTACATAATATCGGCGACCCGAAAGAACGCAAGCGGAAAGTCCATGAGTTTCTCGAAATCGTCGGGCTCAGCAGCTATCACGCGAAGCGTTATCCGCACCAATTCAGCGGCGGGCAGCGACAGCGTATCGGCATCGCGCGTGCGCTCATGACCAATCCGAAATTGATCATCGCCGATGAACCGGTCTCAGCACTCGATGTATCGATTCAAGCGCAAGTGCTCAATTTGATGCAGGATTTGCAGCGTGACTTGAAATTGACTTACATATTCATCGCTCATGATTTGGGCGTCGTGCGCCATATTAGCGACCGTGTAGGGGTCATGTATTTGGGCAATATGGCGGAGTTAGCGGATACAGAAAGCCTGTATGAAAAGCCGCTCCATCCTTATACACAAGCGCTGCTATCGGCAGTGCCGGTACCGGACCCTGATTTTGTCCGCGAAGAAGTAGTGATCAAAGGGGATGTGCCAAGTCCGGCCAACCCGCCATCCGGCTGCCGCTTCCATACGCGCTGCCCATTCAAAATGGATATTTGTTCACAGGAGATTCCGCGTTTTGCGGAAGTTGAACCAGGTCATTCTGTGGCTTGCCACCTCTATGAGGAATGCAGGCCGCAATGATAATAAAAAAACAAAATGGAGGGGTTATTTTGGGGAAAAAGAAAATTTTATCACTTGCTTTCCTGATGCTGCTTTTACTGTCGACAGCTCTTTACGGCTGTTCAGGCGGTGATTCAGGATCAGACGGAGAAGGTGGAGATTCAGAATCAGGCGGCGAAAAAGTTTTAATCTTCGGCCGTGGCGGCGACTCAGTATCACTGGATCCAATTTCGGTTACAGATGGAGAGTCTTTCAAAGTAACTAAAAACATCTTTGACACATTGATCAATTTCGGCGAGCAAGATACAGAAATTGAAGCAGGACTTGCTAGCGATTGGCAAGCAGAAGAAGATGGTTTGACTTACACGTTCCAATTGCAAGAAGGCGTCACGTTCCATGATGGAACAGATTTCAACGCAGAAGCAGTTGTCGCGAACTTTGACCGTTGGGCTGCTGGAGATGCAGACCAGTTCCCGTACTATAAATCAATGTTCGGTGGATTTGGCGACGAAGAAGAACACGTCATCGAATCGGTTGAAGCAACAGGCGATTACGAAGTCGTGATCAAATTGAAACGCCCTCAAGCACCATTCTTGAAAAACTTGGCGATGAGCCCGTTCGGTATTGCTTCACCGACTGCATTTGAAGAAGCCGGTGAATCATTCGGCGACAACCCTGTCGGAACCGGTCCTTTCCAATTTGTGGAATGGAAGCGCAACGATACGGTAACAATCGAGAAATTTGATGATTATTGGGTGGATGGAGAGCCGAAACTCGATCAAGTCGTGTTCCGTGCGATTCCGGATAACTCAGCTCGCTTGAATGCTCTATTGTCTGGCGAAATCGATTTGGCTGACGGCATCACGCCATCAGATTCAGAAACAATCGAAAATGAAGAAAATCTTCAACTGTTCGAACGCCCATCGATGAACGTTGGCTACCTTGGGTTGACAACAACTCGCGAGCCGTTCGACGATCCGAAAGTCCGCCAGGCGATGAACCATGCGATCGACCGCCAGGCAATTGTTGATTCATTCTTTGAAGGCCGTGCAGAAGTCGCGAAAAACCCGATGCCTCCGGTAATCAGCGGTTATAACGACAGCATTGAAGGCTATGAATACGATCCTGAAAAAGCAAAAGAACTATTGGCTGAAGCAGGGCTTGAAGATGGCTTCACGATGGAACTATGGGCAATGCCAGTTCCGCGTCCATACATGCCGGATGGCCAAAAAGTAGCAGAAGCCATCCAAAGCGATTTGGGAGAAGTCGGCATTACAGCTGAAATCGTTTCTTATGAGTGGGCAACTTATCTCGAAAAAGCGGCAGCAGGTGAAGCTGATGCATTCCTTCTTGGTTGGACAGGCGATAACGGCGATGCCGATAACTTCCTGTATGTATTGCTTGACCAAGACAATATCGGATCAAACAACTACACATACTACGAAAAACAGGAACTTCACGATCTATTGATCGAAGCACAGACAGAAGTTGATGAAGATGCCCGCAATGAATTGTATATGCAGGCTCAGGAAATCATCCACGAAGATGCTCCATGGGTACCGCTTGCGCACTCTACACCGCTTCTTGCTGGTGGGACAAACGTAATCGACTTTAAAGCGCATCCAACTGGCTCTGATAAACTGGCATCAGTAGATTTGGAGTAGGCATTTCTTTTGGGGGGAGAGGTCATACTGATTTCTCCCCCTTTTTCAATACATAACGCAATTGAGATGGAGAGGTGAAGAAGATGCTTCACTATATCGGGCAGCGGCTTTTGCAATTGATTCCTGTATTGCTCGGAATGACGTTTATCGTCTTTATGATCATCCGGGCGATTCCAGGCGATCCAGCACAAGTCATCCTTGGGCAACAAGCATCCGAAGAAGCAATTAAAGCATTACGGACCAGTCTGGGGCTTGATAATCCCTGGTACATCCAATATTTCGATTACTTAAAAGGCCTCGTTACAGGGGACATGGGGGAGTCATTGCGTACGCGTTCTCCCGTTTCTGAAGAAATCTGGCCCTATTTGGCGGCAACATTTGAATTATCCTTATTTGCGATCATTATTGCCGTAGTGATCGGCATCAACGCAGGCATCATCTCGGCGTGGTTCCAAAATTCTTGGTTCGACTATTTGGCAATGATTTTGGCATTGATCGGTGTCTCCATGCCAATCTTCTGGCTCGGACTTATGAACCAATGGATCTTCTCAATTGAACTCGGCATATTGCCGACAACAGGACGTGAAAACGTTAGGGATCCAATCGACAATATTACCAATTTTTATGTGTTAGACACGCTCATTCAAGGCGATTTTAACCAGCTTGCCACGGTCTTGAAGCATTTGGTGCTGCCAGGTACGGCACTTGCGACCATCCCAATGGCAATCATCGCACGGATGACACGCTCATCGATGCTGGAAGTTATGCGTTCAGATTATGTTCGGACAGCTCGAGCTAAAGGCGTCAAAATGTTCTGGGTTGTCTATAAGCACGCATTGAAAAATGCAATCATTCCAGTTCTCACCATCATCGGCTTGCAAATGGGCTTGCTGCTTGGTGGCGCGATACTGACAGAGACCATTTTCGGATGGCCAGGCATCGGACGCTATATTTACGAAGCGATCGGGTTCCGTGATTATCCAGTTATCCAATCCGGTATTCTAGTCGTCGCGTTCATCTTTGTTATGATCAATCTTATTGTCGATTTGCTTTACGGCTTGGTTGATCCAAGGATCAAATATGATTAGGAAGGGGGAGGAGCATTTTGGCAGAAACAACAGTAGATAAGCAGGAAATGCAGAAAGTCGCTGGCCCTTGGAAAGAGGCGTGGCGTGGATTCCGCAAAAGTAAAGTCGCGGTCGTCGGCATGGGCATCGTCATCTTCTTCATTCTTTTGGCGATTTTCGGACCTTTGTTTACACCACAAGGCATTAACGAACAAAACCTTTCCCAGCGGCTCCTGGCTCCTTCCGCCGATCATTGGATGGGCACGGACGATTTCGGCCGCGATATTTTATCGCGTGTCGTATACGGAGCGCGGATCTCACTTTGGGTTGGCTTCCTGGCAGTTATCGGATCGGTGGTCGTCGGCAGCATACTCGGCATCTTAGCCGGCTACTACGGACGATGGGTAGATACCATCATTTCCCGTCTGTTCGACATCATGTTGGCGTTTCCGAGCATCCTTCTGGCGATTGCCGTTGTATCGGTTCTAGGGCCGTCACTGCGCAATGCCTTGATTGCGATTGCCATCATCAACGTGCCGAACTTCGGGCGCTTGATCCGTTCGAAAGTATTGAGCATCAAAGAAGATGAATACATCATGTCGGCAAAAGCGATCGGCATGAAAGACAACCGAATCTTGGTTTCGCATATTTTGCCAAATTCCATGGCACCGGTCATCGTCCAAGGCACATTGGCGATTGCGACAGCGATCATCGAAGCGGCCGCTCTTGGCTTCCTTGGCCTCGGAGCGCAGGCGCCTTCTCCAGAATGGGGCAAGATGCTTGCCGATTCCCGTTCGTATTTGACGAACGCTCCCTGGACGATGATTTTCCCGGGTGTTGCGATCATGTTGACGGTTCTAGGTTTTAACTTAATGGGAGACGGGTTGCGCGATGCACTCGACCCGCGTATGAAATCATAAGAAAAACGCCCGGAAATTTTTCCGGGCGTTTTTTATATGGCATTTTCGATGTCGGGGTCGACTTCTTCGCTATGGTAATTGTGGTACGCGATGATCAGCAAGTCCAGATGCTCCAAATGCTCTTCATAATCAAGCAGGGCAGATAAAACATGCATCAAATGATATACGGAAAATTCATCTTCTTCGACTTCAGTCGATAAATTGATTTCCTTAACAAAAATCGACATGACTTCATTGCGTTTCAACACCGCATCCGGCCCTGAACTTTCGCTATGTTCCGGGCGTATCTTACCGACATATTTCATGTAAAGCTGTTCGTGGTAACTTGCCAAACTTTCTAAGCGTTCCTGCACCATCATGTGGAATTGTTCGGGCAAATCCCTCAATTCATTTTCGTAGCGGTTCAGGCGACGGAGAACTTCCAGGCTTTTTTTCGAAGTAGCAATCATCTGGCGATACAATACCAACTTGCGTGCTTTCGTATATTGCTGTTTCTTCGTATAGCTGCGTTCTTCTTTATAAAACAAATACCACTGATCGACTTTTGTCAGCTTTTCAGTCAATTTGTCGATGTCTTCTTTGACCGATGAATGATCAGATGCGTGGCGTATGGAAATCCGGATCCACCGAATGACATCCTCACTAACTGAATGGATAGACTGGAATAAACGGGTTTCATATTTAGGTGGCAAAAAGATCATATTGACAATAAATGCCGATAAAATTCCGAGTAACACTGTTAAAAATCGCAAGGAGGCAAAGATCAAAAAATCATCCGATTGCGAATCCATGATAATAATTAACGTGACTAAGGTTAAAGGGACGGTGTTTTCCAGCTTTAATTTCAGCATAATAATGATCGCTAAAATCGCAGCGACGCCAATCGTCAAATAGTTCGGCCCCAAGGTCAGCACGAAAATCACCGCAATCGAAGCGCCGATTAAGTTCCCGTATACCTGGTCAAGTAAAGTTAGGTAGGACCGATAAATGGAAGGCTGGATAGCGAAAATAGCCGCAACTCCTGCAAATACCGGGGTCGGAAGTTCAAGAAGCGTCGCCAGAAACAATGCTAATGCAATTGCGATACCAGTTTTGAATATGCGTGCACCGAGTTTCATCGGCCAACATCTCCTTCAGAAAAAGCTCCATTTTTACAACTGGGCAAATGCATGCTCTACTGCCCGTATTGATGTATCAATATCTTCCTCTGTATGTTCTGTAGTCAAAAACCAGGCTTCGTACTTTGAAGGTGCCAAATTAACGCCTTGTTCTAGCATCAGTTTAAAGAAACGTCCAAACATTTCTCCGTCTGTGGCTTCTGCCTGTTCATAATTCTCCACTTTTTGATCGGTGAAATAAATCGTCAAAGCACCTTTTAAACGATTGACGGTGATGGTAACACCGTGTTTTTCAGCCGCAGCTAAAATCCCGGTTTCGAGACGTTCACCCAGTTGGTCCATTCGTTCGTAAATGCCCTTTTCCTGCAAAACTTCGAGACAAGCGATACCTGCCAGAATTGATGCGGGGTTGCCGGCCATTGTTCCAGCTTGGTAAGCGGGTCCGAGTGGGGCGACCGTTTCCATGATTTCGCGCTTCCCGCCATATGCACCGATCGGCAAACCGCCGCCGATGATTTTTCCAAGCGCTGTTAAATCCGGCTCGAGGCCGAGCAGATTCTGAGCTCCGCCGTAATGGAAGCGGAAAGCGGTGATTACTTCATCATACACAATCAATGCGCCTTTTTCTTTGGCAAGGGCGTGTACGCCTTCAAGGAATCCTTCTTGCGGTTCGACAATGCCGAAGTTGCCGACAATCGGTTCTACAAGGATGCAGGCAATTTCGTCTCCCCAACGTTCCATCGCTTCACGGAAGGCTTGTGGGTCGTTAAAAGGAATGGTGATGACTTCTTCTGCAATCGATTTCGGGACGCCTGCCGAATCGGGAGTGCCGAGTGTAGCAGGGCCGGAACCTGCAGCGACGAGCACTAAATCGGAATGGCCGTGATAGCATCCGGCAAACTTCATGATTTTGGTGCGGCCTGTATACGCCCGCGAGACGCGGATAGTCGTCATAACAGCTTCCGTGCCGCTATTGACAAAACGTACTTTATCCATCGCGGGCATCGCTTGTTTCAGCATTTTAGCGAATGTCACTTCATGTTTGGTCGGGGTCCCGAACAAAATACCGGTTTCAGCAGCGTGTGCAATGGCTTTGGCAATATGCGGATGGCCATGGCCAGTGATGATTGGTCCGTAAGCTGCCAAAAAGTCAATGTATTTATTGCCATCGACATCGTAGAAATAAGCGCCTTTTCCATAGTCCATCGCGATTGGAGAACCGCCACCGACGGCTTTATAAGAGCGGGAAGGGCTGTTGACTCCACCGACAATGTGTTCTAATGCTTCTTGATGCAATCGTTCGGAATTCGAGTGGTCCATAAAATGCCTCCTAAAATAATCTATTCCTTATTGTAGACAAAATCCGCCACAAACGCCAAAGAAATTGAAAGTAATGATACCGTCGGGTACGATAGAAGAAAGAAAAGGAGTGATGGATTTGGCTACATTAGAAGGAATGGCAGCACCTGGATTCACATTGCAAGACCAACAGGGCGAAACGATTTCCCTTTCGGATTACGTAGGAAAAAAATACGTCGTGCTTTATTTCTATCCGAAAGACATGACGCCAGGCTGCACGACACAAGCTTGCGATTTCCGCGATGCTGAAAAAGATTTCTCAGAGCTAAATGCAGAAATTTTGGGCGTCAGTGCAGATTCGAAAGAACGCCACCAAAAATTCATCGACAAGCACGGCTTGCCGTTTTCGCTTCTCGTTGACGAAGACCATCACGTATCTGAAGCTTATGGCGTATGGAAACTGAAGAAAATGTATGGCAAGGAATTTTGGGGCATCGAACGCTCGACATTCCTAATCGACCCGACAGGTACAGTGATCAAGGAGTGGCGGAAAGTGAAAGTCAAAGAGCATATCGAAGAAGTGTTGGAAACGGTAAAAGCAATCAGCGGCGATTAAGAAAGGAAGAATCTGATGGATGTCCTATTTACATTTGTGCCAAAAGAGAACCAGCAGGAACGGCTTCAAGCTGAATTCCCTGAAGTGACGTTCCGCTTCTTATATAAGAATAAGTCATTTTTGCCGACAGCCGATATTGTGGTTACTTACGGAGAAGATCTAACAGCAGAAGATATCGACAATGCCGAAAACTTAAAGTGGATTATGGTGGCAAGTGCCGGAATTGAAAAAATGCCCCATAAAGCTATAGCCGATAAAGGGATAATCGTGTCAAATGTTAAGGGAATCCATAAAACCCCAATGGCTGAATCCGCTCTAGCGCATTTGCTGGCACTCAAACGTTCATTGCCATTCATCTATGAAAGCCAGCGGAATGGGGAGTGGAATCGCAAAACCCATTCCTCCGAACTGGCAGGCTCAACAGCCGTTCTCTTCGGTCCAGGGGCGATTGGATCTGAGATTGGACGCTTACTTCAAGCATTTGGCGTCCGGACGATTGGCTGCAACCGTTCAGGTAAAGATGCCGATTATATGAATGACATGGTTTCTTTTGAAAATGCGCTGACCGTGCTTCCGGAGGCTGATATAGTCCTCGCTGTATTGCCGAGTACCGAGGAAACCCACCATCTATTGAAAAAAGAACATTTCCAGGCCATGAAAGAAGATGCGATCTTCATGAATTTTGGCCGTGGAGATTTAGTAGAAGACCAGGTGATGCTAGAAGCGCTCGAAACTGGGGAAATTGGGCAGGCTGTATTAGATGTATTTGAAGAAGAGCCATTGCCAGCAGACCATCCGTATTGGCAAATGGACAATGTCATCATTTCCCCGCATGTTTCGAGCCATTCCGGAAAATATGTCGAGCGCGCATTGGACGTGTTTATACCGAATTTACACGCCTGGCTCAACGGCGACACATCACCATCAAATCCAGTGGATATGAAAAGGGGGTATTAAAGATGAAAATCTATACCAAAACAGGCGATAAAGGAACGACTTCACTCGTTTATGGCAGCCGCGTCAAAAAAAATGACCCGCTCGTTGAGGCCTATGGGACTTGCGACGAGGCCAATACGATGATTGGGCTTGGTGTGGGGCATCTCAACGGAGAATTTTTTGAGAAAAAAGAAGCGCTCTGTGAAATTTTTCACCAAATTCAAACAGTGCTTTTCCATGTAGGAGCGGAGTTGGCGACCCCTGCAGACAAAGAAGTGAAATGGAAACTCGAAACAGAACATGTTAATCAGTTGGAAGACTGGATCGATGAATTTGATGCAGAACTTCAGCCACTCAGCAATTTCATTTTGCCCGGCGGTCATCCAGCGGGAGCGGCACTGCATGTAGCCCGAACCATTGTGCGTCGAGCCGAGCGCAATTCGATAGCAATAGGGGAAGGAGTCTCGCCAAACGTCTTGGCATATTTAAACAGGCTTTCAGATTTTCTCTTCGTCGCAGCGCGCTTCGTTAATCAGCAGCTGGGTTCCAAAGAAAAAGGCCTTCACGCAGAATAGGGAAAAGTTCTAAGCAGCAGGTCACACCTGCTGTTTTTTTATAGTGTCTAGCAGATTTTATTAGCCAAATAAATAGAAAACTAGTGTCCTATAGCGATTTCTTGACATGCCGACAGTTTTTTAGGTACACTAATTATAACGATTATAATGTAAGAATATATACGAAGTGAGGTGCCCAGCGATGTCTGAAGCCCAATTGAAAGACGCACTCGATACATTGAAATCTACAGGTGTCAGAATTACGCCACAGCGACATGCGATTTTGGAATTTATGATCCATTCTACATCGCATCCGACAGCAGATGATATTTATCGTGCGCTTGAAAAAGCCTTTCCCAATATGAGTGTCGCCACTGTTTATAATAACTTGCGTGTCTTTAAAAAAGCAGGGCTAGTGAAAGAATTGACCTATGGAGATTCTTCTAGCCGTTTCGACTTTGTCACCCATGATCATTATCATATGATTTGCAATGAGTGCGGAAAAATCGTCGACTTCCATTATCCAGGATTAGACGAAGTGGAACATTTGGCTTCCCACGTTACAGGCTTCCAAGTAGATTATCATCGTCTAGAAATCTACGGAACATGCCGTGACTGCTATAGCGAATCAGCTAAAGCACAATAAAAAAAGAATGTCCGCCATGTAGGCGGACATTCTTTTTTTATTGTTGCGTTTTTTTCTTATTATATTCTTCGTTAAACGCTTTCCCCTCGAGCGAAGGGTCCATCGTCAACGGTTCATTACAATGCATACAAATATCTACACGGCCCAACATTTTGGTATGACGTTCGCAATTCGGACACTGAACTGGGACAGTTTTCATCGACAGCAAGCCTATCCAAGCATAAACCCCAGTGCTTCCGATGATTGCAATAACACCGAGCAGCATAAAGATAACCATGACAATCGGTTGGTTGCGGAAATAGATGCCCACATACATAATGACGATGCCAATGAAAATCAATGCCAGAGCGAAGGTCCGGATGCGGTTGATTTTATTTTTATAAGATTTCATGAGCTGTTCCTCCTTGCGTCCATCATACTATATCACAAACGTCCGTAAAAAGGGTTAAGCTAATTCTGTTAAAGGAATATAAGAGAAATATGTCGAAATAAAGAAAAACGGCAAAGAATAATTGCGTGCCTAGAGTATCGAGGGCATCATTAAATATGAAGATATACAGCAGGGAGTGACGACGGATGGAACAAATATTGAGACCGTTATATCAAGAGCGTGCGAGCCAGGAAACGACACTTGGTGTCATCTTAATCGAAAAGAGAGAAGACATCAGCCCGATTACAGATACGTTCGATTCAATTCTTCTGATCATTACAAAAGAAAACGAAACGCCCGTTTTCACGAAACACTACACGTACCTTGATAAAAAAGCTGCCATGCATATTATTACAGAAAAACAATTGCACAAATGGCTGCTGCTGGGAACTAACCGTAAAATTGTTGACTGGCTTTTTAATGGGCGTGTCATATATGATCGCAATGAGTTTATGGAGAAACTTAAAACTGAACTAAAAGAATATCCATTCTACGGCAGAAAAATAAAAATGGGATTAGAGTTTGCTAAACTCATACGCCGTTACCTGGAAGGTAAAATGTTCTTTGAAGAAAAGAATTACTTAGATGCTTATCATCACATGGTAGAGTCACTCCATCACTTGGCGCGGTTATCTGTGTTGGAAAATGGCCTTCCGCCAGAAGTGACAGTCTGGTCGCAAGTGAAGAAGATGGAGCCAGCGATCTATAAACTATATGAAGAGCTTATTTCGAGTGATGAGGCGATAGACAAGCGATTGGAACTATTATTCTTGGCTAGCGAATTTTTCATCCACTCAAGAACTCAAGATGGCTCACAGCATATTCGCGAAGTAATGGAGAAACAAAGCAGCTGGACCATTCAAGAATTACATGAACAAGAAGAGCTGAAAAACTATTCGTCAAACCTTGAAGTGCTTGTCGAGTTCTTAATTGAAAAAGACTTAATCTCTATCAACGGTGTGAAAACAAAGAGCGAAGGTATTTTCCATCGATATTATTCAGTGAAAAACTAAGTTTTTTCAAAGAGATAAAGCTGATCGAGAGGTACTCTCGATCAGTTTTCTTCATTAAAGGGGGCAAAAGGATAGAAAGTAATCCCTGAAATAAAAGTAGCGGTTGAAAAACAACTTAAAGATATTTTTAGTTTTCCGTTGACAATCAGTCAACTAATGTATTATGATATTACTTGTCGCTCGAACGAATTAAGTTTTTCACAATAATAAAAAAGGCTTGACTCTTTCACGTAGCGGTGTTAAATTAAAGAAGTTGCTTTTGAAGCAGCGTTAACATTTGAACCTTGAAAACTGAACAGCAAAACGTCAATAATACAGTCGCGAGCGATCGCGACACAACTTACTGATCAGCTTCGGCAGATCAAGCGAATCGTGCGTCTTTCGAGACGGCGATACGCCAGC